>MGBV01000086.1 GCA_001788415.1 Candidatus Rokubacteria bacterium GWC2_70_16 | reverse complement strand
GTGCCAGTCGCCAGTCTTCCAGCAGTTCGTCACGGTGCAGCAAGGCCCATTCAACCACCAAACCCATGACTCGGGGACTGAGGCGCCCTCCCAGCACATGCAGCGTCTCGATCTCGATGATCGCCTGGTCCCCTCCGTATCGCGCATGGAAATGCGGCGGCGCGTGATCGTTGTAGTTCATCGTGATGATGATTCCAAGGAATCGGCTGATCTCAGGCATCACGCCACCGCGCCCGCGATCCGCTCGGCGTCCTTGATGCGGTTCTCGCCGGAGAGCAGCTTGGGCAGCAGCGCGTCGGGCAAAGCGGCGAGCACCACGTCGCCCAAGCCCTCCAGCCAGGCGAGGGCGGTGTCTTCTCTGGTTGATTCGTTGCGGCCTTGCATCAGCACATCAATCTCCCGCAGATCGTCCCCCGCCGTCAGCGCCCAGCGGAGGTCCGCCACCGCGCGATTCTCTCTCTGAGCTCCTGGGACGTGAGAACCCGCCCTTCCGCCGCATCCCGCAGCCCCTTATCCACCTGCTGCTTGAAGTACAGCTCTTCCATGATGTCGGCCGTGGTCACGTCGTCCGGGAGTCTCCGGACCAGCTCAAGAACCTCGTTCTTCTCGCTCCCCATCTCCCTGCCTCTTTCGTTGATTTCCGTCCCGCGCGTCACTCGCGCCTGAGCAGGCGCTCCACCATGGCTTCCAGACGGTCGAGCCTCACCTCGAAGCGGTCGGCCGCCTCGCGTAGCTCCCGGGGACGTGGCTCGGGCCGGGGCGTGGGCTCCCACCCCTCCTCGCGGATCAGGAGCTGGAGGACGTCGAAGCGCGAGTAGTGTCCCACCGAGTCGAAGTAGGCCTTGGCCAGCCGGCGCTCCTCCTGGTCGATCTCGGCCCAGACGATCGCCTCCTGGCCGAAGACGGGCTCGCGCACCCACTGGCCGCTCGGATTGACGATGCAGGAGCCCCCCGCGGCCAGGTTGTAGGTCATGATGTCCTGGAGCTCGGGCGGAATCGCCGGCGGCGGCAGGTACCACGACGAGGAGACAACGAAGGTGGAGTTCTCCAGCGCGTACTCGCGGATGGCGAACTCGACGTCGCAGTCGCGGGAGCCCGGGTCGGCCTTCTTGGCGCCGAGGTGGCGGTCCATGCTCCACCAGCCGGGCCAAACGGAGACGTGCAGCTCCTCGCCCTTGATGGCCATGGCCGCCCGCAAGAGCGTCATGTGGTGCTCGTAGCAGATGAGCCCGCCCAGCCGCCCGATGTCCAGGTCGAAGGTGCGGACGTCGCGCGCATCCCCCATGCCCCAGTAGACGCGCTCGGAATGGGTGGGCATGAGCTTCCGGTGCCGGCCCGCCACCCGGCCATCGCGGGAGAGGACGAGGAGGGAGTTGTACATGGTCATGCTGCCGGGGCGGTCG
This sequence comes from Candidatus Rokubacteria bacterium GWC2_70_16, assembly GCA_001788415.1. Classification (GTDB taxonomy): domain Bacteria; phylum Methylomirabilota; class Methylomirabilia; order Rokubacteriales; family CSP1-6; genus UBA12499. Next base: position 11,645 of record MGBV01000086.1, on the reverse strand, counting down.
TCTTGCTCGTTGAGGCCGATGACGCAGTTGACCCGGGCCCGGCGGGCCATCTCGCAGAGCTCCTCGGTGTCGGCGGAGGGAATGCGCACGCTCTCGCGCTGCATGGCCGCGGTGAGCTCCGTCTCCCTGCGCACCGACACGGCCCCCCGCCAGTACGGATAGGCCGAGAGGAAGGTCTCGGGGAAGACGAGGAGGTCGAGCCCGAGCCGCCCGGCCTCTTCCAGGGTCTGGCCGATCTTCTTGATGGTGCCGGCCTTGTCGAGGAAACGCGGCGCGATCTGCGCCGCGCCGACCTTGAGCTTCTCCTGCATGGCGACCTCCTATACGGGGGCCTCTGCGGCCGAGGGCTTGAGGAACGCGTAGACGCTCGTGCAGTCCTTGCGCCCCAGCCCGTGGGAGGAGGCCAGGCGATAGACCTGCTGCGCCGCCGGCGCCACGAACACGGGCACGCGCAGCGCGCGGGCGGCGTCCACCGCGAGCCCCAGGTCCTTGCACATGAGGTCCGTCATGAATCCCGGCCGGTACTCGTGGCTCGAGGCCGCCTTGGCCACCAGCCCCGGCACCGGGTGCATGTGCTCCATCACCCACGTGTTGCCCGACGACTTCGAGATGACCTCGGTGACGATCTTCGGGTCCACGCCGAAGCCCTCGGCGATGCGGAAGGCCTCGCTCACCGCGACGCCGACCACCCCGGCGATGAGGTTGTTGCAGAGCTTGGCCACTTCCCCGCTGCCGACGGGCCCCACGTGGATCACGTTGGCGCCCATGGCCTGAAGCGCCGGCAGGGCCTCCTGGACGTCGGCCGCCTCGCCGCCGACCATGATGGCGAGCGTGCCGTCGGTGGCCCGCGGGACGCCGCCCGAGACCGGCGCGTCGATGAAGCGCACCCCGCGCTCCTTGCCTGCTGCGGCCACCCGACGGGACACGGCGGGGTCGATGGTGGACATGTCCACGCACAGTGTGCCGCGGCGCGCTGCGGCCAGCACGCCGCCGTCTCCGGTGTAGACCGACTCCACGTTGGGGGACGAGGGGAGCATGGTGATCACGATGTCCGCCGTGGCCACGCACTCGGCGGCCGAGGCGGCCGCCGCCATCCCGGCCGCAGCGGCGGCCGTCACGGCCTCCGGGTTGGCGTCGAAGGCGGTGACCGCGAAGCCCTTCTTCAGCAGGTTCTTCGCCATGGGGAGCCCCATGGTCCCCACTCCGATGAACCCGATGCGCGTCATCGCTGCCCTCCGGTTCGGGATCTCAGCTCGGTGCCGGTCCACTCCTCGATGAGGCGGACGACGGTGGTATGGTCGAGGTCGCCCATGCCGCGCGCCAGCGCGATGCGGAACACCTCCGCGGCCGCGGCGCCCAGGAGCGACGGCACGCCCGTCTCCCGCGCCAGCCGCGTGTAGCCATCCAGGTCCTTGACCATGAGGCGGATGGCGAAGCCGGCATCGAAGGCCCCGTTCAGGATGAAGCGCGGGAACTTGGTCTCGGTGGCGTTGGAGCGCCCCGTGGAGGCCTGGATGATCTCCACGGCCCGCGCTGGATCGATGCCGGCCCGGGTCGCCGCGGCCACGGCCTCCGCCGTCACCACGAGGGCCGCCGCCGAGCAGGCATTGTTCACGAGCTTCATGGCATGCCCCGTGCTCACAGGCCCCACGTGGAAGATCCGCTGGCCCATCGCCTCGAGAAGCGGGCGCGCCCGCTCCAGGTGCTCGGCCCCGCCCCCCACCATGATGGACAGCGTGCCAGCCTCGGCGCCGCGCACGCCCCCCGACACCGGCGCGTCGATGAACGCGGCGCCCCGCGCGGTGACCTGCGCGGCCACCTCGCGCGTGGCCGACGGATCGGCGGAGGTCATCTCGATGGCGAGGCTGCCGGGTCCGAGGGCTTCGAGCAGGCCGCCGGGGTCCGAGAACACCGCCCGCACCTCCGCCGAGGAGGGAACGATGGTGATGACGGTCCTCGCCTGCTCCGCGACCGCGCGGGGCGAGGCCGCCCACACCGCGCCGCGGCCCACCGGGGACGCGGCCGCCTCCGGGCGCACGTCGTGGACCACGAGCCTTTGCCCGTGGTCGAGCAGGCGCCCTGCCATGGGCAACCCCATGCGGCCGAGCCCGATGAAGCCTATCGGTTCCATATCACTCCTCGGTCTTCTGGTAGGTCATGCCCTCGTGGTACGGGTGCGCCAGGTCAATCCACCGCATCCGGGGTTCTCCCGTATACTCGTCCGGCGATGCTCGTCGGGCTCCTGCTCATCTGCCTGGCCGCGATCTCGTGGGGCACCACCGGAGCGACGATGACGCTCCTGGCCCGTGACGCGGCGGCCGGCCCGCTCCTGGTGGGCTGGGCGCGCCTCGCGGTGGCCGCGCCATGCCTGCTCCTGGCCGCCTGGATCTCCGGGCGCCGCGCGGCCATCGCCGTCCCCGCGCGGGCTTCGCGACCGTGGACGGCCGCCGACACCGCCTCGTGCCTCGTCCTCGGCGCCGCCATGGCCGCCTACCAGGTCTGCTACTTCCGCGCCGTCACCCTCACCGGCGTGGCCGTCGCGGCGCTGCTGGCGATCTGCTCGGCCCCGCTCATGATCGCGCTCCTGGCCGGAGCCTTCCTCGGCGAGCGGCTCACCGCCGGCGTGGGGCTGTCCCTCGCCATGGCCGTCAGCGGCACCGCGCTCCTCGTCGTGGGACCGCGAGGGCTCGGCGAGGTCTCCGGTGGCTTCGGCCTGGGGGCGCTGCTCGCGCTGGGCGCGGGGCTATCTTACGCCGCCTACGCCGTGGCGGCCAAGCGCCTTCTGGCCCGCATGGCGCCCCTGCGCCAGGCCGCGGCCACCTTCACGCTGGCCGCGCTGCTGCTCGCCCCCGCGCTCCTGGCGGAGCGCGCGGTCTGGGCGCCGCTCGCCGCGGGGTGGCCGCTCCTCCTCTATCTCGGGCTCGGCCCGACGGCGCTCTCCTACGCCCTCTTCACGACGGGCCTCGCGCGCGTCCCGGCCACGGCGGCGGGCATCGCCACGCTCCTCGAGCCGCTCACCGCGGCGGCGCTCGGCGTCCTGTGGTTCGGCGAGCGTCTCGGTCTGGCCGGCGCCGCGGGCGCCGCGCTCCTCCTGGCCGCCCTCGCCCTGCTCGCGCTCGCTCCCCCGGCGCGTGTTCGGGGGGTCAGGTCTTGAAATACGACACGTGACCTCCCCACCGCTGCTGCGCTCCCAGCGGCACGCGATGATCAGTGCCCTGACCAGTATCCAGAGGCAGGATGGCACCCCTGCCGATGTCGGAATGCAAGACCTGACCCCGCTAGACCGCGAGGCGGAAGACGCGCACCGGCTCCTCCACGTTCCTCAGGCGCTGCTCCCCCAGGTCCTCCAGGGGGAGCTCGGCGTCGAGCCGGCCCGCCGTCTCGGCGCCGATGAACACGCACTCGCCTTCCCCGAGCGCCGCCAGCCGCGCCGCGACGTTGGTGACAGGGCCGGAGGCGGTGTACACCCAGCGCGTCCCGGCCTTGCCCTCGATCTTGGTCGCGCCCACCGCGGCGATCCCCGAGTTCACCCCGACGTGCAGACGGATCGGCTCGGTCACCCCCACCAGCTCGACGTTGATCTGCTGAGAACGCCGGATCACGCCCTGCGCGGTGAGCACCGCGGCCCGGGCGTGGCGCCGCGGCTCGGCGTCCTGGAAGATCACCATCAGCCCGTCGCCCGCCGTCTCGCTGACATCCCCGCCGTGGCGGAGGATCTCGTCCAGGAAGGAGCCGAAGTAGCGCTCCACGAGCTGGTTCACCTGCTCCAGGTCGAAGCGCTCGCTGAGCCGCGTGTAGCCGGCGATGTCCACGAAGAGCACGGACACGTCCACCTCGCGCTTGGTGAACGCGGGGGCCTCGGGCGCCTGTTCGATCAGCTCCTGCACGCGCCGCGGCACGAACTTCGCGAGGCTCGCGCGGATGGACTCGAGGAGCTGGACCCGCCGCAGCGCTGCCTGCAGCTCCACGTGAGCCCGCTCCAGCGCCGTGTAGGCCCGGGCGTTCTCGAGCGCCACGGCGCTCTGGGTCGCGAGCACCCTGAGCAGCCTGAGGTCGGTCGCGCTCCACGCCGCGCCTGACCGCTTCGGCCCCAGCGCGAGGAACCCCGTCACGCGCCCTTGGAAGGGCACCGGCACCGCCACCTCGGCGCCGAGGGCGTCCATCCAGGGGACACCGGCGGCGCACCACCCGGCCAGCCCGGGATCCTCCTCGAAGCGCTGGCGGGTGAGCGGCATGGGGCGCGCCGCGAGACAGGCCGGGAGCGCGGAGCCCGCGGGCACCGGGGCCTCTGCGCCCCGCACGTCGCGGTACTGCGCGCCGGCTTCGTCCAGCAGCAAGAGCGTCTGCCGCACCGGATGGAAGGCCGCGTCCAGGGTGGCCGCGATGAGCTGGGCGATGCGCCCGAGATCCAGCTCCGTGGAGAGAGCCTCGGTGAGGCGCTCGACGGACTCCTGGACGTCGAGCTGCTGGCGGAAGAAGACGCGGTCCACCATGGCCTGCGTGCGCCGGCGCACCGGATCGACGAGCGCCACCACGGCCACGGCCACCACGGCCGCCGAGACCAGGCGCGAGCTGCCGGCGCCCAGCGCCGAGAAGGCGAGATTGACGAGGGTGATGGCGCCGGCGTAGGCGAGCGCGACCAGGCCCGTGACGACGGCGTACACCGTCCCTCTCCTGAGCGCTCCGCGGACGTCGAAGAGGTCGTAGCGCACCATGGCATAGGCCACCGCCATGGGGAAGAGGAGGTTCAGCCGCCAGATCTCGGTGAGGTAGGGCACGGTGATGCGGAAGATGGCCTCGCTGGCCGTCGCGAGCACCGGCGCGAGCTGCCCCGCGGCGAAGCCGAACATCAGCACCCGCCCCCGCTGTCGCACCAGAGGCGTGCCGCCGGCGAGGCTCGTCCGCCCCAGCGCCGCGACGAGGAGCACGAGCGCGATCCCCCAGTAGGCCGCGCCGACGGCGGGGACAGCCGCCCACCGGGCCGGAGGCAGCGGCGGGAAGCCGTGCAGCCCCAGCGCGAGGAGGGCGGAGAGCCCGTAGGGCGCCCAGACCAGCCGCGGCCAGCGCCCGAGGACGCGACGGGGCTGGGGGAAGGTGAGCGCCAGGTGGATGAAGACCGCGGGCGAGAGGGCCCAGCCGGTGAGGAACAGCACCGAGAAGCGGTACGTCAGGTGGGCGTCCGCGTAGAACCCCGTCATGGCCCACCAGACCAGGCACAGGGCCAGGAACAGGCGGGTGTCGGGCGCCCCGGGCTTGAGCCAGAGCACCGCGGCGCCCAGGAGCAGAAAGAGCAGCGACGGCGCGAGACCGTCCGTCGCGTAGTCGCGGAAACCGCGCAGGGGCATGCGCTGGCTTGGGACGTCGATCTCGACGAGGGCGCCGCGCCGGCTCAGGAGGTACCGGAAGGTGGTGCCCGGCGGGGGCCGGCCCACCTCCTCCTGGAGCTGCCGCCCCGAGGTCAGGAGCTGGCCGTTGACGGCGCGCACGAGGTCGAAGGGGACGAGGCCGCGCGTCTCCATCCCGCCCACGGCCACGAGCAGGTTGTCCATGACGCCGAAGCCGGGCATGGTGCGTCCCGTGAGCTGCCACTGGTCACCGGCGGCCCGCGCCGAGAGGACGAGGGCAAGCCCCAGGAGGGTCCAGCAGAGGGTCTTCTCGCGAGACGCGCTCACGCCCGGCTGTCGATGGACCGCCTCACCGCGCGGCGAGCGGCTCGCCTGCGGGCCTCATCGCGGGCCGAAGGGGGTGGAGCGGGCGAGCAGGCGCCGGAGCGTCGTCGCCACCTCCTCGAGCACGCTGCGCTTGACCCGCACCGTGATGCTCTCCACGGGCTCGGCGCTCCCCTTCCGGTGGATGACGAAGGTGCCGACGAACTCCGAGGCCCGCTCATCGGTCCCCGCGAGCCCTCGCACGGTGAGCAACTCCCACTCCGTGTCTGGCATGTGGCCGTCCTTCATCTCGCTTGAATGGGGCTCGGTTCCGTTGGGTGGGCGGCGGGATTTTCGTGCGCCGTCCGGGCCGCGCCTCGTTCAATATAGCGCATATGCTCGTGCTGGCGCCGCCTCCACGAGAACATTGTGGGGTCCCCCCTCTCCTGAGAGAATAGGCCAGCACTGGAGGCCAGCAGCCATGCGCATCGCTCTGGGCTGTGACCACGCCGGTTTCGCGCTCAAGGGGCCCGTCGCCGCGGCCCTCGAGGGCGACGGTCACGATGTCCTCGACCTCGGGACCTTCTCCGACGAGCCGGTGGACTACCCCGACTTCGCCAGGGCCGTGGGACAGGCCGTGCTGCGCGCCTTCGTGGAGGTCGGTATCCTCGTCTGCGGCAGCGGCGTGGGAGCCTCCATCGCCGCCAACAAGCTGCGCGGGATCCGGGCCGCGCTCTGCCACGACGCCTTCACCGCCCGACAGAGCCGCGAGGACACCGACGCCAACGTGCTCTGCCTGGGCGCGCGCGTCCTCGACGAGGCGACGGCGGTGGAGGTGACCCGCGCGTGGCTCGCGGCCCACTTTTCGGGGGAAGAGCGGCACGCGCGGCGGGTCGGCAAGATCGCCAAGCTCGAGGGCGCGCTGCCCGTCCCCGAGAAGGGCGCGGGAGCCCTGCGCCCGACCCCCATCCCCGCGGCGCCCATTCCGCCGGCAGCAGCCGCGCCGCCGCCGGCCGTACCGCCCTCCCCGCCGCCCGCGGAGCCGCCGAGGCGCGAGCCGGTGGCTCCGGCGGCCGGCCCCCCACCCATGGCGCCGGCGCCTCCCCCGATCGCGCCCGCCCCACCCGTGGCTCCACCGCCGCCAGACCTGGCGCCTCCGCTTCCCCCCGCGCCACCTCGCGCGCCCGGGGCGCCTCCCGCGCCGCCGCGCCCGCGCCCGCTGGACACGCTGGCGGCGCGCGCCGCCGAGCTCATCCGCCAGGCCACCGGCGGGGGCGAGGAGGCCGAGGCGCCCGCTCGCAAGCGCGAGGAGATCATCTCGCTGGACGACGAGTCACTGGAGGTCGTGAGCTACGACGCCCAGGTCGCCCCGGCCCCGCCCGCCGAGCGGAAGGCCCCGGAGGCCCGACGGCCAGCGCGTGAGCCACGCGCTCCGGTCGTCCCGCCCGCGCCGGCGGCCGGGCAGGCGGCTGAGGCAAGGCCCACACCGCCCGGCGCCCCGGCGGCGCCGTCCAGGCCCGCCCCGCCCGCGCCGCCGCCGGCCCCGCGCCGCGTGGTGGCGGATCCGTTCACGCTCCCGCCGGTGCGGGAGGCGCTGGACGCCCTCGACGGACAGGATTTCCACGGCCGCATCTGGATCAAGGACGGCACGCTCTGGCCGGGCGACGTGACGGACATCCGCAACCGTCTGGGCTGGCTCACCGCGCCGTCCATCATGGGGATGCACGCCGAGGACCTGAAGACGTTCGCCGACGAGATCCGCCGGGTGCAGTTCACCCACATCGTGCTGCTCGGCATGGGCGGCTCGTCGCTCTCCAGCGAGGTCTTCAACCTCACCTTCGGTCCCAAGATGGGCTTCCCCGATCTCCTCATGCTCGACTCGACCGATCCCGGCGCCCTCAAGCGCGTCCTCGATCGGATCAACGTGAGCCGCAGCCTTTTCGTGGTCTCGACCAAGTCCGGCACCACCACGGAGACGATGTCGCTCTACGCGTTCTTCCGCGGCCTCGTGGAGGCGGGCAAGCCCCCCAAGCCCGGCATGCAGTTCGTCGCCGTCACCGACGCGGGGACGCCGCTAGAGAAGCTGGCGGCGGAAACGGGCTTCCGGCGGACCTTCCTCAACCCGGCCACAATCGGCGGCCGGTACTCCGCCCTCACCTTCTTCGGCCTGGTGCCGGCAGCCCTCATCGGCGTGGACATCAAGTCCCTGCTCGAGCGGGCCCAGGGCATGCTGGAGGCGTGCGGCACCGACGTGGCGACGGCGGACAATCCCGGCGCGCGTCTCGGCGCGGCCCTGGGGGGACTGGCCCGGAGCGGGCGGGACAAGGTCACCCTCGTCTTCTCGGAGAAGCTCCGCGCGCTCGGCCCGTGGATCGAGCAGCTCCTGGCCGAGTCCCTGGGCAAGGACGGCAAGGGCGTGGTCCCGGTGGACGGCGAGCCGCTGGGCCCAGCGGAGGTCTATGCCGCCGACCGCGTCTTCGTCGCCGTGCTGCTCGAGGGGGACACGACCCACGACGCGGCGCTGGACAGGCTGGGCGAGGCCGGGCACCCGGTGATCCGTCTCACCCTCAAAGATGCGCTGGACCTCGGCGCCGAGTTCTTCCGCTGGGAAGTGGCGGCGGCGGCGGCGGGCGCCGTGCTCGAGGTGAACCCCTTCGACGAGCCCGACGTGGCCTCGGCGAAGGAGAAGACGGCGGCGCTCCTGGCGGCGTGGAGGAAGTCGCGCAAGCTCCCCGAGTGGCGCGCTGGCTGGGAGGAGGACGGGATCGTCCTGATGACGGCGGGCGAGACGCCGGCGTCCTCCGTCGCCGACGGGCTCTGGGCCCATCTGACGCAGGCCCGGCCGGGTGACTACCTCGCCGTCCAGGCGTACCTCACGCCCCAGCCCGAGACCTGGACTCGCCTCCAGGAAATCCGCGCGCTGCTCCGCGACCGGCTGCGCATCGCCACGACGGTGGCCTATGGCCCGCGCTACCTCCACTCCACGGGACAGCTCCACAAGGGCGGGCCGGCCACGGGGGTGTTCCTGCAGCTCACGGGCGACGACGCCGAGGACCTCGCCATCCCGGGCGCGGGCTACGGCTTCTCGACGCTCAAGGCCGCCCAGGCCCTCGGCGATCTCCAGGCGCTCGCCGAGGCCAGGCGGCGCATCGTGCGCCTGCACCTCAGGGGCAAGCCGGCGGCGGGCCTCGACAAGCTCGCGCAGCTGGTCCGGGGGCTCGTCAAGAAGGCGTGACGGGAACGGCGCCCGGGAGGGCGCCGCGCGGCTGCGCGTGCCGGGAGGCGCGCTACTTCGGCGGCTGGCCGGCGCTGCCCACGACGCGGGTCGCCGACAGCTCCACCCACGTGTACCAGAACATCCCCTCGTAGATGAGCACCTGGAGCGAGTTGCCGGCCTTCTCGTACACCTGCGTGGTACCCTTGCCCGAGGACGTGGTGGAGGACAGGTGGCGCCAGCCATTGGCTTCCAGCGTCGTCCGGAAGGCCATCCCGAGGCTGTCCGGCTCGATGCGCCCCTTGTAGAAGAGCCGCGCCGCCTTCACCGCCGGGGACTCGATGATGGTGGACTTGTTGAGGTCCAGCGTGAGGCCCTTCGGGACCGGGATGTCCTCGAACTCGCTGCGCTGCGGCCGGGGCGGGGATGACGCGCAGGCCGTCAGAAGCAGCCCGGCCATCGTGAGGACGAGGAAACGCCGCATGAGTGGTCCCTCCTGGCGCTCATCCTACAGCCGGTGGGGGACGAGCGCCAGGTTTTTGACCTGGCTCCTCCTCGCCTCGCTCCTCGCCGGCTGCGCCTCCACCAGCGTGCCGCCCATGGGCTATCAGGGCAAGCCGTTCCGCCCCGAGGCCGACGAGCGCGCCATGTGGAGCCAGGCCGAGAAGGAGGAGGAGAAGCTCGTCAAGACCGGCAAGATCTACGAGGACCCGCTGCTGGAGGAGTATCTCTCGGGCGTGGCGGCCCGGCTCGTCCCCGCCGAGATCCAGACGGCGGGCGCCCCTGCGATCCGCGTCGCGGTCTTCCGCGATCCCGCGCTCAACGCCTTCGCCATGCCGAACGGCAAGGTCTACCTCCACACGGGGCTCCTGGCGCGGGTCGAGAACGAGGCCCAGCTGGCCGCCATCCTGGGCCACGAGCTCACCCACGTCACCAGCCGCCACGCCCTCAGGTTCAACCGCGACGCGCGGAACAAGCAGATCGGCTTCACGGTGCTCGGCGCCGCCGCGGCCATCGGCGCGGCCGTGTGGGCCGGCAAGGAGTCCCAGCAAGGGCACCACGTGACGGCGGAGGTGCTGCGGGCGACGTCCAGCATCTTCCTGGGGCTCGGACTGCAGCTCGCCTTCCTCGCCGCCGTGAACGGCTACGGGCGGGACCTCGAGCGCGAGGCCGACCTCGAGGGCATGGAGCGCATGATCCGCGCCGGCTACGATCCGCGCGAGGCGCCCCGCGTCTTCGAGCTCTTGAGGCAGGACCACGGCGACAGCGGGCGGCTCGAGACCTTCTTCTTCGGCGATCACCCCCGTCTCGAGGAGCGCATCGCGACCACACGGGAGCTGCTGCGGACGCGCTACGCCGCGCTGGACGCCAGCCGGCTGACCCGCGACACGGAGGAGTTCCCGCTACGGACGCGGGTGGTGGTGCGGGAGAACGCGCTTCTGGACATCCGCGCGGGGCGCTTCGGCCTGGCCCGGGCGCAACTCGACCGCGTGCTCGCCATGGCCCCCAGGGACCCGGTGACCCACCTCTACTACGGGGATCTCCACCGCCTCCAGGCCCAGCGGGCGAAGCGGCCGGAGGACAAGCCCCCGCTGGTGAGCCAGGCGCGGGAGGCCTACGAGCGGGCCGCCGCGCTGGATCCGACCTACCCCGATCCCTTCAGGCAGCTCGGTTACCTCTACTACCAGATCCGGGACAGCGCCCGGGCTCGCGAGGCATTCGAGAAGTACCTGGCGCTCAAGCCCGACGCCGCCGACGCTCGACGCGTCAAGGAGTACCTCGTCGAGCTGGACCGCTAGCCGGCACCACGCCTGCACCCGTGGTCTGCGGGCCGCGGCGGGGCGCCGGGGGAGTCCCGGTCCGCCCGTAATCGTCCTGCCGGCGGACGATGTCGTCCTCGCCCAGATAAGACCCGTGCTGGACCTCGATGATGACCACCGGCACGCGCCCGGGATTCTCGGCGCGGTGCCAGGCGCCTCGGGGCACGGTCACCGACTGGCGGGGCCGCAGGCGCCGCGCCCGCCCGGCGATGGTGACGCGAGGCCTCCCCGTCACCACCACCCAGTGCTCCGCGCGGTGCCGGTGCTTCTGCAGGCTGAAGCGGTGGCCCGGCTCCACCACGAGGCGCTTGACCTTGTAGCCGGGGCCTTCCTCGAGCGTCGAGAACCCGCCCCACGGGCGCGTCTCGAACGTGACGGCGCGCCGGCCCGCCGTCACGGCCCGAGCCGGATCACGCGGGCGAAGTCAGCCTCCACGCCCTTGCCGACCTCCTCGACGACGTCCGCGGGCACGTCCTCGTCGAGCAGGAGCACCACGATGGCGTTGCCGCGCCGGCTGCGGCGCCCCACGTGCATGGAGGCGATGTTGACGTTGTGGCGACCGAGGATGGTGCCGATCCGGCCGACCATGCCCGGCCGGTCCTCGTAGGAGAGCACGAGCACGTGCCCCTCGGGGATGAACTCGATGTCGAGGTCGCGGAGCCGCACGATGCGCGGCATGCCGTCGAAGACGGTGCCGGCGATGATCTTCCGCTTCTCGCCGGCCTGGGTCGTCACCGTGATCAGGTTGGCGTAGCCCGAGGCGCCCGCCTCGTCGGTACGCAGCACCAGGCCCAGGCCGCGATCCCCGGCGACGAGATGCGCGTTGACCAGGTTCACCGCCTGCGCGGTGACCCGATCGAGGAGCCCCTTCAGCACCGCGCGGCCGATCAGCGCGGGGTCGCGGCGGGCCACCTGCCCTGCCACCACCACCTCCACGCGCTCCACGTTGTCGCGCTCGAGCTG
>MGBV01000085.1 GCA_001788415.1 Candidatus Rokubacteria bacterium GWC2_70_16 | reverse complement strand
CGGGCGACCCCACCAGGAGGACGCCCTTCGGGATCCGGCCGCCCAGGCGCTGGTACTTCTTCGGGTTCTTGAGGAAGTCCACGACCTCCACCAGCTCCGCCTTGGCTTCCTCGACGCCGGCCACATCCGCGAACGAGGTCTTGAGCTCCTTGCGGTCGTAGATCTTGGCCTTGGACCGTCCGAAGGACAGCGCCTGCGTGGGTCCGCCGCCGATGCGCCGCATGAGGAACATCCAGATGCCGGCCATGATGGCGAGCGGCAGGATCCACCCGAAGAGGAGGTCGCGCCAGAACGTATTCTCGATCCGGCCCGAGAACTCCACCCGGTGCGCCTCGAGCTCCTTGACCAGCGTCGAGTCGTCCACGCCCGGGATGCGCGTGGTGGTGAACACGGTGGCGCCGGGCTCGGCGCCCAGGAAGGTGCGCACCCGGTCGCCCGGGCGCGGGGCCGCGGCCGGCAGGGCGCCCGGCTTGAGGGTACCCCGGATCTCCCTGTCCGATAGCGAGACCCGCTCGACCTTCTCCTCGCGCACCAGGGTGAGGAAGCGGCTCATGGGGACCTCGACGGTCTGCGGCGCCAGGAGCCAGCTCTGGAGCACGGACAGGACGAGGGCGGCGATGAGGACGTAGATCAGCGAGAACTGCGTCTTCTGCCGGATCGGCCCTTTCATTCCGCGCACCTGCACTTCATGCTAGCGGACCCCCCGAGGACTGTCAAACATGCGCCGGGTTGGACGCGGCCTGGCCCCGGCCTATTCGCGACCCCGGCCCTCGCGGGAGCCATCGCGCCGGCGAGGCCGGGGGCCCTCCCCCCGGAACACGCTGAGTCGCCACCCGCGGCAATGGCTCGTAAGGAGCCACGAAAGTGAGGTCTTCGGCTCCGGCATCGCGCAGACGCCACGGTTCCGCGGGGAGGGCCCCCGGCCTCGCCGGCGCGATGGCTTCGGATCTCTGAGACAAGACGGCTAGCAGCGGAATCCGGCCGGGGGCTGGTAATCCTTGAGCTTGAAGGTGGTCATGAAGGGATCGTCCCAGATCTCCAGCGGCAGCCGTCCGACCTCGCGCTGGCCGTCGAAGAGCGTGAACTGGGCGCGGGTGGCCAGCTCCGAGGCCGGGAGCTTCCTCGCCAGGAACTCCAGCAGCGGGGCCCGGCTCACGAAGAGGGCCAGCGTCTCGTTCACCGGCTGTACGCCCGGCTTGCCGTTCGTGCCGGGCTTGGGCCAGCTCAGGATGACGCCGAAGCCCTCCAGGCCGGGCTCGGTCTGGAGGCCCTCGAGGGCCGCCATCCGCCGCAACATGTCGACCCCGTAGCGGGAGAACATCGCCGACTGGCGCTGCTCCTGGCCGAGCGCGGCGAACCGGGCGTCCTCGTGCTGGTCGATCTCGAGCCACACCGACAGGTAGCGATCGTCCCCCGCGGCGAAGCGGGGCTTGTTGAAGCCCAGGCCCTGCTTCCGGATGCCGACCCATGGCGCGCAGTGGTAGATCTGCTCGGAGAACTGGCGGAGCTGGGCGTGATAGGTCGTGCCGAGGTTCTTGCCCTTCGGGGTCGAGTACTTCTCCACCGGAAGGATGGCCTCCTCGGGCGGGGCCGCGGGCGCCGCGGCCGCCGACGCCCCGAGCAGCACCGCCAAGAGCGCCAGTGCCGTCCAGCGCTTCATCTGGTCGGGCCTGGGCGTCAGTTCTGGAAGATCTGGTCGGGGCTGACGGTGATGGCCTTGCCCCACCAGGTTTCCGCGCGCGCGGCGTCGATGTCCGATCGGGCGACGCGCGGCGCCTGGCCTTCCCGGTTGCGCCACGAGAAGCCGATGTGCTTGCCCGAGGCGAAGTGGGTGCCGTGGGCCCTCCACTCCGCCCACTCCTCGGACGTGGCGCAGCCCCCAGCCATCAGCAGGACCACCAGAGCGAGGGCGGCTCTCCCCAACCGTGCGCGCATAGCCATGCCTCCTGTGCGGTGAGCGTGAGGTGCTCGATCCCGGCCCATGATACAGACCGCGCGCGCATGCCGTCAACAGCGGACGCTTTTGCCCTTGCGAGGTCGCGGAGGCTCAGGCATCCTCGGTCCAGGAGGAGAGGGAGCGTGAGCGATCCGCTGACGATCTTCGAGGAGCCAGGCACCCTGCGGCGCCCGATCCTCATCATGGCGTTCGCCGGGTGGAACGATGCCGCCGAGTCCGCCACCGCCGCCGCGCGCTACCTGGGCCAGATCTGGCCGGCCCGGCCCTTCGCGAGCATCGATCCGGAGGAGTTCTACCACTTCGGGCTCTCGCGCCCGTACGTCCGCTTCAAGAGCGGCTCGCGCACCGAGCGCGAGATCGTCTGGCCCGCCACGGAGTTCTCGTTGTCGCAGCCCGAGGCGCTGGACCGGGACCTGATCATCGGCGTGGCCGTCGAGCCCCACCTCAAGTGGCGCGCCTACTGCGGCGCCGTCCTCGATCTGGCCCGTCGCGCCCGCGCCTCCCTGGTCCTCACCCTGGGCGCCCTCCTGGCCGAGGTACCGCACACTCGGCCCGTCCGCCTCGTGGGCGGGGCCCACGACCCGGAGCTGGCGGCGCGGCTCGGGATCCGCCCGACGCGGTACGAAGGGCCCACGGGCATCGTGGGGGTGCTGAACACGCTCTGTCGAGAGCGCGGCGTGCCGACGGCGAGCCTCTGGGCGAACGTGCCGCACTACATCTCCGGGATCGAGAACCCGAAGGCGTCCATGGCGCTGGTTCGCCGCGTCCTGGGGCTCCTGAACGCCGAGGCGGATCTCTCCGATCTCGAGGAGGCGGCGCGGCAGTTCGATCAGAACCTCGAGGAGATCGTCTCGCAGAACAGCAAGATCGCTGAGTACGTCAGGAAGCTCGAGCGGAAGAGCCCTGACGAGGACGAGGTCCAGCCGGCCCGGCCCGGCGAGGTCCGCGACGAGCTGCCGCCCTCGGCCGATCTCGTGGCCGAGATCGAGCAGTTCCTCCGCCAGCAGCGCCCCGAGCAGCCGTAGCAGGCCGCTGAAACAGGCCCCTCTGCGGAGGTACGGCGCCCTCGGCCGCACGCTCAACGTGGCTCGCTCACGCTCGCCCGGCTCTCCGGATCCGCTCGCCTCGCCTCCGGCTCGGCTCGCCAAGCGGAGTACGCCTCACGTGCGGCCGTCGGGCGCCGCCTCGCATCTGAGCCTTTTTGAGCGGCCTGGGGAGTTTTCCCGCACCCTGCCAGGCACGGGGCGCGGCGAGTCACCCCGACTCAGACCGGCGGGGGCGTACCATCGGCGCATGCGTGCTTGGGCCGCGGCTGCGGTGGTCCTGGGGGTGCTCCTCCTCGCCGCCGGCTCCGCCGTCGCCGCGGCGGCGCTCGGGGTGCGCATCGTCCCGCCAGCGCCGCGGCAGGGCGACGTGGCCGTTGTCTTCGTCGCGGGCGCCCAGGGCGCCCGCCAGGTGGAGGGGAGCCTGGGCGGGCGCGCGCTCGCCTTCTTCCCCTACGGCGAGGGCTGGGCCGCGCTGGCCGGCATCGACCTCGAGGCGCGCCCCGGCAAGACGCCCTGGCGCATCGGCGTCGTGGACGCGGGCGGCCAGGGCCGGCAGCTGCGCGGGAGCGCCACGATCCGGGCGCGCCGGTTCCCCGTCCAGCGGCTCACGCTGCCCGGGCACATGGTGGACCTCGATCCGGAGACGGAGCGCCGCGCCGAGTCGGAGTCGGCGCGGCTCAGGACGCTGTACGAGACGGCGACCCCGGAGCGGCTCTGGCGCGGTCGCTTCACGCGGCCCGTCGGCACCGAGGGGAAGGGCGAGGGCTTCGGCGCACGGCGCATCATCAACGGCCAGCCGCGGATGCCGCACTCGGGCCTGGACTTCTCGGCGGAGCGCGGGACGCCGGTCGTCGCGGCCAACCGCGGCCGCGTGGCCCTGGTGGCCGACTTCTTCTTCCCGGGGCTTCTCGTGGCGCTGGACCACGGCCTCGGCCTCTACACGCTCTACATGCACCTGGACCGCGTGGACGTGGCCGAGGGCGCCCGGGTGGAGCGAGGCGAGCCCATCGGGGCGGTGGGAGCCTCCGGGCGCGCCACCGGACCCCACCTGCACTTCGCGGCCCAGGTGCGGCAGGCCCGCGTGGACCCAGCCGCGCTCTTCGGGGTGCCGCTCGGCGACTGAGCGTCAGGGGAGCCGCAGGCTCCCGCTGAGGACCGTCACCGCGTGGCCCCCCACGCGCACGCGGGCCGGCTTGCGGCTCGCCACCAGCACGTCGACGAAGAGCCGCCCCGGCCGTCCGAGCATGTCCCCCTGCTCGGCGATGAACTCCGCATGGTCCCGGATCACGGGCACCTGGCGGGCCTCGAACAGCCAGACGCCCATGGCGGAGTGGACGGAGCCCGTGACGAAGTCCTCCGGTATCCCGTAATGGGGCGCGAAGAAGCGGCAATGCGTCGTCGAGTCCGGGTCCAGCGTCTGCCGCGACACCACGCAGATGCCGCGGAGCTTGTTCCGCTGGCCGAACGTGGCGACGCGCTCCATGTCGGGCTGCAGCCGCCGCAGGGCCTCCAGCCCGCGGACGGGCACGAGGAGATCGGCGTCCGGGGTGACCGCCGGCGGGGCCCAGCGGCTCAGCTCGAGCTCGGTCAGGCCCAGCGTCTCGAGCAGCGCCGGCACCTGCCCCTCGAAGGGCACGCAACTCGGCAGCGGCGGGAGGAGCCAGATGATCGTCCCGCCGACCTTCCGCTCCACCTGGACCTCCAGGGCCCCCCCTGGCGTGTCGAACACGACGCGCTGGCCCGGGAGCCGGCCGGCCTCGATCATGGCGTGCACGGCGCCGAGCGTCGTGTGGCCCGAGTAGCCCACCTCGCGCGTGGGCGTGAAGAAGCGGAGGCGCAGGTCCGCGCCCTCGAGCGCGGTCCGCGACACGAAGGCGGTGCCCGACAGCTTCAGCTCGGCGGCGACCCGCTGCATCTGCGCCTCGGAGAGGGCCTCGGCGTCGAGCACGACGGCAGCCGGGTTGCCGGCGAAGGGGAGGCTCGTGAAGGCGTTGACCTGGACGACGGGGATCCAGATGCTCATGGCCGGGTGCTCCCGGGTCTCTCCACCCTGATCCGCTCGCGGAGGCGCCGCGCCTGACGGCCGAGCGCGCGAGTGGACCAGACGGTGGTGAGCGACTGCGCGATCATGCCGTAGACGCGGACGCGCGGCACCTTGAGCCTCACCGCCGGGTCGAGCCAGTTCGGCTCCCGCGCGAGAAGGTCGAGCGTCCGCAGCCCGATGAGGAGTGGCCAGGCGCAGCCGAGCCGCATCCGCGTCTCGGCCCTGGGGATGGCGAAGGTGTACTGCCACCCCGCCTCGTAGTGGTCCAGCGCCACGTTGAGCAGCTCGACCAGCAGCGGGCGGAGCGCCAGCCCGGAGGCCGGGTCCAGGAGGTCGCGCGGCTCGAGGCCCAGGAAGCCCAGGTCGCGACTCGGCAGGTAGCAGCGTCCCTGGCGCAGGTCGCGCGGCAGATCGCGGAGGACATTGGTGAGCTGGAGCGCCTTGCCGAAGCGGACGCCCAGCGCCTTCATCTTCGCCAGGTCCCAGCCGCGGAGGCGCGGGCGGTGGGCCACGTGCACCTCGGTCCAGAACTCGCCCACGCAGCCGGCCACGAGGTAGGTGTAGCGATCAAGGTCCTGGCGCGTCTCGAGGGCCGCGAGCCCCCGCTCGTCCTCGCCCGGGAAGCGCTCGAGGTCCTGGGTCATCCCCTCGATGACGGTGGCGAGCACCGCGCGCACGCGCTCGCGGTCCGCCGGGGCCAGCGCGCGGTGGGCGGCGAGGCAGTCGGGGAGGCGCTCCAGCAGCGTGCGCTCGGCCCCGAGCGCCCGGGCCTCGCGCGTGGCGGCCACGATCTCCTCGAGGCGGCCCGGGACGGGGCTGTCCAGCTCGGCCCGCAGCGCCCGCAGATGGGTGATGCGGGCGCGCCGGGCGATGAGGCGCGAGTCGGCAATGGTGTCGGCGGCGCGGGCGAGGAGGTAGGCGAGCCCTATGGTGGGGCGCACCCCGGGTGGCAGCACGGCCACCGACAGGTAGAAAGAGCGGCTGACGCGCTTGAGCAGCGCGGAGGTGAGGTCCCCCCCGGCCACGGACGCTAGTCCAGCTCCATGGGATTGACGGGGCGCTCGTCAGGGGAGTCCTTGGCCTTCTTGAGCCCCTCCTGGAACTTCCGATCCAGCACCTTGCCCTTGGTCTGCTCGGCCTTCATCTGCTCCTTGAAACGCTCCTCCCGGCGGGCCGCCTCCCCCTTGAGCGAGGACAACGCCCCGCCGAGGTCCAGGCCCGAGCGCTGGCGGGGCGGCGCCTCGTGGGCGATGACGGCTTCCAGCGCCGGGTCGATCGTGAGGCGGCCGCCGCAGCAGGGGCAGGTCACGAGGAAGGTCGCCATGGCCAAACCCTACCAGACGGACGCTCCTGCCGCCAGAGGGCCCACCGCCCTCTGCGCGCCGCAGGCCGGCGAGACAGGTCCAGATGCGAGGCGGCGCCCG
>MGBV01000084.1 GCA_001788415.1 Candidatus Rokubacteria bacterium GWC2_70_16 | reverse complement strand
GCTGCAGAAGGAGACGGCGTGGTCGGCGGGGATGGACGCGAGCTGGGCCCCGACGGAGCGCTTCTCGATCTTCGCGGGATACGTGCACGAGAAGATCGACGCGCAGCAGCGCTCCAGGAGCCGCCCGGTGACGGGGACGACCACGTTCGACTTCGTGGACTTCGACTGGGTGTCCAAGAACGTGGACGTGGTGGACACCATCCAGGGCGGAGTCCGCGCCTCGATCATCCCGAAGATGCTGGAGTGGACGGCGAATGCCAGCTATTCCTATGCGCTCGGCAGCATGGATACGGACAATCCCGTGGACCCCAACAGCGGCACGGCGGCGCAGATCGCCACCGCCAAGGTCAGGCCCATCCCCTCCTTCGAGGACTCGCTCCTGCGGGTGGAGACGGCGCTCAAGTACACCTTCCTCAAGGCCTGGAGCGCCAAGCTGCGCTATGTGTACGAGCAGTTCGAGAAGCAGGACTGGCGCACCGACCAGCTGACGCCCACGACCCCGACGTCGAACAGCGTCTGGCTGGGTGCCGACATGAAGGACTACGCGGCCCACATGATCGCGATCACCCTGGGCTACCGGTTCTAGCAGTCCAGGCCACCCCCGGTCCCCGGCCCCTCGGCCGGGGACCGGCGCCCCTGGGGCAGCCGCGCCCCGCGCTCCCAGCCGTGCCCCACCAGTCGCCCAGACCGTGCCGTCTGGCGTCAGGCAAGTGTACGTGTTATCAGTAAGTTGTCTGATGCCTCCCGTGGGGTGCGTGTGGCACTTGTCTTGCTCATCCATGCGGGGCAGCGCCCTTTTGTGGGGCGCCCGGTCTTCCCGAACGGAGCAAGCGGAGGAACGCCCATGACTGCGAGCAGCCTGACCGTCACCGACAACCGGACCGGCAAGTCGTACGAGATCCCCATCACCAACGGCGCCATACGCGCCATGGACCTCCGGCAGATGCGGACCGGGCCGGAGGACTTCGGGCTCCTCGCCTACGATCCGGCCTTCACGAACACCGCCTCCTGCATCAGCCGGATCACGGAGATCGACGGGGATCGCGGCATCCTCCGCTATCGCGGCTACCCCATCGAGGAGCTGGCGGAGCGGTCCAACTACCTGGAGGTCGCCTATCTGATCCTCAACGGGGAGTTGCCGACCATCGCCCAGATGGACGAGTGGGTGTACGAGGTGACCCACCACACCTGGGTCCACGAGAACGTCAAGAAGTTCATGGACGGCTTCCACCATGACGCCCATGCCATGGGCATGCTCTGCTCCGCCGTGGCGGCGCTCTCGACCTTCTACCCCGAGGCAAAGAACGGGGGGGACCCGGGGACGCGGAAGCTGCAGATCGTCCGGCTCGTCGCCAAGATGCCCACGCTGGCCGCCTTCGCCTACCGGCACAGCCTGGGGATGCCCTATGCGTATCCCGACAACGACCTGTCCTACACGGGCAACTTCCTCAACATGCTGTTCAAGACCACCGAGGTGAAGTACCAGCCCAACGCGACGCTGGAGCGAGCGCTGGAGGTGCTCTTCATCCTCCACGCCGACCACGAGCAGAACTGCTCGACCAACGCGGTGCGCAGCGTCGGCTCCTCCCAGGTGGACCCCTACTGCGCGCTGGCCGGCGGGGTGGCGGCGCTCTACGGGCCGCTCCACGGCGGCGCCAACGAGGCCGTGCTGAGGATGCTCGCGGAGATCGGCAGCAAGGACCACGTGCCCGCCTTCATCAAGGAGGTCAAGTCGGGGAAGGACAAGCTCATGGGCTTCGGGCACCGCGTCTACAAGAACTACGACCCGCGGGCCACGATCATCAAGCGCATGGCCGACGAGGTGTTCGAGGTGACCCGCCCGAACCCGCTCCTGCCCATCGCGCTGGAGCTCGAGCGCATCGCGCTCCAGGACGACTACTTCGTCTCCCGCAAGCTCTACCCGAACGTGGACTTCTACTCCGGCCTCATCTACCAGGCCATGGGCTTCCCCGTGGAGATGTTCCCGGTGCTCTTCGCCATCCCGCGCACCAGCGGCTGGCTCGCCCAGTGGCAGGAGATGCGGAACGACCCCGAGCAGAAGATCGCCCGGCCCCGCCAGCTCTACCTCGGAGCCGGCAAGCGGAGCTACGTCGAGATCGGGAAGCGCGACGAGGAGTCCGGGACCGACGGATGATCCCGGGACCGGTCTTCGCCTCGGCGCCGCAGCGGGTGTACTGGGAGATCACCCGGGCCTGCGACCTCGCCTGCCGTCACTGCCGCGCCGAGGCGGCCCCGGATCCCGACCGAGACGAGCTCAGCACGGCCGAGGGCCTCGCGCTCCTCGAGCGCCTCGCGCGCTTCGGCCAGCCGGCGCCGCATCTCGTCCTCACGGGCGGCGATGCTCTCAAGCGCCCGGACCTGTTCCTTCTGATCGAGCGGGCCCGGGCGCTGGGCCTCTCGGTGTCGGTGGCGCCCAGCGCCACCCCGCTCCTCACCGCCGAGGCCATCCGCGGGCTCCGCGCGGCGGGTGTCGAGGCCATCTCGCTGAGCCTCGATGGGGCCTCGGCGGCGAGCCACGACGCCCTCCGGGGAGTGCCCGGGTGCTTCGAGCGGACGCTCGAGGCAGCGCGCACGGCGCGGGCCGAGGGGCTGCCCTTCCAGGTCAACACGCTGGTGAGCCGCGAGACGCTCGGTGACCTGCCCGCCATCTACGACGTGGTGCGGGGGCTCGGCGCCCAGCGCTGGAGCCTGTTCTTCCTGATCTCGGTGGGACGGGGGACGGTGCTGGCGCCGATCTCGGCCCGCGAGTGCGAGGATCTCTTCTCCTGGCTCGCGGGGCTGCCGGCCGGGGACGGTCCCGTGGTGACGACCACGGAGGCGCCTCACTTCCGCCGGGTGCTGCTCCAGAAGCGAAAGGGCTCGACGGCAGGGCGGCACGCCGCCGGCATCCGCGACGGCAACGGGATCATGTTCATCTCTCACACGGGGGAGATCACCCCGTCGGGCTTCTTCCCGCTCCCGACGGGCCGGGTGAGGCGCGATGACCCCGTGACGGTGTACCGCGAGTCGCCGGTGTTCCGGGCGCTCAGGCGCGTGGATCTCTTCGGCGGGCGCTGCGGTCGCTGCGAGTTTCGCGGCGTCTGCGGCGGCTCTCGGGCGCGGGCCTATGCCGCCAGTGGCGACCCGCTCGGGGAGGACCCCCTCTGCGCCTACGAGCCCGGCACGGGGGGCCCCGACAGGGCGCGGGAAGTGGCGGAGGCCGGACTGCCCCGCCGCCAGTAGCCGGCCCGGGAGCGGCCCATGGCGGGCGTGACGCGCTCGGTGGCGGTGTCGCCGTTCCTGGTCGGCGATCCGCTGAGGCTCGGGCCGGATGTCGCCTCCATCGCCGCCGTGATCCGGGAAAGCGGCGTCTACCCGGCGGTGGAGCCTGCCGCCCTCCGCGTGGCCCCGGGGGTGCTGCTGATCCACGCGCTCGCGGGCGAGGCGGGCGGCATCGAGTTGCGCTGGGCCCATCTTCCCCACACGCCGGCCCTCCTCCAGGACGGCGAGCCCATCCGAACGGTGGCGATCCTCACCGCGTCGCTGCCGGAGAGCGGTCATGCCTTGCGCGTCGCGGGCCGGCTCATGGCCTGTCTGCGCGGCCTGGCGGGGATAGAGCCCTTGGCTGCCGCCACGACCCGTGAGGAACTGGTCGCCATCCTCTCGCGCGTCGAGGTCGGGGCGGGGGAGACTCCGCTCTCGACTGTCGATCTCCTCGCCCTCCTCGGGACCGCCGCCGGCGGGCTGTCGGCCGCCGAGGCGGCCCGGCGCCGGGCCGCCTGTGGGTCCAACCGGCTGGAGCGCATCGCCCGGCGCTCGCTGGCCGCCCGCCTCCTGGATCAGTTCACGAGCTTCTTCGCCCTCCTCCTCTGGGTGGGAGGGGCCTTCGCCTTCCTGGCCGGCTTGCCCGAGCTGGGCTGGGCCATCTTCGGAGTCATCGTCATCAACGGGGTCTTCAGCTTCTTCCAGGAGTACCGGGCCGAGCGCGCGGTGGAGGCGCTCCAGGAGCTGCTCCCCCGGGAAGTCGCCGTTCTCCGCGACGGGGCCGAGCTGCGGGTTCCGGCGGCCGACCTCGTCCCCGGCGACATCGTCAGGCTGGAGGAGGGGGACCAGGTGCCCGCGGACGGCCAGCTGCTCCAGGCCACCGGCCTGAGAGTGGATCAGAGCGCGCTCACGGGGGAGTCGCATCCGGTGTTCAAGCTCCCGGCCCTCGGTGACGAGCGCGAGAACGTGCCGCTGGCCGAGCGCCACGAATTGCTCTTTGCGGGCACCGGCGCGGTGGCGGGGAGCGGAACCTTCGTGGTCCGGGCGACGGGGATGCGGACCGAGATCGGGGGCATCGCCCGGCTCACCCAGAGCGTGCCGGAGGAGCCAAGCCCGCTGCAGCGGGAGATGGTCCGCGTGACGCGCCTCGTGACGCTGCTCGCGGTGGGCTTCGGCGCTGGCTTCTTCGTGCTGGGGGTGGCCACGCGAGCGCTCCCTGTGGGAGAGGGCTTCCTCTTCGCCTCGAACGTGCCGGAGCTGGTTCCGTTCCTGGCCTTCGTCTTCCTCGGCATCCCGCTGCCGCTGACAGTGATGCAGATCCTCGCCGTGGACCTCGGCACGGATCTCCTGCCCGCGCTGGCCCTGGGCGCCGAGCCCCCCGAGCCGGACATCATGGACCGCCCGCCGCGGCCGCGCGCCGAGCGGCTCCTCGGGACAGGCCGCCTGCTCCACGCCTACGGCTTCCTCGGCATGGCCGAGGCCGCGCTCTCGCTCCTGGGCTTCTTCTGGGCCTACTGGCTCGCAGGCTGGCGGCCGGGACTGCCCATGGCAGCGGCGGGGGACCTCTACCGGCGAGCCACGACCATGACGCTGGCCGGAATCGTGGCCACCCAGGTCGGCAACGTGTTCGCGTGCCGCACGGACCGCGAGTCCGCCTTCCGCGCCGGGCTCTTCCGCAACCGGGCGGTGCTGCTGGGCATCGCCGCCGAGATCGGCCTCCTGCTGGCGCTGATCTGGGTCCCGCCGCTCCGACACGTGTTCGGCCTGGCGCCGCTGGAGCTCGAGGAGTGGGGGCTGCTGCTGCTCTTCCCGCCGATGATGCTGGCGCTCGAGGAGAGCCGGAAGCACGCGGTGCGACGGCTGGGTCGGGCCGGCCGGCAGTCTCTCCCAGGGACCTGATCGACGCAGTCGAGGGGGACATCGCTCATGACCAACAGGCGGGAAGCGGGGGATCCGGCGCTCCTGGAGGAACTGAGGCGCAGCCTCCGGGAGGCGCGCGCGCGGCTGCTGGTGGCAGTGGCCCGGACCGAGGAGGAGCTGGCGACGCTCGAGGCGCATCAGCCGGGCGGGCCCATGGAGGACGTGGACAGGGAGACCGTGACGGCCATCCTGTCACGGCTCGAGGGGCGTGAGCGGCACGAGCTGGACGAGATCCACGCGGCCCAGGCGAGGCTCGAAACCGGCACCTTCGGTGTCTGCGAGGACTGCGGGCAGCCCATCGACCTGGCGCGGCTCCGAGCGCTCCCTGTGGCCCGCCACTGCCTCCCCTGCCAGCGCCGCCACGAGCGACAGTGAGGTGCGCGGGCTGGCGGCCTATCTCGCCTCACTCCGCTAGGTAAACGGGAGGAAGCGACCATGAGACAGCTGCGCCGGATCCTGCACGCCACGGATTTCTCGCGCGCCTCGCGGCGGGCCTTCCAGGAGGCCGTGGCGCTGGCCAGGCGCGGGCATGGCCGGCTCATGCTGGTGCATGTCCTGACGCCGCCGTCGCCCTTCGTCGCCGAGGATGGCCTCGGCCAGCCGTCCTGGGAGGACTTGCAGCGCCGGGCGAGGCGCGCGGCGACCCGACGGCTCGACCTCCTGCTGGGCGCGGCCAGGGGGGCCGGGGTGAGAGCCGAGTCGGCGCTGGTCGAGGGCCTTCCCTTCGAGGGGATCGTCCGCTTTGCCCGGCGGCGCCGGGCGGACGTGGTCGTGATCGGCACGCATGGCCGGAGCGGTGTCGGCCGGCTGCTCATGGGGAGCGTCGCGGCGCGGGTGCTGCGCCTGGCCCCCTGCCCGGTCCTGACTGTCCGCGGCCGCTAGCGTTCCGCCGGCGGGGCCGGGAGGGGTGGGGTGGCCCCGCCCCTGTTTCGACCCACGGGTGACCCATGTCGAGCCGGCACCTGCCGCGTAAGCCGGCGCGGAAGCGTTCTCACGCTGTGGCATCCGCGTTGCACCCGCAGTCGCGCGGGCGGGAGAAGCCTGCTCGGAGAGGGTGTTCACCATGAAGCGCAAGGGCAGGAAGCGGATACGTGGGCGGGCGGCCAGGCGCAGGACAGCGAGGTCGGGGGAGGCGCGGGTCCACGTGGGTGAGCTGCTTCAGGTGGTGATGAGCCACCCAGAGACCGGCCCGCCCCTGAGCGGGGGGGACGTGGACGCCGACTGGCAGCGCGCCTGGAGCTCAGGGGAGGAGGCCGTGGGCGGGAGCGTGGCCACGCCGGACCAGGACGTGGTGGACGAGATCGGGCGCGCCCTCGGCGTGGAGCAGCCCGCCGATGCGCCCGTGAGGACCTCGGGGGAGATCCTTCGGGAGCGCGACCGCCGCTACTGGGAGCTCGAGTGGCAGGGGGCGCGGGAGGAGGTATGACGGAAGCCGCTTTCTATCGCGTGATCGTTCCCACGGACTTCTCGAGCGGGTCGGAGGAGGCCTTCGGCATCGCCATGCGGCTCGCCGGCGTCGCCGGATCCGAGCTGGTGCTGCTGCATGTCCTGGTCGAGGTACCGCTCTTCTCGGAGGGCCCCTTCGCGAAGAACCGGACCCGCGACGTCTTCGAGGCGGCCCGGCGCTGGGCCGAGCAGAGCCTGGAGGAGTGGGCCGCCAAGGCCCGAGCCGCCGGAGTGCGCGCGAGGATCGCGCTCAGGACGGGCGTGCCGTTCCGGGAGATCGTCGCCGCGGCGACCGACGAGCGCGCGGACCTCATCGTGCTGGGCACCCATGGGCGCGGCGGGATCAACCGCGCGCTCCTGGGCAGCGTGGCGGACCGGGTGATCCGGCTGGCGCCTTGCCCGGTGCTCACCGTGCGCGAGCTGTCGTGAGGCTGGGCCGGCGGTGAGGCCCGACGGGCAGGAGCGCTACGGCCAGGTGCGGGACTGGATGACGCGGGCCCCGGCCACCGTGGACGACGGCTGCCCGATCGGCGTGGCGCTGTCGCGCATGCGCAGCGCCGAGATCCGCCACCTGCTGGTTTTCGACGGCGACCGCCTCGTGGGAATCCTCTCCAACCGCGACCTGGGGCGGCTCGCCGGCGCCCTGGGACGTGACCCCCTCGCCTCGGAGCCGGTGCGGCGGATCATGACAGAGAATCCCATCACGGCGGCCCCGGAGATGCCGGTGACCCAGGCTGCGCGGCTGCTGCTCGAGTCCAGGATCGGCGCCCTGCCCGTCCGCGACGACGACGCCATCGTCGGCATCTTCACTTTGTCCGACGCCCTCGAGGCGCTACTCTCGATGGTCGAGGGGCCGGGCGCGTGAGCGAGGGGCCCGCGCCGGCGAAAGGCCACGACCGTACCCGTGCTGGTCGCCAAGTAAGGTCGCTCGCGGGGACCGCGCGGGTGGCGCCGCTCTTGCCGATAGCCTGAGTTCCGAGGGGGAGAGCCATGGACATCCATCGCGTGTTGTTTCCCACGGACTTCTCCGTCAGCGCGGAAGAGGCAGGACGCGTGGCCGTGGAGATGGCCCGGAGTTGCAGCGCCACCCTGCACGTGGTTCACGTGGTGCCGCCCGTCACGGACCCGGCGAATGCCGCCGAGCGCCTGAGCCGCGCGGCGCAGTCGCTAGCACCGGGCCAGGCGGTGGAGACGGCGCTCCTCTCTGGACGCCCGGCCCGCGAGATCGTGGCCTATGCGCGTGACAAGCGCGTGGACCTCATCGTGCTGGGCAGTCACGGCCGCAC
>MGBV01000083.1:6495-8220 GCA_001788415.1 Candidatus Rokubacteria bacterium GWC2_70_16 | reverse complement strand
TCGTCCGAGACGCAGCACGACCCGTTCCTCCCGCTCGCCGTGGCCGCCACCGTCACCTCGCGGGTCAAGCTCGGCACGGCAATCGCGGTGGCGTTCCCGCGGAGCCCGATGATCCTCGCGCACATCGCCTGGGACCTCGCGAAGGCCTCCGACGGACGCTTCATCCTGGGTCTCGGCACGCAGGTCAAGGGGCACAACGAGCGGCGGTTCTCGGTGAGGTTCGAGTCGCCGGGCCCGAAGATGCGCGAGATCGTCCAGGCGCTGCGCGCGATCTGGGACTGCTGGCAGAACGGCACCAAGCTCAACTTCAAGGGCCGGTTCTTCCGCTTCGACCTGATGACGCCGTTCTTCAATCCCGGGCCCATCGCGGAGCCGCGGATCGCCGTCTACATCGCGGGCGTGAACCAGCACATGTGCCGCATCGCGGGCGAGGTGTGCGACGGGCTGCACGTCCACCCGTTCAACAGCCCGAAATACCTGCGCGAGTACGTCCACCCGGCCGTCGAGGAGGGCCTGCGCGCCTCCGGGCGCAAGCGCGCCGACTTCACCTACGTCACGTCCACCTTCGCGGTCGTCGGCGACACCGAGCAGGAGCTGGCGCTCGCCCGGCAGTCGGTGCGGCA
This sequence comes from Candidatus Rokubacteria bacterium GWC2_70_16, assembly GCA_001788415.1. GTDB lineage: Bacteria > Methylomirabilota > Methylomirabilia > Rokubacteriales > CSP1-6 > UBA12499. Next base: position 7,597 of record MGBV01000083.1, on the reverse strand, counting down.
GCAGATCGCCTTCTACGCCTCGACGCGCACCTACGAGCCCGTGCTCGCCGCCCACGGCTGGCAGGATCTCACGCCGGCGCTCCACCGGAAGTCCGTCGAGGGCGACTGGCAGGGCATGGCCGCCCTGGTCACCGACGAGATGGTGGACACCTTCGCCGTGACCGGCACGTACGCGACGATCGGGAGCAGGATCCAGGAGCGCTACGCGGGGCTGCTCGACCGCACCTCGCTCTACCAGCCGTGGCAGCCGGGGCTCGACGACCCGCGCCTGCCGAAGCTGGTCCAAGAGTTCAACGGGTGATCTCGGCGAACGTCGGGCGCCGGAGCCCGGCGCAGGCGCCCCGACGCCGAATCCAAGAGGAGCTCGACTGATGGCGGACCTGTACGAGCTCGGAGACAAGCCCCCGCTCGGCGAGGTGCCGGCACGGATGCACGCGTACCTGGTGCGGCAGAGCCGCTTCGGGCAGCCGCGTGAGGCCTGGAAGCGCGAGGTCGTCCCGACGCCCGCGATCGGCCCGGACGAGGTGCTGATCTACGTGATGGCCTCGGGTATCAACTACAACAACGTGTGGGCCGCGCTCGGCTATCCGCTCGACGTCATCGGCGAGCGGCAGAAGCTCGGCGAGCCCGAGGACTTCCACGCCGGCGGCAGCGACTGCTCGGGCATCGTCTGGGCCGTCGGCCGCGACGTCCGGAGCGTCAAGATCGGCGACGAGGTCATCGTCCACAGCGGCTGGTGGCGCCCGGACGATCCGTGGGTGCGCTCGGGCAAGGACCCGATGCTCGCGGAGAGCACGCGCATCTGGGGCTATCAGACCAACTACGGCAGCTACTGCCAGTTCGCGCGCGCCCAGGCCCACCAGTGCGTGCCGAAGCCCGCGCGGCTGACCTGGGAGCAGGCGGGCTGCTTCCTCCTCTGCGCCTCGACCGCGTACCGGATGCTCATGGGCTGGGCGCCCCACGTCGTCGAGCGCGGGGACGTCGTGCTCGTCTGGGGCGCGGCGGGCGGGCTCGGGAGCATGGCGCTCGAGATCACGCGCGCCCTCGGCGGGCGCGCGGTCGCCGTCGTCTCCGACGACGCCAAGAAGGCGTTCTGCCTCGA
>MGBV01000083.1:0-6388 GCA_001788415.1 Candidatus Rokubacteria bacterium GWC2_70_16 | reverse complement strand
GCGAGCGGACGAGCCCGCGGATCGTCTTCGAGCATCCCGGCGAGGCGACCCTGCCCACGTCCGAGTTTGTCTGCGGCACGGGGGGCATGATCGTCATCTGCGCCGGCACGACCGGCTACAACGTGACCCTCGACCTGCGCTACCACTGGATGCGCCAGAAGCGGTTCCAGGGCAGCCACCTCTCGAACGACGAGCAGGCGGCGGCGGTGACGCGGCTCGTGGCCGAGGGCCGGGTCGACCCGTGCCTGTCGAAGACCTACGCCTTCGACGACATCCCCGCGTGCCACCAGCTCATGCTCGAGAACCGGCACCCGTACGGGAACATGGGCGTCCTCGTCAACGCCCCGAAGCCCGGCCAGGGCGCCACCGCCTGAGGGCGCCGGCGTCAGCGAGTCCGGCGCCCTCTGTGCGATCGTCGCCGAGGACGTCGCCCCGGAGGAGAGCACCACCGCGCAGCAGCGCAGCGATGGCTCGCTGTGAGCCGTTCGTTCGGGATCCTGCTCACGGTTTCGGCCGGGGCCGGCTACGGCCAACGCTGAGTATATCGGTCGCAGATGCGTCGCAGAAAGGTCTCGTAGTGTAAGGGGTCGCCCACCTGCGGGGCAGGAGCAGCTGTAACCAACTGGGTGCTTCCGCTGGCGATGTTGTCGTGCTCTACAACAATGGCCCCGTTCGCTTCGAGCCCAGCAACATCCACCGCGCTTCTGATTGGAAGCGCGCGAAGCAGGTTAAGCGTCCCCTCTACGAGGGCTCTGACATTTCTGTGGGTGTTGATCTCATTTCGAAGCGGAGACTTGAATCGACCGGCCAGATTGACGATCGTAAGGGCCGCCGCTACCGCGGCGGGATCATATCTGTGCAGAAATTGATGGTACGAGTCCAGATCGCGTTGTCGATTTCGGCGGGCCTTTCCGTGTTCTGTCATGATCGTCTTTGCTTCGATCGCGATTCGAATCGTCGCCGGTGGCTCACGAGCGATCATTTCTGCCGGCGGCTTCGATTTTGCACCCCCGGGTGGCGGGCCAAGAACTAGATCAATGTTCCATTCACTGTTTCCCACTATCACCTTGCGCTGGAGATCGTAGACCAGTCTTCCCGCGGCAGCATGTTCAGCGATCTTTGGACACGACGTCAGCAGGTCCGCCAGAACGAACCCGCAGAGAGCGTAGCCGTGTTTGCTGGAGCGGGGATGATAGCCCGCTTCGTTGAGGTGCGCGACAAACAACTCAGGGGCCGGCATCACCCAGCGGTGGTCACAATTCGTGTCTGCGCCTCGATGGGTGCGGAGAGTGCCGCGACACCGAGGCTTTCGAAGAAATGGACTTTCGCGTCGATGTACCCCTGTTGAAACCTGGCTTTGCCGACCTCGATGTATCGCGGCTCTATCTCATACCCGATACTCGACCGATGCGCATCGATAGCCGCAGCCGTCGTCGTCCCGGTGCCCCAGAACGGATCCAACACGCTGTCACCGACAAACGAAAACATGTTGATGAGCCGGAACGCCACCTCCTTAGGGTACGGCGCGGGATGGCCCTGTAGGCGAGCTTGCCCCGGGACATCCGTCCAGACTTGCCTGAACCATCGATCGTGATCCTTGCGATCGATGATGCTGAGTGCTCGCTGCTCCGATGTGGGGTTGCGGTAAGCCCCCGGCTTCCGCAGAATGAGGATGTATTCAACGTCGTTCTTGATGACCGCGTTCGGCTCGTAGGGTTTGCCCAAGAAGGTAGAGCCATTGCCATCAACTTCCGTTGCCGCGTTCGCGATCTTGTACCAGAAAATCGGGCTCAGATAGTCGAATCCGGCCTCCAGACACATGGAAGCGATGTCGGCATGTAGCGGGACGACGCTGTGACGACCAGCCTTCCGCCGCGACAAACACACGTCACCCACCACGACACACAGACGACCACCGGGAACCAGTAGTTGGAAGCATCGTTCCCAGACACTTCGAAGTTCCTTACTGAATGCTCGGTAGTCCGCCAGGTTCCCCAGTTGCGCGTCGATACCATCCGGGTATTCCTTGAGGTTCCAGTAGGGCGGCGAGGTGACAACCAAGTGAACAGACTCGGCACCGAGTTCGCTCATTCGGCGCCCATCCCCAAGATACACGCGATGCTCTGTGTTCAGGATCGCTGGCTTGCGGGCCCAAGCACGACGCTTCGCGGCAAACTTCGCATCGATCGTCAGTTCTCGTCCAGCCGTCATCATGGCCCGGCTCCGTCTACGACTTCGCGTAAGGTTGGGCGAAACCTACTAGATACGGTCCCCTCCGTCAAGAGGCACTCATTATTTGGCACTCAACACATGGCGAGGTCAAGTTTATTTTTCTCCGTTGGCCATTCTCTTAGGATGGGTGCCATGAGACACCACGCATGAAGACGCTCGCGATCCTGGTCGGCGGGGGCCCGGCCCCCGGCATCAACGCGGTCATCGCGGCAGCGACGATCGAGGCGCGCAACCAGGGCTGCCGGGTGCTCGGCTGCTACGACGGCTACAAGTGGCTCGTCGAGGGCAACACCGAGCACGTCGTCGAGCTGACCATCGACGACCTCTCGCGCATCCACTTCGACGGCGGCTCGATCATCCGCACCTCGCGCACCAACCCCGCGCGCTCGCCCGAGGGCGTGACGCGCGTCGCCGAGGCGCTCAAGCGGCTCGGCGTCGAGCACCTCATCACCATCGGCGGCGACGACACGGCGTTCGCCTCCTCGCGCGTCGCGCGGGCGATGCCCGGGCTCACCGTCGCGCACGTGCCGAAGACGATCGACAACGACCTCCCTCTGCCCGGCGACATCGTGACCTTCGGCTACACGACGGCCTGCAACCTCGGCAAGGAGCTGGTCCGCAACCTCATGCAGGACGCCTCCACGACCGAGCGCTGGTTCTTCGTGACGGTCATGGGCCGCCGCGCCGGCCACCTGGCCCTCGGCATCGGCGGCTCGGCCGGCGCGACGCTCACGGTGATCGCCGAGGAGTTCGCCGAGCCGAAGATCCCCCTCGACCGGGTCGCCGACGTCCTGGAGGGCGCGATCATCAAGCGGCGCATGCAGGGGCGCGAGCACGGCGTCGCGATCCTCTCCGAGGGCCTGGCCGAGAAGCTCGAGCTCGACCCGATCGCGCCCGTCGAGCGCGACCAGTACGGCAACGTGCGGCTGGGGGAGCTCGACCTCGGGCGGCTGCTCAAGGACCGCGTGGCCGGCCGCCTGCGCGCGCGCAACGTGGACGTGACGATCGTCCCCAAGGACATGGGCTACGAGCTCCGCTGCGCCGCGCCGGGCGCCCACGACATCCAGTACTGCCGCAGCCTCGGCTACTGGGCCACGCGCTTCCTGCTCGACGGCGGGAGCAACGCGATGGTCACGATCCAGGCGGGACGGCTCGTCCCGATCCCGTTCGCCCTCATGCTCGATCCGAAGACGGGCAAGGTCCGGGTGCGGTACGTGGACGTGGACTCGGAGATGTACCAGACGCTCTACGCGTACATGATCCGGCTCAAGCCCGAGGACTTCGACGACCCGGCGACGCGCGCCGCGCTCGCCCGCGCGGGCAACCTCGACGAGCAGGAGCTCGTGAGCCGCTTCGGCCCGCTCGTCAGCCGCCCGGCCTAGGCCGGCGGGAGGCGCGCTACCGGGGCCGCTGCCCCGCCGCGTCCACGGGTGTCGGCGCCCCGGCCGCGGATCGGGACGACTCTCCCGCAAGTCGAGGCGTCCGCGCCGAGGGCACGGGCGCCTTAGCGTCGGGAGGAAGCCTGGGGCGTTCGCCCTCGCCCAGCACCGGGGAGCCCAGCTCCTGCTCCGGCACCGGAACGAAGGTCGGTCCCGTCACCAGGAACGGCTCCCGCCGCCCGAGAGCCGCCGCCTCGGTTCTCACCGCGTCCCGCACCTCGGGCCACCACCTCCGCACGTCGCCGAAGTCCGCCCGCTCGGGGAAGCGGGCCAGCAGGTGGTGCGTGAAGATCCCTCCCTGGTGCGCGTCGCTCTCCGGCGCGCACCCGCTCCACAGGACCAGGACCTCGCGCTTCGCCACGGGCGCGAAATCCCTGAAGTCCCCGCTGAGGCAGGTGTCCAGCACGAGGACGGACCGGGCAGCTCCCAGGACCTGGGAGATCCACGCGAGGTCGAGCACCGGCAGGCGGCTCGTGCCCTCACCGGGCCCGGCCTTGAGCAGCAGCGTGCCGGGCCCGCGTCGGAACGATGCCTTCTGCCGGCCCCCCTCGGCGCCGCCGTGGTCCGACGGCACGGAGAAGTAGAAGATCAGCGTGTCGCCCGGCTGCGTCGCGAGCGACAGCCGCTGGAAGGCGTTGTCGAGCCGGTCGGGCGTCGCGTCGGGACCGGCGAGGAGCCTGAGGTTGTCGCTGCGCACGCCGGCCTTTTCCAGAGCGGCGGCGACGGCGCGCGCGTCGCGCTCGGCGAACCTGAGTCGCGGCGCGGCGGCGCCGACCTCGTTGACGCCGACGACCACCGCGAAGACCTCGGCGTCGCGCCGTTCGCGCACGGCGGTCAGCTCGGTCTGGCCGACGAGCGTCCCGTCCGTGCCGAAGACGCGGATTCCGACTCGATAGGTGCCCGGCGCCGGCAGCTCGATCGTCGTCCTCAGCTCCTCGACGAGGCGCGGGGTGTCCGGCCTGAAGGTCTGCCACGTCTTGTCATCCACCAGGATTTCGTAGCGGCCGATCGGACGCGCCGCGCGGAGCGTCCGCTCGAGCGCCACGCCACGCCCCGGTGTGAACAGCGTGTAGGTCACGGGTTCGAGGCGCACGCCCTCGTCGGCCCTCGCGCCGGGCGCGGTCAGGAGCACGGCCAGACCCGAAACGAGGCCGAGCGCCCTCAGGTGGTGCCCGGTCCGCCTCACGGAATCACCGGGAGCAACCAACCCTGGAAGCGACCGATCCCCATCGGTCTCTGGTCCTGGGTCTCTTTCATCATTCCCCGGCGGACGTGGTCCATGAGGCCGTACATCGAGATCGCCTTCACCCCGCCCGCTTCTTCCACGGCCGGGCCATCGCCCCGCCCGCGCAGGGCGCCGAGGAGGATCTTGGCGAAGAACCCGCGGTCGCGGTCGCCGTAGGGCTGCAGGAGGCACCTGCCGTCCGGCGAGTCCTTGGCCTTCTGGTATGGCAGTGCCGAGGCGATGATCGCCACCTCCGCTCCCACGCGCGCGTCCAGTTCCTTCTCCACGAGCGCCGCGCCGCTGTAACAGGTGTCGATGATCATCAGCAGGCGCCGTGCGCCCCCCTTCCACACGCTCAGGCGGAACGGCCGGAGCAGCTCGCTGAGCGCGAGGTTCCTCTGGTGAAACCGCCACCAGTTGCCGGTGAACTCCCCGTCGTGGGGGATCAGGTACAGAGGGTCCTCGATCACGGGACCGCGCACACCGTGCCCCGAGAACACGAGGATCACGGTGTCCTGATGGGTCGTCCGCTCGAGCATGTCCGCGAATGTGTCGAGCATGCCCTGCTTCGTCGCCTGCTCGTCGACCAGGTCCTTGACCTCGACCTGACGCAGCGACCGCAGCAGCTCCTCCTTGCCCGAGTACGCCGTGAGGCGGACGCTCTCGAAGTACGCCCGGATGGCGCGCGCGTCGTTGGCGGGATAGCAGAGATTCGGTACGCGCTTCTCGGTCTCCTTGTACTTGCTGATCCCGATGGCCAGCACGAACACCCGCGGAGCCGGCGCGAACGGGACCTCGACCCGGGACGACAGGATCTCGCGGGGCTGCGCGCCGCCGCGCCGCAGGACAACCCGAAAGGCCGTCCGGTTCCGCTGAAGCCTGACCCTGTACGTCTTCGTCACGGCGCCGCGCTCGGGAGGTACGAGTGGCTCGTCGCACAGGCCCTTCGCGCACGACGGCAAAGACACGGCGTCCCAGCGCTCCTCGTCCGCCGCCGTGGTGACCGATTCGAGACGGATGGTGAACGCGGCGGACCGCAGGCGCTCCTCCAGTGTCGTCTCCGGGAACTCCACGCGAGCCACGACCTCGACCTCGCCGCGCTCATTCGCGCGAGCCAGGTCAGGCACCGTGACGTGCACCTTCGGCTCGGGTCTGGCCTTCTCTGGGGTGCGCGCGACGCCCTCGGCTCCACGCGTCGTTGGGGGCAGCGGCTGCGTGACTCTCGTCGTCGCGGGCGGCTGGGCTGTCGCCGTCCCCGTCGCCGCCAGGAGGGCGGCGCCGACCGAGCACGCGAGCAGGAGGCGCCGCGTCACCGACACCCTCGCATCACCGGGCGGGAGCGAGCCTCGAGGCCTCGGCCACGTGCACCGCGAACCGGGCCTCCAGGTCGCGGACGGCGGGGTCGCTGACCGACTTCGTCGTGCCCGCTTGCCGGAGCTTCTCGGCCTGGCGGGCCAGGGAGTAGAAGTTGTCTTCGATCGCGACGAGCCTG
>MGBV01000082.1 GCA_001788415.1 Candidatus Rokubacteria bacterium GWC2_70_16 | reverse complement strand
CAAGCGCGTGGTGCTGATCCACGAGGACGGCCTCTTCGGCAAGTCCACCGCGGACACGCTGGAGAAGCTCCTGCCGGGCATCGGCATGCAGGTGATCGAGCGCATCCCCCACAGCGCCGCGGCGCCCTCGCTCAACAACGAGGTGCTCAAGATCAAGGCCGCGAAGGCGGACATCGTGATCCCGTCCACCTACTACCCGGCCCACTCGCTCATCATCCGCACCATGGCCGAGCAGCGGGTGGACGTGGGCGCCATCCTCTCCGTCTACGGCGGGGCGGGCAGCCAGTACCGCTTCATCAAGGACGTGGGCAAGCTCGCCGACTACATGCTCGACGGCAACCACTGGTACAACCCGAAGCATCCGCGCATCAAGGGCATCATCGCGGCCTTCGAGAAGGCCTACAGCCAGCCCTTCGCCTACGAGTGGATGCTCGCCTACCAGTCGGCCTGGGTGCTCAAGGACGCCCTCGAGCGGGCCGGCGCCGCCGACCGCGACCGTGTCCGGGAGGCCCTGGCCCAGACGCGCCTCGCCGACCAGATCCTCCCCTACCCGATCTCCTTCGACGAGAAGGGACAGAACCCGGGGGCCCGCACGCTCCTGATGCAGGTGCAGCAGGGGCGCATCGCGGTGGTCTACCCGCCGGAGTTTGCCGAGGCCAAGCCGGCCATCCCCGTCCCCGCCTGGGACAAGCGGATGTGACCGAGGGCCGCCGGCCCCCGTCGCCCCGCGCTCTCGCATGAGCGCTGATGTCGTCCTGTCGAGCCTTGCCAATGGCGTCATGCTCGGCGGCCTCTACGCCCTCGTGGCGCTCGGCCTCACGTTGATCTTCGGCGTCATGAAGGTGATCAACTTCGCCCACGGCTCGCTCATGATGCTGGCCATGTACGCGACCTTCTGGCTGGCCACGCGCGCGGGCCTGGACCCCTACCTCTCGCTCGTGGTGACGCTCCCCGTGGCGTTCGCCTTCGGCTACGCCATCCAGCGGGCCGTCATCGCGCCGGTGCTGCGGGCCCCCGAGCACAACCAGCTCCTGATGACGCTGGGGCTCGCGCTCTTCCTCGACAACCTCGCGCTGGTGGTGTTCAGGGCCGACCCGCGCACGCTCCTCGTCGCCTATTCCCAGACGACGGTGCCGCTGGGGCCGGTCCGCCTCAACCTCCCCCGCCTGCTGGCCTTCGCCGGCGCGCTCCTGATCTCGGGGCTCCTCTGGCTGTTCCTCCAGCGGACGACGCTCGGCCGGGCGCTCCGGGCATCCGCCGAGGAGCGCGACGGTGCGGCGCTCTGCGGCATCCCCGTCGGGCGCGTCTACGCCGTGGCCTTCGGCGTCGGCACGGCCTGCGTGGCCGCGGCGGGCGCCATGGCCGTGCCCTTCTTCTACGTGTCGCCGGAGGTGGGGAACACCTTCGTCATCACCGCCTTCGTCGTCGTGGTGCTGGGGGGACTCGGCTCCTTCCCCGGCGCCCTGGTGGGCGGGCTCCTGGTGGGGGTGGTGGAGTCCCTCGGCGGGCTCTACTTCCACGGCTCGCTGGCCCAGATCGGGATCTTCGCGCTGTTCGTCGCCGTGCTGCTGATCCGGCCGGCGGGGCTCCTGGGCGCGCGCCATGCGTAGACGGGCCGCCGGGCTCGGGCTCCTCGCGGCCGCCGCGGCGGTCCCGCTCGTCGTCCGCTCCGAGTACGTCATCGGGACGCTCACCCTCATGTGCTTCTTCGCCTTCGTCGGCCAGGGCTGGAACATCCTCGGCGGCTACGCCGGCCAGTTCTCCTTCGGGCATGCCCTCTTCTTCGGGATCGGGGCCTACACCTCGAGCCTCTGCTTCCTCAAGGCGGGGCTCACCCCGTGGGTCGGCATGTGGCTGGGCGCCGCCGCCGCCGTCCTGGTGGGCCTCGTCACGGGACACCTGTCGTTCCGCTACGGGCTCCGCGGCGCCTACTTCGCGCTGGTCATGCTCGCCTTCGCCGAGATCTTCCGCGTGGCCGCCACCAACTGGGATTATGTCGGCGGCTCCTTCGGCATCCTCGTGCCGCTCCAGGGGCATGCGCCCCGGCTCTTCCAGTTCGGGGACAAGCGGTACTTCTACTACGTGATCCTCGCGATGCTGCTCGCCGTCACCTGGGCGGTGGCGCGGCTCGAGCGCTCGCGCCTGGGCTACCAGATGATCGCCATCCGGGAGAACGAGGCGGCCGCCGATGCCCTCGGCATCAACCCCTACCGCGTGAAGCTCGCCGCCATGGCGCTCTCGGCCGCGGTCACCGCGCTCGGGGGGGCCTTCTACGCCCAGTACTTCTCCTATGTGGACCCCACCATCGGATTCGGCCCGGGCAACTCCATCGAGATCCTGCTCCGGCCCATCATCGGCGGCGCCGGGACCCTCTGGGGACCGCTCCTGGGTGCCGTGCTGCTGGGGCTGCTCGGCGAGTCCACGCGCGGCCTCGTCAAGAGCTACGCGGGGCTCCACCTCATGCTCTACGGCGCGATCCTCATGGCCGCGGTGGTCTTCCTCCCGCGCGGGGTGATGGGGGCGCTCCGGAGCCTCGGCGGGGGCGCCGCGGAGCGCGCCCGAGCATGACGCTCATCGAGGTCCGCTCGCTGTCCCGGCGCTTCGGCGGGCTCCAGGCGCTCTCCCAGGTGAGCCTGGCGCTCGGGCGGGGGGAGATCCTCGGGCTCATCGGCCCCAACGGCGCCGGCAAGACGACGCTCTTCTCCGCGGTCACCGGCTTCCTGCGGCCGGACAGCGGGAGCGTGTGGCTCGACGGACAGGAGATCACGGGGCTGCCGCCCCACGCGATCTGCCGCCGCGGGCTGGCGCGCACCTTCCAGCTCGTCCAGCCCTTCCCCGAGCTGACCGTGGCGGACAACGTCATGGTCGGCGCCTTCAACCGGACCCGCTCGGCCGCGGCGGCGCGGCGGCGCGGCCTCGAGGTGCTGGCGCTGACCGGCCTCGCCCCCCTGGCCGGGAGGCCCGCGCACGCGCTGTCCATCGGGCTCCGCAAGCGCCTGGAGCTGGCGCGGGCGCTGGCCACGGGGCCGCGCGCGCTGCTCCTGGACGAGGTGATGTCGGGGCTCACGCCCACCGAGGTCCGGGAGACGGCGGAGGTGATCCGTGGCATCCGGGAGGGGGGCGTGTCCATCATCGTCATCGAGCACGTCATGGCCGCGGTGATGGGGCTCAGCGACCGGATCGCCGTGCTCCATCACGGCGAGCTGATCGCCACCGGGTCCCCCGCCGAGGTCGCGCAAGACCCCCGCGTGATCGACGCCTATCTCGGCGAGCCCCTGGCGGACTGGAGCGCGTGACATGGCCGACCGCCCTCCCCTCGACCTCCTCATCAAACGCGTGCGCGTCGTGCGCCCCCACCGGCCGGCGGTGGATTTGCTGGACCTCGGCGTCCGCGACGGCCGCTTCGCCCGCATCGCGCCGGAGATCCCGGCGGCCGCGGCGCAGCGGGTCTTCGACGCCGACCACCTCCTCGGCTTCCCCGGCGTGGTGGATGCCCACACCCACGTGGGGATCTACGCGCCGCTCGGGGAGGACGCGGCCACCGAGAGCCGGGCGGCCGCCACGGGCGGCGTCACGACCATGCTCACCTACTTCCGCAGCGGCCAGTACTATCTCAACCGTGGCGGCCCCTACGCGGAGCTCTTTCCCGAGGTGCTCCGCCTCTCGCGGGACCGCTACTGGGCGGACTACGGCTACCACCTGGCGCCCCTCGACAGGCGGCACATCGAGGAGCTGGAAGATCTCGCCACCGGGCACGGCGTGCCGTCCTTCAAGATCTTCATGTTCTACGGCGGCCACGGGCTGCACGGCGCGGCGGACCGGGACGCCCAGCGGCGGTTCCTCATGATCGGCGCGGACGACAGCTACGACCTCGCGCACTTCGAGTTCGTCATGCGCGCGGCGGCGCGCGTGCAGCAGGCGCACCCGCACCTGGCCGAGCACGTGAGCGTGAGTCTGCACTGCGAGGTGGCCGACATCCTCAACGCCTACACGACGCTCGTCCAGAAGGACCGGTCGCTGACCGGGCTCGGGGCCTACAGCGCCGCCCGGCCGCCGCATGCCGAGGGGCTGGCGGTGTGGATCGCCTCCTACCTGGCGCAGGAGACCGGGTGCCGGAACATCAATCTCCTGCACCTCTCCTCGCGCAAGGCGCTCGAGGCCGCGCTCCTGGTGCCGCAGGCCTTCCCGCAGGTCGATGTCAGGCGCGAGGTCACCGTGGGGCACCTCCTGCTCGACACGGAGACCCCCGCGGGCGCCCGGGCCAAGGTGAACCCGCCGATCCGGCCCCGCGAGGACGTCGAGTTCCTGTGGGAGATGGTCCTCGGAGGCAAGGTGGACTGGATCGTGAGCGACCACGCCTGCTGCGCGACGGAGGCCAAGCTCGCCGCCGAGCGCCCCGACGACATCTGGCTGGCGAAGTCGGGGTTCGGCGGCACCGAGTACCTGCTCTCCGGCGTCTTCAGCGAGGGGAGCCGGCGCGGCCTGTCCTACCACCGCATGGCGGAGTTGCTCTCCTGGAACCCGGCCCGCCGCTTCGGGCTGGGCGGCAAGGGCGACATCGCCCCCGGCTACGACGCCGACCTCGCGCTCCTGGATCCGGCGCGGACCTCCACGGTGCGGGCCGCCGAGTCCGAGTCGGCGCAGGGCTACACGCCGTTCGAGGGCCAGGAACTCACGGGCCAGGTCCGCGCCACCTTCCTGCGCGGCCACCTGGTCTATGACAGGGGGAAGATCGTGGGCCCGCCGGTGGGGCAGTACATCCCGCGCCCCTCGCCGGCGCCGGCTGGAGCCGCGCCATGACCATCACGCGCGGCTCGACGGCGCTCCTCCTGCTGGACTTGCAGTGCGACTTCCTCGATCCGGGCGGCGTCTACGCGCGCCACGGCCTGCCCGTGGAGCGGCTGCGCGGGATCATCCCCGTCGTGGAGCGGGTGGCGCACGCCAGCCGCGCCGCGCATGTGCCGGTCTTCGCCTCCAAGTTCACCATCTACACCTCGCCCGGGGGAGCGCCGCTGGGGCTCGACCACATCGTCAAGGCGCGCCCGTTCCTGCTGCACGAGGGCTTCCGCCTGCGGGACGCGGGGCGCGAGCTCATCCCGGAGCTGCCGCGGCCGGACTACGAGCTGGACAAGCCCCGCTTCTCCGCCTTCCACGGCACGCCGCTGGAAGTGCTGCTGCGGTCGCTGGGCATCGACACGGTCGTGCTCACGGGCATCGTGACCCACGGCGGCGTGGAGGCCACGGCGCGGGACGCCATGATCCGCGACTTCTCCGTGGTGATCCTCGAGGACTGCGTAGCGGCCTTCGACGAGGAGCTGCACCTGGCCTCGCTGCGCGGCCTGGGGATGTACCTCACCGTGATGGACTCTGCCGCGTACCTCCGCGCCCTCGCGCCGCTCTCCCCTCACGACTCCTGATGCTCGAGCTCGAGGAGGTCAGCGTCTTCTACGGGGACCTCCAGGCGGTCCACGGCGTCTCCCTGGCCGTGAGGCCCGGCGAGATCGTCACCCTCGTCGGAGGCAACGGCGCCGGCAAGACCACCACGCTCCGCACGATCTCCGGGCTCCTCCACCCCCGCGGCGGCCGGATCCGCTTCGACGGCCGGCGGATCGACCGCCTCCCCCCGGACCGCATCGTCGAGCACGGCGTCGTCCAGGTCCCCGAGGGGCGCAAGCTCTTCCCGTCCCTCACCGTGCGGGAGAATCTCGAGCTCGGCGCCTACACCCGGCGGGCCCGGCCCGCGCGCGCCACGACGCTCGATGAGGTGCTGGGGCGCTTTCCCGTTCTCCGGGAGCGCGCCTCGCAGCTGGCCGGGACGCTGTCCGGCGGCGAGCAGCAGATGTGCGCCATCGGCCGCGCCCTCATGGCCCGGCCCGCGCTCCTCATGCTCGACGAGCCGTCGCTGGGGCTGGCGCCGAAGATCGTCCAGGAGGTGTTCCGCGTGATCCAGCAGATCCACGCCCTCGGCGTGACGGTGCTCCTGGTGGAGCAGAACGTCCGCCAGGCGCTGGCGGCGAGCCAGCGCGGCTACGTGCTCGAGAACGGGCAGATCGTGCTCGAGGGCTCCGGGCGCGATCTCCTCGCCAGCGAGGCCACCCAGAAGGCCTATCTCGGGCGCTGAGGGACGTGCTAGGGTAAGAGGGTCAGAGGGGAGTAGCAGACCCGGCCCGCTCGGGCCGGGACCCGGGGTCAACATGCCAGGCGGCAACGCCTTGGCCCCGGGGCTCACGCAGAGCGTGCGAGACCTTTGGCGGGACCGACCGCGTACAGGCGGTTCCCGTCGAAGGTCTTTTTTTTCGGGAGGTGCCGGTGATCTCGATCCTCTGGGGCTCCTTCGTGATGGTGGCGCTCGCGGAGATGGGCGACAAGACGCAGCTCATCGCGCTGTCGCTCGCCTCGCGCTACCGGCGGCCGTGGACCGTTATGCTCGGCATCTTGATTGCCACCCTTGCCAACCACACGCTCGCCGCCTCGGCCGGCGTCTGGGTGGCCGGAATGATTCCCGCGGCGGCGCTGGGATGGATCGTGGGCCTCGGCTTCATCGCCTTCGGCGTCTGGGCGCTGTTCCCCGATGCCGCCGACGAGCCGGGCGAGCGGGAGGGCTGGGGGCCGCTCATCACCACGATCGCGGTGTTCTTCCTCGCCGAGATGGGCGACAAGACGCAGCTCGCCACGGTGGCGCTGGGCGCGCGCTTCAACTCCACCCTGGCCGTCACGGCAGGCACCACCGCCGGCATGGTCGCGGCCGACTCGCTGGCGGTCTGGGCCGGCAGCCGGCTCGGCGCGCTCGCCCCCATGCGGCGCCTGCGCTGGGCCGCCGCCGCCCTGTTCATGGCCTTCGGCCTGGCCGCCCTCACGGGCGCCCTCTTCTCCTGACGCCGCCTCGTCCATCCCCAGGCTACCCACATATGGTGGATAACTTTCTCCCGGGGCCCACGATGTGGTGCCCATCCCGCAGGGCAACGAGAAAGGCAAATGTTGACAAGGGTTTAAGCATGGTCTAGAGTATCCCACGCCACAGAACCCCGATCCGACACGCTGGCCCCACAGAGCTGGAGGGGTGGATGATCACGGTTCCCGCGCACCGGGTGAAGCAGTTCGGGGTGGAGTTCTTCCAGGCGTCCTTTTCCGCCAAGGACATCGACCGGCTCGTGAAGTTCGAGGTGCTCGGCTACGCGGGCGCCGAGGCGCCGAAGCCCTCCAAGCGCGCGAACCGGGCCCGCGTGAACTGGGAGATGCTCGAGAAGCGGATCGGGGAGAGCGAGACCGCCTACCAGCGCCCGGTGATCCGCCGCAAGATCGACGAGCTGGTCGCCTACTACCGCGACTGCAAGGAAGCGGGCACGCTGCCGGCCATCCCCGGCGCCGTCATCATCACCTCCGAGAAGCGCTTCACCTTCACCCCCATGGCGAGCCAGCACGACCTTGGGCTGCTCCAGATCCCCGAGGAGCATGGCGTGCTGCGCGTGCTCGACGGCCAGCACCGGCTGCTGGCGCTCCACGCCCTCACCCAGGCGGGGGAGAACCTGGGCATCGAGGTCCCCGCCGTGCTCTTCGACCGGCTGGACGCGCGCCAGATCGTCGAGCTGTTCGTGACGATCAACGCCAAGCACACGCGCCTGAACCCGTCCCACATCGTGAGCCTCGCGGGGCGCAAGCTCTACCCCGACCCGAACCAGGCGCTGGCCCACGACGTGATCCGCTCGCTCAACGAGGACGACACCTCGCCGCTGGCCGGCGAGATCAAGATGCTCGGCACGGGGCGCGGCCGCGTCTCGCAGGCGCCGCTGGCCGAGGAGATCGTGGAGTTCCTCGAGACGGTGGAGAAGATCGGCGGCGGGGCGCGCACGAACGAGCTGCGCCAGGGCGCCAAGCGCTTCTTCCTGAACTACATGAAGGCCCTGGCGGGCGTCTTCCCCGCGGCCTGGGCCGGGCGGAAGTACTCCATCAAGACGGGCGCGGCGCTGCGGGCCTTCATCCGCGTGGCCCCCGACGTGATGGCGCGCGCCCGCGAGCTCAAGAAGGACGCCTTCGACATCCACGCCATCCGGGAGGCGGTGAGGCCCTGGGGGGACCGTCTCAAGGATCGGCGCTTCGAGACCGAGGGAGAGTGGAAGAGCAAGCTGGCCGGCGGCACGCGCGGCACCGTGGAAGCGCTCACCCGCGAGCTGCGCGAGGCGCTCCGGCCGTAGCAGGCTGCTAAGCTGGGTTCGCCGGCCAGGGAAAGTTCGCCTCCAGGATCTCGAAGTCCTTCTTCCCGCCCGGCAGCTGGGCCACGACGCGGTTCCCGACGCTCTTGCCGATGAGCGTGCGGGCCAGCGGGGCCAGGATCGAGATGCGGCCGCGGAGCGGGTCGGCCTCGTCGGAGCCGACGATCTGGTAGCAGACCTCCCGACCGTCCCCGTCCTCGAGCCGCACCGTCGAGCCGAAGGTGACGCGGTCGCCGGACGTGGGCGGCTCGATCACCTCGGCGGCGCCGAGCTTGCCTTCCAGATCGTTGATCCGCGCCTCGACGAAGCTCTGCCGCTCCCGCGCGGCGTGGTACTCGGCGTTCTCCGACAGGTCGCCGTGGGCGCGGGCCTCGGCGATGGCCCGCGTGATGGCGGGGCGCTCGAGCTTCTTGAGCCGCTCGAGCTCGTCCTTCATCCGCTCGTGGCCGGCCCGGGTCATGGGAGTGCGCGTGAGAGCCATGGGTGCCGCTATCTTACGACAGCCTCGGGCGCGGGTCGAGAACTCGCCCGCGTGCGCCTCCCTGCGGTACACTGACGGCCTATGACTCGTCTCGGCGCGCCTCTCCTGTGCTGCTCGCTTCTCCTGGCAGCGCTCACCGGGGCAGGCCGATCGGATGCCCAGCCCCCGGCACGGCCTCAGGGCACGCCCGGAGCCATCAAGCCGCTCCCCATCACCGTGGCCCGGGCGGAGGCGCGGCCCGTGCAGCGCTCGGTGGAGACCGTGGGGAGCCTCGTGCCCTGGCACGACGTGCTCGTCAAGACCGAGCAGCCGGG
>MGBV01000081.1 GCA_001788415.1 Candidatus Rokubacteria bacterium GWC2_70_16 | reverse complement strand
ACTGGCTCGCGATTCCCACGGTGGCAGCCGGCGCCCACGCCGTCGCGCTCGCCGGCAACGTGGCGCTGACGCTATGGCCCGGTCCCGGGGTGTCGGTGCTCGCGCTGGCGCTCGTGGGGCTGGGCTACGGGTTGATCTCCGGCGTCACGGCGGCTGCGGTGGCCGTCTACTGGAGGCACGCGCTATACGGCCGGATGGCCAGCCGCCTCTACACCGCGTGGTGCGCCGCCGCCATCGTGCTGCCAATCACGGCCGGCCACCTGTTCGACCTGACCCAGGGCTATGGCGCCGCGGTCCTGATCGCCGCCGGCGCCAATGCCCTGGGTGTCCTCGTGGCGCTCGGACTGCCCCGTCAGGACGCGCCGCGCGCCGCCGACCCCGACGCCTGAGGCCGTTCCTACTCCTCGGCGTCGTCCTCCGTCGCGGCCTCCCGCACGAGCTGCTCCAGCGCCTCATAGGCCTGCGCGCCCACGACGCCGGCGCGGCCGGCGACGAACGTGGGCACGCCGGTGATCCCGTACTGGCGCGAGAGCGCCCAGTCGGCGTCGACGGCGTCCTTGAACGTGCGCTTCTCCAGCACCTCGCGCGCGCTGTCGGCCGAGAGGCCCACGTGCTGCACGATGTCCAGGAGCACCGCGGGTTGGGAGATGTCGCGCGCGGCCACGAAGTAGGCGCGGAACAGCGCGTCGTGGATGGCCTCGCCGCCCGGCTGGGTGTCCGCCCACTTGCCCAGCTCCTGGGCCAGGCGGCTGTTGTACGTCATGGTGCGCTCGCCGTACGGAAGACCTTCGGCGTCCATGCGGGCCTTCATCTGCGCGTGCATGGCTTTCCGGTCCAGGTTGCGGGCCGCGAACAGATCGGCCAGCGAGCGCCCTTCCGCCGGCGTATCCGGGTGCAAGGGGAAGTGCACCCACTCGACCTTCACGTTGTGCTCGGCCTTGAGCCGCTCAATACGCACGGTACTGAGATAGCACCAGGGTCAGACGTAGTCGGAGAAGATCCTCATCGTCACTGGCTGGGTCACGATGCCTCCTGTCTTCGGCGTAGCCACTTGCCCAACCGCAGCATCCGCAGCTCGCTCTTGACCAGATCGGGCACGACGACCAGCCGGCCGGCCGCCTCGGGCCCCGGGGTATCCTGCGCCGCCGCGGGGGCGGGGTCAAGCGGCGGGCCGAGGGGTTCAGATCTGAGGTTCCACCCCCGCCCATCGGTTCCCGCCCCGGCCCCGCATCTGCTCGATCGACCATGCCAATGGTATGATGGCCCGCCGCATGCGCCGGCGAGCGGGCCGGCGCGTGGGTCATCATGCGTCCCGGGGGGGGCCACATGAGCTGGAACCGTCAGGATCGGCGCCGCGCGGAGCGGGTGCGCGTGAACTGGTCCGCCCGGATCGAGACGACCGAGACGATCGTCGAGGGGCCTGTCGTGGACCTGTCCAGCACCAGCGTCCGCATCCGGGCCGCGAGCCGTCGTCCCGTGGAGATCCCGGTCGGTACCACCGCGACGCTCACGCTGGCGTTCCCGGCGCCCGCGGATCGCTTCGAGGTGCTCTCCCTGAGTGCGAGCGTGGCCCGAAGCGCGCTGGACGGCATCGCCCTGACCTTCGCCGAGCTGCCTGACCCTGCCGGGCGGTGGGTCAAGACGCGGCTCCTGTCGGTGGAGGCGAGGCGGCGGGCGCCTCGCGCGCGTGTCGCGCTGCCCGTGCAGATCAGGATCGGGAACGCCGCTCCGGTGGAGGCGGAGACGATGGACGTGAGCGCGTTCGGCGCGCGGGTGCGGACGACCCTGCCCCTCAAGTCCGGAGATCGGCTCGAGCTCCGTCTTCCGCTCGAGACGGACAAGCCCCCGCTCAAGCTCCCCGCGCTCGTGTGGGAAGCGTCGGGGGACGAGGCCGTGCTGGTGTTCGCCAATCTGCCGGAGCGCGACTTCAACCGCCTCGGTGACTACGTCGTCGGCCGCCTCGCCACTCCCGGGACGGCGTGACGGGCCCGCCCATGACGCTGCTCCCTCCGCCCACTCGCCCACGATCGTCCGCCACCTCTGGCGCCAGCTCCTCGGGCGGACGCGCTCGAGCCCGGTGTCTCTCGACGCCTGAGTTCAGTAGTCCCTGGGGTCGAGCAGGTCACGCAGCCCGTCGCCGGCGAGGTTGAAGGACAGCGCGAGCGAGAAGATCGCCAGCCCCGGCCAGTACGCCATCCAGGGCGCCGATTCCAGGAATTGCTGCGCGGTGTTGAGCATCGTGCCCCATGACGGGGCGGGCGGCTGCACGCCCAGGCCGAGGAACGAGAGGATCGCCTCGGCGATGATCGCCGTCGGAATCGAGACCGTCGCCTGGACGAGCAGCGCGCTGAAGATGTTCGGAAAGACGTGGCGCCTCATCAGGCGGAGATCGCCGGCGCCGAGGGCCCGCGCCGCCAGGACGTAGTCCTCCTCCTTGGCGGAGAGGGTGAGCCCCCGCGTGAGGCGAACGTAGGTCGGAGTGGCGCCGAGCCCGATCGCAAGCGTCGCGTTCGTGAGCGAGGGGCCCATGATCGTGACCAGGCCGATGGCGAGGATCAGGAACGGGAAGGCCAGCCAGGCATCGGTGAGCCGCATGATGAGCTGATCGAGCGCGCCCCGGTAGTACCCGGCCACGAGCCCGATCGGCACGCCGACCGCCATCGCCAGCAGGATCGAGAAGACCCCCGCCTGCATCGAGATGCGGCTGCCCCAGACCACGCGCGAGAAGTTGTCGCGGCCCAGGTCATCCGTCCCGAACGGATTCGCCCGGGTCGGGGCCTTGCGGATCTTGCTCCAGTCGGCGTGGAGCGGGTCGGTGGTCGCGATCCACGGCGCGCCGATCGCCATGACGACGAAGACCAGGACCACGACGCCTCCTGCCGCCGACGCCGGTCGCCGCACCACGCGCCGCCAGCCCCGGTGCACCCAGCCGGTCGGCGTCGCGGCGGCGGGGGCCGGCGCGGGGATCTCGGCGGGAACCGTCCCGCGGGAGGCGTCAAGACTCACCGGCCGCTCCCCCTGATCCGGATGCGGGGGTTCAGGAAGGTGTAGGAGACGTCCACGGCCAGGTTGATCAGCACGTAGGCGCTCGCCGTGATCAGCACGACCCCCTGGACGAGCGGGTAGTCGCGGGTGAAGACGGCCTCCACGATGAGCCGCCCGAACCCCGGCACCACGAAGATCTGCTCGGTGACGACCGCGCCCCCCATGAGCGCCCCCGTCTGGAGCCCGAGGATCGTCACGACCGGGATGAGGCCGTTCCGGATGGCGTGGCGGAAGACCACCGCTCGCTGCGCCAGTCCCTTGGCGCGAGCCGTGCGGATGTAGTCGGCGCTGAGGACCTCGATCATGCTGTTCCGGGTCTGGCGCATGAGTACGGCAGCCAGGGCCGTGCCGAGCACGAAGGCCGGCATGATCATGCGCTGGAGATTGCCGACGGGATCGTCCCAGAACGGCACGAAGCCGGACGCGGGCAGCCACCCGAGCCGGACCGAGAAGAGCAGGATCAGCATGATGCCCAGCCAGAAGTTGGGCACGGAGAGGCCGCAGAGCGACGCGCCGCTGGCCAGGAGGTCCCAGACGGTGTTGCGGCGCACCGCGGCCAGCACCCCGGCCGGGATGGCGATGGCGACGGCGATGAGGACGGCGAAGCAGGCGAGCTGGATGGTGATGGGCAGCTTCGTCGCTACCGTCCACGCGACCGACTGGCGCGTCCGGATGGACTCGCCCAGGTCGCCGCCGAGCGCCAGCCGGACCCACCGCAGATACTGGACGGGGACGGGGTCCTTCAGCCCGTACTTCTCGCGGACCTCCTCGAGCCCCGCCTCGTCGGCATCCGTCCCCGCCATCACCCGGGCCGGATCGCCCGGGATCATGCGCACCCCGGTGAAGACGACGATGCTGACCAAGAAGAGCGTGACGACCGAGATGAAGACCCGGCGGAGCAGGAACGCGAACACGGAGGAGCTACCCGGCCGTCATCTCGATGCCGGCGCTCGCGCGCTCAGTTCCAGGACGTCCCCTTGATGCGGATTAGGCCGTCGGGCACTGCCGTGTAGCCCTTGAGGTTCTTGGGGAAGGCCACGATGTAGTTCGGGTGGTAGATGTAGACGATGTTGCGCCGGGCGGTGAAGAGGTCGGTCGCTTCCCGGTAGAGCGCCCGCCGCTGGTCCACGTCGCTCACCTCGCGGGCCTTGTTGAGGAGCGCGTCGATGCGCTCGTCGCAGGCGTGCGTCTGGTTGAGGCTCCCCTTGCAGGTCTGGTTCTGGTGGATGTTGCCGTCGGGATCCACGCGGCCGCTCCAGCCGATCAGGAAGGCCTGGTGCTTGCCGTCGTCGTCGTCCTTCAGCGCGGAGGCGAATTCCGAGGGGCGAAGCGTGACGGTGAAGCCGGCCTCCCGCGCCATCTGTTGGATCACCTCGCCCACCCGGCGCTCGCGCGGGTTGTTGACGATCACCATCTCGAAGCTCCCCGCCCCCGCCAGCCCGGCCTCGGCCAGGAGCTTCTTGGCGCGGGCCACGTCGCGGGCGGGGCACTTGCGGCTCTTGTCGAAGTAGACGCTGATGGGGGGGATCGGGGTGCAGCCCGGCGTGAAGAGCCCGTCCCACGCCACCTGGTTCAGCGCCTCGCGGTCGAGGCTGAGATCGAAGGCCTCCCGCACGCGGGGGTCGTTGGCGAGCGGGGTGCCCAGGTCCCCCGGCGGGTTCCGCTTCCCGGTCTTGTTGCGGAGGTTGATGGTGATCCCCTGGTACCCGAGCCCGGTCACATTCGACAGGTCGAAACGGCCCTCACGCTTGATGGCGGTGGCGTCGGTGGGCGAGACCTGGTGCATCACGTCGATGTCGCCCGAACGCAGATTGGCCAGGCGGACGTTGTCGTCGGGGATGATGCGGAACACGATCTTGTCGAACCTGGCCTGCGCTGGGTCGAAGTAGTGCGGTGACTTCTCCACCACGATCCGATCCTGGGGCACCCGCTCGGCGAACTGCCACGGCCCCACGCAGACGGGAGCGGTGCCGAACTTCTCGCCGAGCTTCCGGACGGCGGTCGGGGAGACGGGCATGCCGGCCCGGTCGGTGAGCTGGGCGAGCAGCGGGGAGAAGGCCGCCTTCAGGCGCAGGCGCACGGTGAGCGGGTCGACCACCTCGACCGCGTCGACCGGCGCCAGCTCGCTCGCCCGGGTGGAGCCTTTGAGCGTGCGGTGGCGCTCCAGGGAGAACCGGACCGCCTCCGCGTCCATCGGGGTGCCGTCGTTGAACGTCACGCCGGGGCGGAGCTTGATGGTGACGGTCTTGCCGGCGTCGCTGATCACGGGCATGCCGGCGGCGAGCTGCGGCGAGATCCGGAGGCCCTCGTCGATCTCGTAGAGCTTCTCGCAGATCTGCGAGAAGACGATCCGCCCCACGTAGGTCCGGGCCAGCGTCGGATCGAGAATGTCGGGGTCCTGGTTGAGCGCCACGACGAGCGTCTTCTTCTGCGCGTGCGCGGCCCCCGCCTGCAGCATCAACACGGCGAGCATTCCCACGGTGAGCCAAAGGCCCTTCCTGAACCCGCTCATCGAAGTCTCCTCCTTCAGTGTGTGACCCGGCCGAAGAGCCGGGCCCCCGCCGAATCGTGTTCGCGCTCGATCAGCCGTGAATGCTCGACGATCAGCTCGTCGATTCGGCGCGATGCCGCGGCCGGGTCGGGGTGGTCGTCCACGCGGAGGTTATGGTACATGCACGGCTGCGGGCCCGCGAGCATGTTCCCGGCGACCGTGAAGCAGGAGCCCCTGCCGGCCGCCCCTGGGGACCCTCGCCCAGCCTCCGGGGCGGTCCGCCTGGTGACGGCGAAGGCGCGGGGCGGTCCGGCGATCGGCCTCTGGCTCCGAGCGATCCCTGGCTCCTCTGCCCGCCCCCACTCCACCCACATGATGGCTACGCTCCTGCTGCACGCCTGAGGGGCGGACGGCGCCGCCGCCCGCCCGGCAGGGGGCCCGCGGGACCCGGTCAGGCGGACGGGGAGGGCGTCCCGAGCCAGAAGGGCGACGCCTTCCCGATCCGCGCGAGGTACTCGCGGCGCTCCGCCGCGCGCTCCGGGTACCAGCGCGAGAGGTAATCGGCATCGAGCATGTGCTGGCGCGACGGGGTGCCGAAGAAGCCCACGAGCTCGGGCAGGGAGATGAACCCCTCATCGGACTCCGGACGGTACTGGTCCCAGCCCCGGGCGTGCTCTTCCGACCGGAAGAGGTTCATGCCCGTTCACAGGAACGGCGGGCGGCCCCGGGACGGGCCGAATCCATAGTTCAGGTGACCGACGACGGTCGGGGGGTCCACCCACGTGAGACGGCCGTCGAGCATTTCCACGGTGAGCGAGTCGCCGCAGTCGAGACAGGCCGCGTCGATGCGCACACGGTGGCCGGGAAAGAGCCAGGTCACCGACGTCGCCTCGAACCCGCACTGCGCAAACCATTTCTGCTCCCCGCGCACCGTCACCCGGTACTGGGTGGGCAGGCCGTTCAGGGGCGGGAAGGAAGCGATGTAGTCCGTCTCGGGATGCAGCCACCCGATCGGGTACGCCGCGAGGACCGCGTGAAGGATCGCCCGGCTCTCGGCCGGGCTCACTCCGAGCGACCGGGCAAGCTCCGCGTAGTGCGGCGGCCGGCCCGTGTCGATCAACGTCCGCGTGATGCGATTCTACACCCGGTCAGTCAGTCCGGGATCCACCATCTCGGTCCGGCTCGCCGACATGCGCGTCCCTCCTTCCGGTCGCGTGCAGGGCGCGACCGCCTCCAGCGGAGAGTGGACGGGCGCGCGCGGGGCGAGCCCGGGTTCTTGGGGGCGCGGATCGCGGGCGCACCCTCATGCTACCGCGCTCGCCCTGCGCTTTTCCAGCGCGTGGCGCCCGGCCGAGGGGCTTCCGCCAGGGATGCCGGCGGTGACCCGCAGCGGGAGGGCCCCCTCTCCGGGCCGCCGTCCGCCCGGGCCCTCATCATCCAGAGCGGAGGGCTCCAGGCAATGCGGATCGGAATCGTCGGCGCGGGCGCCATCGGGTGCGTGGGCGCATCGTCAGGGCAAAGGTCCTCTCTGCGCTCTCGGCGCCGCGCGAGCTGGGCGGCGGACCCCCCTGGCGACCCCCGGTCCCCCGCGGACACCCGGCGGAGGGGCGGATGGCCGGGCGAGGGGGTCAGGGCGGGGGCGATCAGGGCGTGCCGGCAGGGGGGGCCGCCGCCAGGATGCCCTCACGATGGCCGTTCTCGGCTTATGTGAAGCCAGTACTCGTCTCCGTCCTGCCGGAGAACCGTGACCGTGATCCCGTGCTCCGCGTCCTCGAACGTCTCTCCGGATCTGAAGGGAGCCGCCCCGAAATACCTCACGTCCGGATGCGAGTCGACGACCCGAACGGGCCCGTGTCCTTCAGATATCGTCTCGTCCACCTTCATGATCAAGACGCCCTCGGATGGGAGGTGACGGTCGACCCCTTCTCGCTGTCGGTTCTCGATGAGGTAATAACGGCTCTCATCGATCGGCAACCGGACGACCAGGGTGGTCCCCTCGCCCTTGACGAGCGGGGAGAGAAGGACCCGCCGAACCTCGCCGGCTCCGACCGTGGCGATCTTCGTCTCGTCGATCCAGCCTAATCGGATCTTGGTGAAGGAGGTCATCCCCTGCGGCAGGACGCCCGCGCCTGTCTTGATACCGTGCTGCGACTGGATGTCCCAGGGTCCGACGTACGTGGAGTAGTACTGCATGGCGCCTGTTCCGCCCACCCACTGGTTCGCATAGCCGAATGGGCCAGGGCTGCTCTGGGCATCGAAGTCATACAGGGTGGGCACCACGGCGCGCCCGTCACGGTAGCCGGCCACCATCTTGGGGAGCGCGTACGCAATGCTGGGGAAGGGACAGTTCCACGTGTGAACGTCGGTCGGAGGAATCACCTGGCCGCGTGGCGTTCGAAGCTGATGAAAGCGCGCGCTCGATCGAAACAAATACCCACACCGGCCAAGCTCCTTCGGGTCGGCGCCCACCGCGAGCATGAGACCGTCGAAGCGGCGGAATTCATACCCGGCGTCGAGGAGGACGGCGGCATCGTTCACCAGGCGATATTGCGCGAGCCAGTGACGTTGCATCTCTCTGATGCGGGGGCTTCCGAGGCGGTACTCCGAGATCGGATGCGGCATGGAGATCCAGGGCGTGATGGTGACATCCAGCTCCAAGCGCCCGTGCGAGACCGCTCGGATGTACCGGGGCAAGAGCTCGCCGTAACGTGTCTTGATCGTCTCCAGATCGCGGGGATGCCCCGCGAAGGACAGGGGGACCACGAGGATGGTCTTCACCGTCGCGGAGGTCGTCGCATCCCCTGAAGTTGCGGCTGGGCCAGCCAGGGGCTGCGGGGCCAAGTCGGAGGTGGCCCTGGAGCACTGGATCCCCCCGCCCAGCGACACGCCCAGAAGAAGCACGAGGGCACGCCTGTTCATCGCCGCCTTGCCGCCATGGTGGCACAGCGCTGGCTCTCCAGGAAGTCGAGGACGTTCCGGGCGACCTGGTCTGCGTGGAACAGGTGAATGCCCCGGCCCACCCCCTCGTACACGAGCAGCCGCGCGTTGGCGATCGCCTTCTCCATGTAGCGCTGCTGCTCGAGGGGGACGGACTTCCCGAGATCGGCCGTGATCAGCAGCGTCGGGCACGTCACCCGGGGCAGCCAGTCGGTGAAGTCGAAGACCTGCATGCAGCGCGCGGTGCGGACCATGACGTCGAGCGGCACCTTGTTGCGCTCGGCCGCGACCCAGGCCGCCATGCGGGAGTCCAGGCGCGTGTGGTCGATGACCTGGCGCCACACCCCGCGCCGGTTGAACTCCTCGACCCCGTACTTCTCGAGGGCCGCGGCCATGCTGGGCTCGCCGAGGGAGCAGGCCTCCAGGAAGGACGCAGGCAGCTTGAGCGGCGAGCCGGACATCGCGAGCGCCTTGACGCGCTCGGGCCAGAGGCAGGCTGCGACCAGGCCCGTGAGGCCGCCGCCGCCCTGCCCGAACCAGTACGGGCCTCGATCCCCAGATGGTCCAGCACGCTCATGGCGTCCCGCGCCTGACGCTCGGCCAGCGTGGACTCGTCAGGCCCCCCCGACAGCGTCCGGGTCGCCGGGGGCGCGGTGGACAGCCCCCGCCCCCGCATGTCGATCCGCAGGCACCGGTACTTGCGCGCGAGCGTGGGCACCATGGGCGCCACGAATGTCGCCGGCTCCCACCTCGCCGGGTGCATGACGATCGTCTCCTTTAACACAGTCGTACTAGGTGCGCCCGCTGTCGTGCCGGACGCGGCCGGCTCGGCGGACGCGGTCGAACCGTCGAGGCCTGCGAGGCGGAGGAGGATCGGACTCGCGCACCGCGTGAGGTGCTCATCCCGGTGGCCGGGCGGACGCCGCATGCGCCGCCTCCCGCGCGAGCGCCTCGTTGCGACGGCCCAGCCACAGTCCATTGACCAGCCAGGCAATCGAGATCGGCACGGCGGCGAGGCTGATGCCCGCCAGCCCCAGCCCGATGAAGCCCAGGCCGGCGTACGACCAGGCGCCGATCTGATCGCCGGCGCGGTACACGAACGTATCGATGAAGCTCTTGGCCTTGTACTTGTCCTCGCGCGGGACAACCGTAAAGCACGTCTCCCGCGTGGGTCGCGCCACGGCGAAGTTGCCGGCCCGCCGCAAGACCTGGAACGTGACCACCGCCCACACGGTCGGCGCGAGACCGAGGACGGCAAAGCCCGCGACGCTCAAGAGCGGCAGCAGCGTGAGCGTGAGCGCGACGCCAAGCCTCTTGATGATCCGCCCCGTCAACAGGAGCTGAGTGAGGAGCGTCAAGACGTTGACCGTCAGATCGATCTTGGCGAAGAAGGCCGTGCGCGCGGCGCGGCTCGTGAAGGTCTGTTTCGCGATGTCGGCCTGCTGGAAATAGAGAAACGTCGACAGAATCGTGAACAGCCACGGCAGATTCTCGATGCCACCCGCCGCGCCGATCTCGTCGCGAATCGGCCGGATGACGTAGTACGCCGACAGAATCGAGAAGAAATAGAGCCAGGACCATGCGAGCGCAGCCGTCTCACCCGGCTTCACATCGACGAGGACGCGCAGCATCAGCGTGATCGGACCGCCCGCAGGGTCGCTGGACTTTTCGATGGTCAAGGAGTATTCCTGTCGAGGGGTGGCTCAGGGCCGGAGATCGAACTCCACGCGGGCGGCGCCGCCGGCCTCGACGAGAGGAACGCGCCGGGCGGCGCCCGCCAGCCGCCCCGCGTCGAGACCGCCGCCTCGCGTGAGCTCTTGGCGCACGACCTCGAGCCGCCGAGCGCCCAGCGACTTCATCGCATCCGCCGGCATCGTCTCCACCGTGGCCAGTTCGGCGACGATCGTCTCGAGAGTCGCCGGAAGCGGACGCTCGGGCCACCGCTCGCGGTACTCGCGCCGGGCGGCCGCGAGCGGGTCGGCGCCACCCGGCGAGCCGGGAGGAGCCGCCAGACGCGCGAGCACCTGCTCGCGCCTGAGCGCGTCGATGTCGGCCTGGGTGAGGACCGGTTC
>MGBV01000080.1 GCA_001788415.1 Candidatus Rokubacteria bacterium GWC2_70_16 | reverse complement strand
GCGCTCCTGCCAGATCTGCAGCTTCGGCAGCCGCGTCTTCGGCCGGATGAACTCGATGCTGAGGTAGAACTGGCGGCGCTTCTTGCCGCCCTCGATCATGTTGTCCACCGCCGCGATCAGGTCGGTGGGCTGCAGGTCGCGGCTGCCGAGCCCGAAGCACCCGGAATAGAAGTCGGGCACCTCGTCCGCGGCACAGGCCGGGATCCCGGGATGAGCCGGGCGCCCGCCCCGGACCCGCCCGTTCTCGATCGCCTTCCCCATCGCCGCCCGGATCTCGCGGAGCAGCGGCGCGTCCACCGCGAGCGGCTGGTCCACCCGCTCCAGGACCACGACCGCCCGCTTGCCGCGCAGCAGCGCGACGAGCAGATCGGCCGGGAAGGGCCGGAACATCGTCACGTTCAGGACGCCGACCCGGAGCTTCCGCGTCGCGCGCAGGTGGTCGACCACCGCCTCGGCGTTCCACACCACCGAGCCCTGGCCGACGATCGCGTACTCGGCGTCCTCCATCCGGTAGCCGGAGGCCCGCGCGTAGCGCCGCCCGGTGAGCGCGGCGTACTCGTCGAAGGCGCGGTCGGCCAGCGCCGTCACGTGATCGAAGTAGAACGGGCGCTGGGCGGCCACGCCCTGCTGGTAGGCGTCCTGGTTCTGGACGACGCCGAGCATGGTCGGGGTGTCCAGGTCGAACATCTCGGGGATCCGCCGGCGGCGCTCCCCGAAGACGAGGCGCTGGGCGGGCGTGGGGGACTCGATGATGTCAGAGGGGTCCCCGAGGAACTCGCGCACCAGCTCGCGCTCGGGCAGCCGGCAGGACTCGATGACGTGGCTGGTGAGGAAGCCGTCCTGGGCGCAGATGCCGGGGTTCAGCGACAGCTCGGCGATCCGGTGGGCGATGAGGTTGAGGTCGGCCCCTTCCTGCACGTTCTTGGCAAAGAGCTGGAAGAAGCCGGTGTCGTCCACCGCGTGGTAGTCGTCGTGGCCGGCGTGCACGTTGAGCGCGTGCTTGGTCATGGCGCGGGCGGCGATGTTGAGCACGTAGGTCAGCCGCTTGCCCACCGCCGCGTAGAGCGACTCGTGCATGTAGGCGATGCCCTGCCCGCTGGAGAAGTTCGTGGCCCTGAGCCCGACCATGCTCATGCCGGCGGTGACGGCGGCGGCGGCGTGCTCGCCCTCGGGCTCGAAGAAGAGCAGGCGGCGCCCGTTGACATTGGTCTTGCCGGCGGCGAGCGCCGCCGCCCACCCCTCGCCCATCTGGGTGGAGGGCGTGATCGGGTAGGCGCCGGCCGCCTCGCTGGCCGCCGTCTCCATCTCGACGACGGCGGCGCTGCCGTCCACCGCGGTCGGGATCCCCGGGTACCTGGGCCCGGGGGGAGGAGCCTCCTGCTTGCGGGATTTCATGCCACTACCTCCTCAGCGGGCCGGAGAGCCGCCGGGGCGGCGGCGCGCCGGGCGAACTGCGCGCCCTCCACCCAGACGATGGCTCCGGTGGGACACCGTCGCGTGGCCTCCGGCCCCGCCAGGTCGTTCTTCGCGTAGTCCACCACGGCCAGCCCGCTCTTCATGGCGATGACCCCGGGGGCGGCGTCCACGACGCACTTGCCGCAGCCGTTGCAGGCGACGCGGCACAGGCGCTCGGCGGCCTCGCCCTCGAGCAGGCTCTTGCACTGCACGAGGAGCCGGTGCTCCATCGGCATGATGGTGAAGAGGTCCTTCGGGCAGGCCGTGACGCAGTCCCCGCAGGCCGTGCACTTGGCCGGGATCACCACCGGCAGCTCGGCCTCGTTCATGTAGATCGCGTCGAAGGTGCAGGCGACCTCGCAGTCCGCGAGACCGAGGCACCCCCACACGCAGCCCTTCTGGCCGCCGGCCACCGCTGCAGCGGCCTTGCACGTGCCGAGCCCCCGGTAATCCGCGCGGTCCGGCGCCACGTCCCGCCCGCCCGCGCAGAGCAGCCGGGCGACGCGCTGCACGGCCTGGCCCACGTCCACCCCCAGGTAGCCGGCGATGTCCGAGCGGACGTCGGGGCTCGCCACCGTGCACGAGGCGGGCGCGATGGCCCCCTGGACGACCTGCTCGGCGAAGGCCCGGCAGCCGGGCTGGCCGCAAGCCCCGCAGTTGGCCCCGGGCAGGAGCCCGGCCACCACGTCGATCCGCGGATCCTCCCAGACCCGGAACTTGCGGTTCGTGACGGCGATCAGGGCGGCGAAGAAGAGGCCGACCCCCCCGAGGATGACGGCGGAGCCGGCGATGGCTGCCGGGTTCAGCGTGTCCATGGGTCAGCCGGCGGGTCAGCCGGCATCGGAGAGGTCCACCCGGCTCAGGAGCCACGCCGCCAGCTTGTCCGCTGGGTCGGCCGGCGTGGCCTCAGCGGCAGCGACCGCAGGCCCGGGGGCCGACGCGCGCCCCTCGCCCCCCGCCGGGCGGGCCGAGAGGCTCCGGAGCAGCTCGAGCTCCTCCATCTGCTGCGCCGCGCTGAACCCGCCGATGGCCCGGCGGCCCACCCGCTCGGGCAGGGACTCGATGGCGAGGCGGTCCCACACCGCCGCGCCGCGGCCCGGATCGTGAGCGAAGCGCGCCGCCGAGTCCGGCACGAGCGCTGCGATGCCGGGCCCGTCCCAGGCCAGGAGGCGGTCCAGCCCGGCCCCGTCGGCGCTCTGCAGCACGAAGATCCCCGGCGTGATGAGCCGCGCCAGCGGCGCCGGCGGGCACTCGCCCTCCACCACGAGGGCGAGGCGCTGGCGCCCGTCGAGGAACTCGGCCAGCCCCGCGGCGCGAAGGTCGGCCCCCTGCACCCGCACCACGAGGGGCGGCGCGAGCCGCCGCTCGGCCCGAGTCCAGCGCGAGAAGGGCAGCGCTTCCGCAGCCGTCCGGCCCACGCCCGGCTTCCCGCGGCCGGCCCGAACGTCGGACACGAGGCGCGCCGCGCTGAAGGCCCGGCCAATCTCCCCGAGCGCCCCACCCACGGCCTCGTAGAGGCTCCCGCCGGCGGGAAGCTCGACGACGCAGAGGCGCTCGCTCCGCCCGGCGAGATCGCCCAGCGCCGCGAGAGCGCCGCCGAGGGTCTCCAGCGCCGCCGGGGAGGCCTCCGGATGATCCTCCACCAGGGTGGCGAAGCGCTCGACGTCGATCCGTCCGGAGGCCAGCGGCCCGAGCTGGGCGCCGATGCGCGCGACCTTTCCTTCCCAGCTCGACTGCCGAGTCGCGAGGTAGTTGCGGACCTCGTCGGCAGTGGCCGCCAGCGTGGCGCGGAAGGCGCCGATGGGCCTGGCGAAGGCGTCCAGGGTGAGGCGCACGCGATCCTCAGACGGCATAGCGGTCGAGCTCCGTGTTCAGCAGGGCGAGCTTCTCGGCATGCGACCGCGGCGGCACAGCCCGGGTCTCCTCGTACACCGGCAGCGTCTCGTTCCGGTAGAGCACACCGAGCCGAATCTTGCCGTCGGCTTCGGCCAGACGCCGGGCCGCGTCGAGATCCGCGGGATCGTGCCGCACCTGATTCTTGTAGATGCGGCCCAGTTCGGGGACGGAGACCCCGTCCGGATGGACCAGCAGCTCGATCAGCCCGGGATCGCGCACGGCGCCCTCGAACAGGTCCGTCGTGTACTGCGGGCAGCGCTGCAGGATGCGCACGAAGGCGAAGCCGCGGTGGCGGAAGGCCGCCAGCAGCGTCTCGTAGAGATGCGCGGGGACCCAGTCCCCGGTCTGCGCCACGAACGAGGCATTGGTCACCCCCAGCGTCGCCGACAGCGGGTTCATCGGGGGCAGGATCGCGCCGCGCGGCTGCGTGTTGCTCGGCTTGCCCTTGGGGCTCGTGGGCGAGGTCTGGTTCTTCGTGAGCCCGTACACGCCGTTGTCGAGCATGAGCGCGACCAGGTCGGGGTTGTAGCGGGTGGTGTGGACCCAGTGGGCGGCCCCGATCGAGC
Source organism: Candidatus Rokubacteria bacterium GWC2_70_16 (assembly GCA_001788415.1). Classification (GTDB taxonomy): domain Bacteria; phylum Methylomirabilota; class Methylomirabilia; order Rokubacteriales; family CSP1-6; genus UBA12499. Next base: position 7,831 of record MGBV01000080.1, on the reverse strand, counting down.
AGCAGTCGCCGTCCCCCATGACGACGAAGACGTGCAGGTCCGGGCGGCGCAGCTTGATGCCGGTGGCGACCGGCAGCGCCCGGCCGTGGATTCCGTGGAACCCGTACGTGTTGACGTAGTGCGGGAAGCGGCTCGCGCAACCGATTCCCGAGACGAAGACCGTCTGCTCGGGCGGCAGCTGCTCGGTCTCCAGGAGCCGCTGCGTCGCGGTGAGGATCGCGTGGTCCCCGCAGCCCGGGCACCAGCGCGCCAGCGCGCTCTCGTAGTCCGCCATGGTCAGCTCACGGTCCTCCTCGAGGCCGCAGCTCAGCAGCGAGCACCCCTGGTCGGTCATCGCGATACCTCCTGCGGGACATGAGCCCGGATCGCCTGGAGGATCTGCCCGGGACGCAGCGGCTCGCCCGGCACGCGCGTCCAGCAGTCGATGTCCAGGAGCGTCTGGGCGCGGAGGAGCCAGCAGAGCTGGCCGCGCCGGCGGTTCTCCTCGGTGATGTACGGGTCGCCGGGATCGTCACTGTAGTTGATCTCGACCGTCATGACCTTCTTGAAGCGCCGGAAGATCTCCTTGAGCCCGGGCTCGAGCGGCGAGAGGAACCGGAGGTGGAGCGACGAGACGGCTAGCCCCTCCTCCCGGGCCCGGTCCGCGGCCTCCTCGATGGCGCCGAGCGTGCTGCCCCAGCCGACGACGAGGAGATCGCCGGCCTCGTCCCCGTGGACCTGGGGCGGCTTGAGCATCTGCTGGAAGACGGCGAGCTTGCGGCTCCGCATCACGCAGCCGCGCTCGTGCACGTCTGGGGTATAGCCCACGTGGCTCCACTCGTCGTGGGAGAGGCCCGTCACCGTGTGCATCCCCCCCGGCTGGCCGGGGATGATCCGCCGCGAGAGACCGCGCTCGCGATCCCATTCGTAGGGGCGCAGGCCTTCGCGCACCGGGCTCAGATCCGGTGACTGGGCCAGCCACTGCTCGTTCACCTCCGGCCGCGGGAAGGGCTGGACGCCGGTGGCCAGGTTCGCGTCCGAGAGGACGATGACGACGCAGCGGAAGGCCTCGGCGATGCGACGGGCGGTGGTCATGCAGAGGAAGCACTCCTCCATGGTCGCCGGGGCGAGCACGACGTGCGGGGCATCCCCCGGCTGGCCGAAGAGCGCGGCCAGGAGATCCCCCTGCTCCACCTTGGTCGGCAGCCCGGTGCTCGGCCCGCCGCGCTGCACGTCCACCACCACCAGCGGGATCTCCGTCATCACCGCCAGCCCGATGAACTCGGTCTTGAGCGCCAGCCCGGGGCCGGAGGTGATGGTGAAGGCCACCTTGCCCGCGAAGGAGGCGCCGACGGCGACCCCGGCCGCGGCGATCTCGTCCTCCGCCTGGTGGACGATGCCGCCGAAGCGCTCGAAGATGTCGCTCAGGTAATGCGAGGCCGAGGTCGCGGGGGTGATGGGGTACATGGCGCAGAGCTCCATCCCGGCGGCGATGGCGCCCATGGCCAGGGCCTGGTTCCCGTTCATGACCACTCTCGGCCGGTCCGCCTCGATGGCGGGCACGTGGATCCGGAAATCGAGGTGCTCCTCGGCCCACCGGTGCCCCAGCTCGAGCAGCGCCACGTTCATGTCGTACAGCGCCTGGGCCTTCCTTCGGAACTCCTGGGCGATCAGCTCGCGGATCTTGTCGAGGTCGCGGGAGTAGACCCAGGCCAAGAGGCCCAGCGCGAACATGTTCTTGCCGCGGCGCGGGCTGTCCGTCAGGGTGAGGCACTCCTGCTCCATGGGCACGTGGATGAAGCGGTAGGGGCGCGCCCCGAGCTCATCCATGGCGTCGGCCCAGGCCTTGCGGATGTCCGGGTCGTCGTGGGTCGCCCACTGGTCCTCGATGAGGATGATCGCGTCCTCCGCCAGCGCGCCCAGCCGGTGGCGGTGGAGGAGGACCTGCTCGTTGAACGCCACGACGACGTTGGCGTCGTCGCCCCAGTTGGTCACCGGCCTCGTGCCGATCCGGATGCGGTTGCCGCTGGCGCTCTCGGGCGTGCGCGCGGGCGGCTGGATCTCCGCGGGAATGATCTCCACGGTCCAGACGCCGTTGCCCATCTTCGCCGAGACGCGGCCGAAGATCTGGGCGCACTTCTGAGCGCCCTCGCCTGAGTCGGAGACGACCTCGACGGTGTGCTCGGGGACGCTCAGAATGGTGCGCTCCCCGCGCGCCTGGTGCGATGCTGTCGCCGTGGGGGACGACGGTGAGGACGAGGCCATTGTCATGTCACACTCCCGCTCTGGCGCGTGAACTGGGCACTGGGGTCTCACGACCATGGCTCCGTCGGGGTGGACTACATGGCCGCAGAGCCCACTCGGCCAGTTTATAGCAATATCGGGGCCTGCTGAACCGGCGAAGTCGCTTCTCAACCATAACGCTCATCCAGTATAGGCCGTCCGGAGGGGCTCGGCGCCCTGAAACAGGGTTCCCGGGCATCCTGCTGTCCCCGACCCGCCTCGCTGACCCTCCGGGGTGGGACCCTCTTGCCGCAGCCCCGCGGCAGCGCTCAGGCCGGAGAAGGCACCCGTTCAGGCCGGCGTGCGCTGTCGGCCCAGCACCGTGGGCGGGGCTAGAAGAGCGTCGCGGCGACGCGCAGGGCGGCCATGACCCAGGGCTTCGGGTACACGCCCATGCCCACCACCCCGGCGGTACAGATGAGGATCGACAGCCCCAGGAGCGGGGTCACGACGACGGGGCCCAGGCGCTCGGGCGCGTCGATGTACATGCGCTTGGCCACGAGCAGGTAGTAGAAGAGGGCCACCACGGTGAGCACGGCGCCCACCAGCACGAGCCAGTACATCCCCTGCTCCGCGGCGGCCCAGAAGACGTAGAGCTTGGCCCAGAAGCCCGCCACGAAGGGGATGCCGCCCAGCGAGAGCAGGAAGAGAAGCATGCAGAGGGCCAGCACCGGCGAGCGCTGGGCCAGGCCCTTGTAGGCGGCGATGCTCACCGAGCCGTCCGACTGGGCCACGGCCTCCACCACGAGGAAGGCCCCCATGTTCCCGAAGAGATAGGCCACCAGGTAGAAGAGCATCATGGCGGCGCCCGAGGCCGAGACGGCAGCCAGCCCCACCAGCATGTAGCCGATGTGGGCGATGCCCGAATAGGCCAGCATGCGCTTGATGTTCTGCTGGGGGATCGCCATGAGGTTGCCCGCCACGATGGTGACGGTGGCCAGCGAGGCGACCAGCGGCACCCAGAGCAGGGCGCGCTCACCCATCCCCTCGAGGTAGAGCCGGAAGATGACCACGAAGCCGGCCGCCTTGGGGGCCACCGACAGCCAGGCGACGAAGGGCGTGCTCGCCGCCTCGTAGGTGTCCGGCACCCACATGTGGAAGGGCACCGCCGCGATCTTGAAGCCGAGGCCCGCCAGGGTGAGGATCAGCCCCAGGATCAGCAGCGGGTGGCCGCCGGCCATGGCCTGGGCGAGCTCTCCCATGTCGGTGGTCCGCGTGATGCCGTAGATGAAGGACAGCCCGTAGGCCATCACCGCCGAGGACACGGTCCCCACCAGGAAGAACTTGAGCGAGGCCTCCACCGCCTCGGCCTGGCGCTTCTGGAAGCCCGCCAGGAGATAGAGCGGGATGGACATGAGCTCGAAGGCCACGAACAGCAGCACCAGCTCCCGGGCCGAGGCCAGCACGAGCATGCCCAGGAGGGAGGCGAGGATCATCAGGTAGTACTCGGTGGCCCGCCGCGCGAAGGCGGGCTCCCGCAGCGTCAGGGACCCCAGGATGCCGAGGATGGTCGCCACGAGGAAGAGGCGCTTGGCGAAGAGCGCCAGCTCGTCCTCGACGAAGGCGCCGCCGAAGAGCGCGGGGCCGGGCTCGGTCCGGAGCGCGATCCCCAGGATCACGAGGAGCCCAACTGCCGCCAGCACCCCGACCCGGCGGGCGTCCTCGCGCGGGCCGAACAGGCCCACGAAGAACACCGCGACCATCACCCCGAGGAGCGCGACCTCGAGGCCGAGCGGGATCACGGCAGCACTCCCAGCCTGGCCAGGAGCGGGACGGTGGCCGTGTCCACCGGGCCCAGCGCCAGGCCCGGCGCCACCCCGAAGAGGACGAGGACGAACACGAGGATCACCAGCGCCGCCCACTCGGGCCCCTGCGCGTCCGGCAGGTGGTGGAAGTGCGGGTCTGCCGCCTGGGGCCCCCAGAAGATCTGCTTGGCCACGCGCAGGACGTAGATCGAGGTGAGGAAGGCGCCGAGGACGCCGGGGAAGAGCCACCAGGAGTGGCGAGACTGCCAGGCCCCGAGGAAGGTCAGCAGCTCGGCGACGAAGCCGGCCGTGGCCGGCAGCCCGAGGGAGGAGAGGCTGCCCACGGTGAAGGCCGTGGCGATGCCGGGCATCATCCGGCCGAAGCCGCCCATGGTGAAGATGGCCCGCGAGTGCGCCTTCTCGTAGACGAGCCCCACCAGCGCGAAGAAGAGGCCCGTCATGATGCCGTGGGCGAACATCTGGAAGACGGAGCCATTGAGCCCGTGCTCGGTGAGCGTGGCCGCCCCCAGCATCACCACGCCCATGTGGGACACCGACGAGTAGGCGATGACGTACTTGAGGTCCGTCTGCGCCATGGCGCTGAGCGCCCCGTAGACGATGTTGACGCAGGCGATGGTGCCCACGAGCCACACCCACTGCTGCGTGCCCTCGGGCAGGAGCCCCATGCCGAGGCGCACGAAGCCATAGGCGCCGAGCTTCATCAGCACGCCCGCGTGGAGCATGGAGACGGCCGTGGGGGCGGAGGCATGTCCGTCGGGGGACCAGGTGTGCAGGGGCCAGATGCCCGCCAGGATCCCGAAACCCACGTAGAAGGCCAGGAACACCCACGACTGCAGCCCCGGGTCGAACCGGGTGAGCTCGAGCTCGAGGAAGGAGAAGGACGTCGAGCCCGCCGCGACGTAGAGCGCCAGCACCCCCACCAGGATGAAGGCCGACCCGAACAGCAGGTAGAGAGTCAGCTTCATCGCCGCGTACTCCTTGGTGCCGACCCCCGTCCGGCGCAAGGCCCAGCCGAAGATGCCCTGCGGGCGGATCTCGCCGGAGGACCCCCAGATGCCGATGAGCAGGTACATCGGCAGCACGGCGATCTCGTAGAAGAGGAAGAGGACGAAGAGGTCCAGCGAGACGAAGACGCCGAACACCCCCGTGACCAGCACCAGGAGGAGCGCGTAGAACTCCTGGCTGCGCTCCTTCACGGTCCACGAGGCGAAGACCCCGGCGAAGATCACGATCGCCGTGAGCAGCACCATCAGGAGGCTCATGCCGTCGATGCCGAGCTGATAGGTGATGCCGAGCGGCGGCACCAGCGGCCACTCCTCGTAGAACTGGAAGCCCGCGACCTCCCGGTCATAGGCCCAGAAGGCCCCGAGGGACAGGACGAGCGAGACCCCCGTGGAGCCGGCGGCGATCCGGCGGACGCGGAGCGGGTCGTGGCGGGCGGTGAACATGATCAGGAGAGCCCCGACGAAGGGCGCCCACGCGATGATCGAGAGGATCGGGAGCCCGCTCATCGCGGCCACTGGACCCAGACGAGGAGGAGCAGGAGCCCGAAGGCGACGCCGTAGACGTAGTCCTGCGGCTGGCCGGACTGCATCCGGCGGAGACGGTCCCCGAGGACGAGCGTCCAGGCGCTCAGCACGTTCACGATCCCGTCCACCAGGTAGCGGTCCACCCAGCCCACCGCGCTCGACAGCGCGAGGAGCACGCCGCGGTACAGGGCCTCGAAGAGGTCGTCGAGCCAGAACTTGGCCTGCGCCGCCTCGCGCACGAGGCCGAAGGCGGCGGCGAGCCGCTCGGCGTCCACCACCCGCCGGTGATAGGTGAGCCACGCCAGCGCGATGCCGCCCACCGCCACCGCCACCGCCAGCGGCGTGAGCCAGCCCGGCGCGGCGAACCCGGGCTCCGGGTGGTACACGGTGAACAAGACGCCGACGCCGACCGACATCGCGGCCAGGAGCCAGAGCGGCAGCGCCATCGAGGGCGGGGCGTCGTGGAGATGGGCCCCGCCGGCCGCCCCGCCGGCGTGCCCGGGCCCGGCGTGGGCCTCGCGCCCCGCCGCCGGCTCTCCGAAGAAGGCGATGAAGACCACGCGGAACATGTAGAAGGCGGTGAGGAAGGCCGCCAGCACGAGCATGGCGAAGGGCCCCGCGAGCCCGCCCGCCCACACGGCGCCCAGGATCTCCTCCTTGGAGAAGAAGCCGCCGAACAGCGGGATGCCCGCCAGCGACAGCGTCCCCACCAGGAAGACGATGGTCGTCCGGGGCATGCGCCTCCGCAACCCGCCCATCTGGAAGATGTCGTTGCTGCCTACCGCGTGGATCACGGCGCCCGCGCCGAGGAAGAGGAGCGCCTTGAAGAGGCCGTGGGTGAGGAGGTGGAGGAAGCCCGCCGAGGCGAAGCCGGCGCCGATGGCGGCCATCATGTAGCCGAGCTGGGAGACCGTGGAGTACGCCAGCACCCGCTTGATGTCCGACTGCGCGCAGGCCAGGGTGGCCGCCAGGAGCGCCGTGAAGGCGCCGACCCAGCCGACGAGCACGAGCACGTCCGGCGTGAGCGCGAAGAGCCAGTCGGTGCGCTTGAGCAGGTAGACGCCCGCCGTGACCATGGTGGCGGCGTGGATCAGGGCCGAGACGGGCGTCGGGCCCTCCATGGCGTCGGGCAGCCACACGTGGAGCGGGAACTGGGCGGACTTGCCGACGGCGCCCAGGTAGATGCAGAAGGTCACCAGGCCCAGTCCCTCCAGCGGCAGCCGGCCCGAGTCCACCTGCAGGAGAAGCTCGACGAAGTCAAAGGTCCCCGCCCGCTGCCAGAGGAGCACGATGCCGATGAGGAGGCCCGCATCCCCGGCCTTGGTGGTCCAGAAGGCCTTCACGGCCGCCCGAGCCGCCTCGGGCTTCTGGTACCAGTAGCCGATCAGGAGATACGAGCAGAGGCCCACCAGCTCCCAGCAGATGAAGAGCTGGACGAAGTTGGGCGCCAGCACCAGCCCCATCATCGAGAACGCGAAGAGCGACTGGTAGGCATAGTAGCGGCCGAGTGCCGGGGCCGGCTCGTGGTCGAGATAGCCCAGGGAGTACACCTGCACCAGGAACGAGATCAGCGCCACCAGCACCAGCATGATGGTCGAGTCGGCGTCCGCGAGCACGCCCACCGTGGCCAGCGGGCCCGCCTCGGCGGGGATCCATTCCCAGAGGAGCGGGGGCTGGAACATTTCGCGGCTCGAGTGAAGCCACGCGCGCACCGCCCAACCGAGCGCTGCCGCCGAGAACACGATGGAGATGAAGCCCGCGGGGCGGCCCGAGCGCCGGAGGGGAGCCACCACCGCCAGCAGGAGGAAGGCGCCCGCCGGCAGGAGCAGGCAGTAGAGCGCGAACTCGGCGGAGTCGGTCATGGGCGGCGCGCTACCCCTTGAGGAGGTCCAGGTGGTCGGCGATGGCGGTGCGCCGGATCCGGAAGATGAGGATGACGAGCGCCAGCCCCACGGCCACCTCCGCCACGGTGATGCTGATCGTGAACACGGTGAAGATCATCCCGACGGGGTCGCCGTTGAAGCGGGCGAAGGCCACGAGGTTGATGTTCACCGCGTTGAGCATCAGCTCGATGCCCAGGAGGATGCCGACGGTGTTCCGCCGGGTGATGACGCCGAAGAGCCCGATGGCGAACAGCACCGCCGCCAGCGTGAGGTAGGCCTGGAGCGGCATGGCGGCTAATGACGCTTGCGGATTACCGTTGCGCCGGGGGCCGGCAGGCGGGGGCGCTGCCTGGACCTCGCACCCTCGTCACGGCCGATCCGCGGACATGGT
>MGBV01000079.1 GCA_001788415.1 Candidatus Rokubacteria bacterium GWC2_70_16 | reverse complement strand
GGAAGAGCCTCGAGCGGCTCACGGCGCACGCGCCGCTGCAGCTCGCGATGGTGTCGAACCGCGGCACGAAGGTGTACCGGGCGAGCGGGGCGATGACCGACCTCGTCGACCACTGGCGCTGCCGCTTCGTCGGTCGAAGCCCGGGCGCGAACCTCGAGGACCGCGTGCTCCTCGCGCTGGTGGATCGGATCGGCGAGCGCCACCGATGGATGCACATCGAGAAGCTCAACGAGTTCGACGGCGAGCGCGGGTTCACACGGGCGCAGGGCGAGAACTGAGCGTATGGGAGGTGGCACATGACAACCTGGTCTCCGCGCGAGGGGCTCCCGGATGTCCTGGAACAGCTGGAACCGGCACGGCGGGTGCTGCAGCGGCTGGGACCGAAACGCGTCGTCGCTGGAGTGGTCGCGGTCATTGCGGGACTCTGGCTGGCGTCAGGCCTGTACATCGTCAATCCCGGCGAGCGGGGTGTCGTGCTCCTCTTCGGTCGTATCGTGGGGCAGACAGAGCCGGGGCTCCGCTATCGGCTGCCGGGGCCGATCGAGAGTCACACCGTCGTCGACGTCGCCCGGGTGCGGCGGGCGGAGATCGGCTTCCGCGCCGATCGAAGCGCCGCGCGCGCCGCTCCCGGGGAATCCCTGATGCTCACCGGCGACGAGAACATCGTGGACGTCCAGCTGTTCGTCCAGTACCTCGTCCACGACCCAGTCAAGTTCCTCTTCCGGGCCCGCGACCCGGAGCGTGCCCTCCAGAGCTCGGCCGAGATCGCGCTGCGCGCGGCGGTGGGGCAGAACACGATCGACTACACGATGACCGACGGCCGGGTCGAGGTGCAGGATCGCGTCAAGAAGCAGCTCCAGGCGCTGCTGGACCTGTACGGCACCGGGCTCCTGGCCACCGAGGTCCGGCTCCTGGTCGTCGATCCGCCCAAGGAGGTGAAGGAGGCCTTCCACGACGTGGTCCGCGCCTGGGAGGACCGGGAGAGGTTCATCAAGGAGGCCGAGGGGTACCGGGAGAGCGTGATCCCCAAGGCCCGGGGCGAGGCGGTTCAGATGCTGCGGGCAGCCGAGGCGTACCGGGAGCAACGGCTGATCCGAGCCCAGGGCGACGCCGATCGGTTCCTCCGGCTCCAGGATGAGTATCGCAAGGCGGAGGCCGTCACGCGCGACCGTCTCTACCTGGAGATGATCGACCGCGTCCTCCCGAAGACCCACAAGGTCGTGCTCGACGCCGGCAAGGGCGGCGTTGTTCCCCTCTTGCCCTTGAAGGATTTCTTCTCCGATCGTCCGGCGCCGCCGTCGCGGCCCGGGGCGCCCGGAACGGTCGACCCGACCCCACCCGCGGGGAGGAGGTAGTCCGATGGCCTGGCGCATCGCCCTCGTCCTGCTCGGCGTGCTTCTCCTCTCGGGAGCGACCTACGTGGTCTCCGAGTGGCAACAGGCGCTCGTGACCCAGCTGGGCCAGCCCATCCGGATGGTGCGGGAGCCCGGGTTCTACTGGAAGCTCCCGCTCCTGCAAACCGTCACGTTCTTCGACAAGCGGGTCCTGGCCGCCGACACCGGCTTCGCCGAGTACCTCTCGCTGGACAAGAAGCGGCTGCTGATCGACCACGTGTCGCGCTGGGAGATCGTCGACCCGCTCCAGTTCTTCCGCACGGTCCGGGACGAGCGCGGAGCGATGGCGCGCCTGGATGACATCATCACGGCCCGGCTTCGCCAGGAGGTCGCCAAGGAGAACTTCAAGGAGATCATCCGCGAGAAGCGCGAGGTGATCATGGAGACGGTGACGGTGGCCGCCCGGGAGCTGGCCGCGCCGTTCGGGATCCGCGTGATGGATGTGCGGATCAAGCGGGCGGATCTGCCTCCGGAGGTCCAGGCGAGCGTATTTGCGCGGATGCAGGCCGAGCGGCAGCGGATCGCGATGCGGTACCGGGCGGAAGGCGAGGAGAAGGGGAAGGAGATCGTCGCCCAGGCCGACAAGGAGCGGGAGATCCTCCTGGCCAAGGCCTACCAGGAGAGCCAGGGGGCCCGGGGCACAGGGGATGCGAAGGCGACCGAGGTCACGGGCCGGGCCTTCGGCCGGGACCCCGCCTTCTACGGCTTCCTGCGGCGGCTGGAAAGCTACGAGCGCGTGTTCTCGGACGGGACGACGACGATCGTGCTGAAGCCGGACTCGGACCTTCTGCGCTACCTCGACTCGCCCCGTGATCGGCGGTGACACGGTTCGCAGCCGTGGCGATCCCTGGCTCCCATCGGATCGGTGATTCGCGTTCGGGGCAGCGGGAGCGAGGGGAGCCCGAGCCGGGCAGATGTCGCGACGAGCTGACGCTGACGGTGAGCGTCTTCGAGGAGAAGGGACATGTGGAAATACTGGGGGGGCGTGGGGCTCGTGATCGCCGTGGTTGCCGTGATGACCCTCGGCTGCTCCCAACAGCCGTCGGCGCCGGCGAGCCTGATCGAGGACAAGGCCTATCCGGTGACGCCGCCGGCGGTGACGGTGAAAGTGGGAATCATGACCGGGGAGATCACCGAGCTGAAGGTCACCGAACGGGTCGAGCAGGGCTCGGGCCGCGTCGTCTCGACGGCGAAGCTGACCGGCACGCTGAAGCTGAAGAACACTTCCGTGGATCAGTCCGTCCGCCTCGTCTCCGGGAGAATCCGGTACATCGACGCCCAGGGGCGGCCGATCGCCATGGCCGATGGGCAACAGGAGCCGACCATCAAGTTCGCCGGGTATGGCGCCGAGCGGCTCGATCCCGGGCACGATGCCACGCAGTCGCTCGAGGCGGATGTTCCGGCTGAGGCGCTGAAGCCGGGGAAGTTGAGGGGGATCCGGCTGGAACTCGCCTACCTCCCATCCCCGTACAAGGAGGAGAAGCTCAGCTTCCCGGTCTCAATCGGCAGCCAATAGGCGCGGGCAGGAGCCAGAGGGTGTCCGAGTGGAGGAGGCTGATGCGACACGACACGCCACACGAGATTCACGATCGGTGGGGACTCGTTCTGGCTGGAGGAGACGGCACGAGGCTCCGGCCCTTGACCCGACGGATCGAGAACGATGATCGGCCCAAGAACGCACGCGCGCATCTGCCCCCAGCAGCCGCGCGCCCGGCGCCGGCCATCCCTGGAGATCCCCCAAACGCGCCGCCGCCGCGGGCCCCGCCTCCCCACCGGCCCCCGAGCCTGACCGGACAGATCACTTGTCAAAACCCAGCGGGCATTTCACTTGTCAACAACAGCGTCCACTTGCCGGTTGACGGCGGCGGCGTGCCGCCTTAGGATGCCGCTCAGCCTGGCCGGCGCGGTCGGCGCGCGAGGAGGCCCGTCATGTCCGCTGTGCCATCGGCTCCTGGGGCGGCCGGCGTTCGAGTCTGGCCCCTTCTGTCAAGCTCTCGGGGCCCGAGGGGGCCAGGGGGTGGGCCGCCTAGCTTCGCATGGCCTTGATGTTGACTTCGCTCTGCTCGAGAAGATGCTGGCGGCCAGCGGCCCGACGCTGGTGGATGTCGCCATCGACCGCTCAATCAAGCCCGCGCTCTGACGGGGCTCTGCTCCCCAGGCGCGGCAGGAGGACAGGACAATGCGAAAGACCCTCTGGAACCCGCTTTCACTCCCCCTGCTCGTCGTGGGCCTCGCCCTGCTCGGCGGGGCGGTTCTCGCGGGCGCTCAGACGCCGTTCAAGATGCCGCGCACGCTGGTCTGGACCGCCTATGACGTGGGGTCGGCCGGCTACAGCCAGGCCGCCTCCATCGGCCACGCCATGTCGACCAAGGAGAGGATCACGCTCCGGGTCATCCCGGCCGGCAACGACATGGCCCGGCTGATCCCGGTAGCCAAGCGGACGGCCCACTTCGGCGCCTTCGGCAACGCCTTCTTCCTCTCCCAGGAGGGCGTGATGGACTTCGCCGCCCCCGAGTGGGGGCCCCAGGCCTTGCGCATCCTGGGCGCGGCGTGGGCCCCGTTCAACACGGGCGCGGCCTCGTGCGCCGGCGACGCGGGGGTCAAGACCGTCTTCGACCTCAAGGGCAAGCGCGTCGCCTGGGTGGTGGGAGCGCCGGCACTGAACATCAACATGACGGCGTTCCTGGCGGCGGGGAACCTCACGTGGGCCGACGTGCAGAAGCTCGATTTCCCGAGCTGGGGCGCCTCCGGCCGGGCCGTGATCGAGGGCAAGGCCGATTGCTACATCGCGAGCACCAACTCGGGGCCCGTCTACGAGCTGGCGAACTCGCCGCGCAAGTACTCGCCCGCCGCCATGCCTGACCCGAAGCAGGATCCGGCCGCCTGGGAGCGGCTGAAGAAGATCGCGCCGTTCTTCGATTACAACCTGGCCACCATCGGCGCGCCCCCGGTGTCCAAGGAGACCCCTCACCTCGGGGTGACCTACGGCTACCCCATCGTCACCACGTACGTCTGGCAGGACGCGGAGCTGGTCTATCAGCAGACCCGGATGATCTACGACCTCTTCCCGGAGTACAAGGCGGCCTGGCCCGGCAACGAGGGGTTTGCCCTCGACCAGCAGCGCCTGAAGTGGGTCGCCCCGTACCACGACGGCGCGATCCGCTACTTCAAGGAGAAGAAGGTCTGGACGGACGAGCTAGAACGTCACAACCAGGCGCTCGTCCGGCGCCAGGAGACGCTGGCCCGGGCCTGGGAGCGAACGCTGGATGAGGCCCAGAAGCAGAAGGTCGGGACGGCCAAGTTCGCCGACCTCTGGATGGAGATCCGGACCGAGGAATTGAAGAAGGCGGGGTTCGATCCCTACTGGGAGAAGAAGTTCTGGTAGGCGGGTAGGGCGGCATGGCGGGCGAGTCGGTCCAGCGGCACCGCCCCCTGACGGGGGCCTGGCTCGCCCTCTTCGTCCTCCTGACACTCGCCGGGCTCTTCCTGGCCGTCAACCATCTTTTCAACCTGAGGTTCTTCGTGGGTTTCGTCCTCCTGGAGAACCGCTACCTCTACTTGCTCCTGGCCACCTTCTTCTCCCTGGTCTTCCTCCTCTTCCCTGCGCGGAAGGAAGCGGGGACGAGGGTCCCATGGTACGACGTCCTCCTCTTTCTGGCGGCGGTCGGGTCCTCCGTCTACTTCGCCTGGCACGGAGAGCGCATGGTGCGGGAGGCCTGGGAGTTCCAGGCCCCCGCTTTCGCCGTCGGGGTGGGGGTCGTCCTCTGGCTCCTCCTGCTGGAGGGCGCCCGGCGCACGGGTGGCCTGGCCCTGGCGCTGATCCTCCTCGTTTTCTCCCTCTACCCCGTCTATGCGGGATGGCTTCCGGGTCCCATCGCCGGCTTTAGCCTCTCCTTCGCCGACACCATCCGCTACCAGACGGCGAGCGTCGAGGCGGTGCTGGGGATCCCCATGCGCGTCTTCGGCAATCTCCTCGTCGGGTTCATCCTGTTCGGGGCTGCCCTTCACGTCACCGGGGCGGGCCGCTTCTTCACCCATGTGTCGATGGCCCTCCTCGGGAACGTGCGGGGAGGGACGGCCAAGGTGGCGGTGGTGGCCAGCGGCCTCTTCGGCAGCATGAGCGGGAGCTCCGTCAGCAACGTCCTCGCCACGGGCGCCGTGACCATCCCCGCCATGAAGCGGACCGGCTTCCGCCCCGAGGACGCGGCCGCCGTGGAGGCCAACGCGTCGAGCGGCGGCGTGCTCACGCCTCCGGTCATGGGCGCCGTGGCCTTCGTGATGGCCTCCGTCCTGGGGACCCCCTACGTGTACGTGGCCGCCGCCGCCGCCGTCCCCGCGTTCCTGTTCTACCTGAGCCTGTTTCTCCAGATCGACGCCTACGCCGCCAAGTACGGAATCCGCGGCCTCCCTCGCCAGGAGCTCCCGTCCCTCCGTGAGAGCTTCACGGAGGGGTGGTTCTACATGCTGGCGTTCGGTCTCCTGATCTTCCTGCTCGTCTATCTCCGGCAGGAGGCGCTGGCCCCCTTCTACGCCACGGGGCTCCTGCTCGTCCTGGCCATGCTGCGGAGAAACACCCGCTGGACCGCGTCCCGCGTCCTGGGCTTCGTCGTGTCCACCGGCCAGACTCTCGTGGAGCTGGTGACGATCCTCTCGGCGGTGGGGCTCCTGATCGGGGGGCTGATCGTGACCGGGGTGATCGGCACATTCACGAGCGACGTCGTCCGGATCGCCGGCGGGAACGTGACTGCCCTCGTCGTCCTGACCGCCGTGGCGTGCTTCATCCTGGGGACCGGGCTCACCATTACCGCCTCCTACATCTTCCTGGCCATCATGATGGCCCCCGCCCTGATCCAGCAGGGGATGAACCCGATGGCGGTCCACCTCTTCATCCTCTACTGGGCGGTGCTCTCGGAGATCACGCCACCCGTGGCGCTGTCGGTCGTCGCGGCCTCCGGTTTAGCGGGAGCGCCGGTCATGCGTTCCATGATGGAGGCCATGCGCTTCGGGGCCGTCAAGTACGCGTTGCCGTTCTTCTTTGTCTATAACCCGGCCCTCGTGCTCCAGGGCGCCACCCCTCTCGTCCTGCTCGAGGTGGTCCTGGCCGCCGTGATCGGTCTGGCCCTGGTCGCCTACGCCTTGCAGGGGTACCTTCCCTGGATCGGGACCCTGAACAACAACCCCCTCGGATATGCGACCCGGCTCCTGCTGATCGGCGCCGGCCTCCTTCTCGCGCTGCCTGAGCGCCTGACCACCGTCCTCGGCCTGGGGGTGGCAGCGATCGTCTACGGCGGGGGCGTGCTCGCCTGTCGAACCCGGTGGCTCCCCCTGGCGCGGCCGGAGGCGCCCGCGGCGTCGCGGGTCGAGGGAAACGGCTAGGGTCAGGCTTGCGTATGTATCTGTTTACCGGGTCCGAGAGCGTGATCGGTCGGAGCGACGTGATCACGCAGAGCTTGGGGCGCTCGTCCCGGCCAGGCGCTCGTCGAGGCAGCGGGAGCGGACGAGAAGAGGAACGCGTTCGGCGAAATGCGTGGCGCGGCGGGTGCAGCCGAGCATGGAGCGATCGCTGCGCTGCACCGAACTCAGCGCTGACGGGCGAAGCAGTAGCGCAGAGGACAGCGGTGCGAGGTCACGAGCCCGCGCCGGGTCCCGCGATGGGCCGTTCGCGTGCACACGGGGCCGGCGTTCAGGGGCTGCGCGCCGACGGGAGCAGGGCGACGGCGACGCGCGGCGCGGGCGCACACAGCAACGCGGCGAGCAGGGCGTAGGGATCGCGGCCCCGCTGGTGGGAGGTGCGCAGCACGGTGATGAGGACCTCCTGGGTGTGCGCGCCGCGCCAGGTGCGGTTGCCCCCGCACACCTTCCGGGAAACCCAGGCGGCCGAAGGAGAACGACAGCGGATCCCCGCCTGATCGTGGCGATGTAAAGCC
>MGBV01000078.1:6586-12489 GCA_001788415.1 Candidatus Rokubacteria bacterium GWC2_70_16 | reverse complement strand
ATCTTCATCTCGGACGCCTGCTACAGCGGCGCCACGGGCGGCCGGACCTTCGTCACGGCCTCGCGCCGGGCCGTGGTGTCCGAGTCGTTTCTGACGCGGCTGTCCAAGGCCCGGGGGCGGGTGGTTCTCACGGCGAGCCGGGCCAGCGAGGTGAGCGAGGAGCGCGAGGAGCTGGGCCACGGGGTCTTCACGTACTACCTGCTGGAAGGCCTCCGCGGGAAGGCCGACCTCGACGGCGACGGCATCATCACCGTGGACGAGATCTACGCCTATGTCTCGAGGAAGGTCCCCGAGGCGACCGGCCAGAACCAGCACCCGGTCAAGAAGGGCGAGACCGAGGGGCAGCTCGTCCTGGGCCGGACCCGATAGCCGGGGCGGAAAATGAGACAAACGGCTCATGGACTCATGGCGCTCCCATGACGGATGGTGCTCGTAGAGCGAGGTAGCACCTCTTCCAGCCCCCGCGCGACCCGACCGGAGACCATCGCCGCGACCCCAGCGTCACGGCAGAAGCCATCAAGGAGGATCGAGCCCATGCACACCGCCCCCAGCGCCAGCTACAGCATGACGGTCCGTCTCGAGATCCGGAACCGGACGGGGATGCTCGGCAAGGTCACCTCCGCCATCGGGGGCGCGGAGGCCGACATCGGGGCCATCGACATCGTCCAGATGGGCCCCAAGGTGGTCGTCCGCGACATCACGTTCAACGCCCGCGACAGCAAGCACGGGCACCAGGTCGTGGACGCCCTCCGTCACGTGGCCGGGGTGAAGGTGGTCCACGTCTCCGACCGGACCTTCCTCATGCACCTGGGCGGCAAGATCGAGGTCCGCGGCAAGGTGGCGGTGAAGGGGCGCGACGACCTCTCCATGGCCTACACGCCCGGGGTGGCGCGCGTCTGCATGGCCATCCACGACGACCCGCAGAAGGTCTACACGCTCACCATCAAGCAGAACTGCGTCGCCGTGGTGACCGACGGCACGGCGGTGCTGGGCCTGGGCGACATCGGGCCCAAGGGCGCCATCCCCGTCATGGAGGGCAAGGCGCTCCTCTTCAAGGAGTTCGCCGGCGTGGACGCCTTCCCGCTCTGCCTGGCCACCAAGGACGTGGACGAGATCGTGGGGATCGTGCGCGCCGTGTCGCCGATCTTCGGGGGCATCAACCTCGAGGACATCTCGGCGCCGCGCTGCTTCGAGATCGAGGACCGGCTGCGCAAGGAGCTGGACATCCCCGTCTTCCACGACGACCAGCACGGCACGGCCGTCGTGGTGCTGGCGGCGCTGCTCAACGCGCTGCAGGTGGTGAAGAAGAAGATGAGCGACGTCAAGATCGTCTTCTCCGGGGCCGGAGCCTCCGGCATCGCCACGGCCAAGCTGCTGATGGCCGTGGGGTGCAAGCACGTCATCGGCTGCGACACCAAGGGCACGCTGTACCGCGGCCGCGCCGAGAACATGAACCCGATCAAGACCTGGTTCGCCGAGCACACCAACGAGAAGGGCGTGCGCGGCACGCTCGCCGAGGCCCTCAAGGGGGCGGATGTGTTCATCGGGCTGTCCGGCCCGGGCGTGGCGACGGCCAAGGACATCCAGCGGATGGCGAAGCACCCCGTCGTCTTCGCCATGGCGAACCCGACGCCGGAGGTGATGCCCGAGGCGGTGCACGGCATCGTCCGCGTCATGGCCACGGGGCGCTCGGACTACCCGAACCAGATCAACAACGTGCTGTGCTTCCCGGGGTTCTTCCGCGGTCTCCTCGACGTGCGCGCCCGCCAGGTCAACGACGAGATGAAGATCGCCGCCGCGCGCGCCATCGCCGCCATCGTCTCGGCGAGCGATCTGAGCGAGGAGTACATCATCCCGTCGGTGTTCGACAAGCGGGTGGCCGAGGCGGTGGCCGGCGCCGTGGCGCGCGCGGCGGTGCAGACCGGGCAGGCGCGCCGGACCCTCCCGGCGGCGGCCAGCGGGAAGGCCGGCACCAAGGCCCCCTGACGCTCCGGTCCCTGCCGCGCGAGCGGAGACGGCCCGCGCCGCCGGCGGCAGGCTCCCCGCCAGCGCTACTGGGTGAGGGCCTGCTTCCAGGCGATGGCCGGCTGGACCTGGGTCTCGGCGGGCCTGGTGCAGCGCTTGCCGCGCACGCCGGAGCTCATGGTTCCCGTGCGGATGGGGCAGGTGCCGAAGGCCGTGCCGAACTGCACGACGCCTTGGATCACCGTGAGGACGCTCTGGCCGTCCTCCTGCACCTTGAGGTTGAACTCGGTGCCCTCGACGATCGCCGTCGCCACCGGGGTCTCCACCTCGAGCTGCTTGGGGCCCTCGCCGGTGGTCACCCATACCTCGCCCCGCTCCAGCCGGATGATGCGGGTGATGCCCCGCGTCTTCTCCCAGCGCGAGAGGATCCTGAAGGCGGTGCTCTCGTTGAGCGCCACCTGCACGCCCTCGCGGAACTGGATGAGCGCCTGGCTCGAGGCCTCCGTCCGCAGCACGTCCCCCTCGTAGAGCGGCAGCGACCCCTTGCCCTGCAGCCGGTCCTCGATGCCGTCGCTCCTGACGACCAGCAGCGTGCCGATGGCGTTCTGGGCGCTGCCCACCGGCGTCCCCTGCGCGGACGCCTGCGCGGCCCCCCAGCCGAGCAGGACGATGACTGCCACGCCGAGTGCCGCCGCTAGGTGCCGGATGCTGTCCATGGTGCGCTCCTCCCCCGCAGCTGGTGCGCCTGCAACGAGTGTCGCCCACTCCACGCGTGCCCCCGCATGGTGCCGGGCCAAGGAACGAGCCAGACGAGGCCCGAGGGAGGCGCGGGCGCGAGGCGTCCTCGCTGGACGTTGAGCGCCCGCGCCGACCGAGAACGAAGTATGGCGAAGTTCATTGGCCCGGCACCTTAGCCGCCGTGATAGACGACGCGGATCGGCTTGCGGCCGACCGGCACCGTGGCGATGACCTGGCTCGTCCCCGTGTCCAGGACGCGAAGGTCGTTCGATACCTCGTGCACCGCGTACACCCGGGTGCCCTCGCGGTTGGCCCAGACGCCGTTGGGACGCTGGCCCACGTCGATCTGCTCCAGGATGCGCAGCGCCTTGACGTCGGCGCTGACGACCACGATCTTGTTGAGCCCCCCCACCGTGACGTAGGCATTGGGCCCCTGCAGCCCCTTGAAGCCGAAGGCGATCTGCTGGGGCGCGGGCCCCACGTTGAGCGAGGCGACCTTGTCCTGCCTGCCCGGGTCGATGACGTAGATGTCCGTGCCGCCGGTGTTCGTGCCCCAGATGCGGCCGTCGGGCCCCAGGACGAGGAAGTGCGGGTTCGCGCCCACCGGGATGGTCTTGATGATCCGGTGCGAGGCCGTCTCGATGACCTCGACGGTCTTGTCCCCCTGGTTCGACACGTAGGCGAACTGGCCGTCGCGCGAGAAGGCGAGCCCCGTGGGCCCCTTGCCCACCGGGATTGTGCCGAGGATGCGGAAGCTCTTGGTGTCCACGATGGAGATGTTGTTGTCGCCGATGTTGCAGACCCAGGCGTGGCGGTTGTCGTTGGTGAGGGTCACGACATGCGCCCGGTTCCCCGTCGCGATGGAGGCGACGGTCTCCATGAGGTCGGTGTCCACCACCGAGAGCCGGCCCGAGGCCAGGTTGGTGGCGAAGAGCCACTTGCCGTCCCGGGTCACGGCCAGGTCGTGGGTGGAGTGGTTGCGCGCCTCCACGGTCCCGACGACCTGGAAGCTGACGCCGTCCACCACGGTCACCGAGTTCCCGCTCTCGTTGGCGACGTAGATGCGGGTCCGCGGCTCGACGGCCTGGTCCTTGGTCTTGACCTCGGCGCAGCCGGCGAGGACGAGCAGCGACAGCGAGGACAGCACGGCGGCGGGCACGAAGCGCTTCCGTTCCATGGGTGGCCCTCCTGAGGTTCCCATAGACTCCTCCATGCGGATGCACTAGTCAAGTGCCATCCCGGGCCCAATGGCCTTGACACCTCCGGCGAGGCCCGGCTAGACTCCCACTACCTCTCGTTCCGACGGGCAGATGCGCGGCGGGAGCCCTGGAGGGGCTCTCAGGCATGCGGCATGGCCTGGCCTCGATCTTCTGGTGCAGATGGCTCATGGCGGGCCTGCTCGCGCTTGTCCTCTCGCCGGCCGCCGCCCCCGGGCAGGCCCCCCAGTGGGAGGCCCTCATGCTGGCCGAGACGCTGCTGGTCCTGGGAGACCTCGCGCTCCGGCAAGGCCAGCCGGCGAAGGCGGAGCCGCTGCTCCGGCGGGCGTTGGCCGTGTCCGAGAAGTCCCTGGGAGGCGAGCACCCGCAGGTGGCCCGGGCCGTCGCCTCCCTGGCCGCCGTCTCGCGGATCCAGGGCAAGTTCGCCGAGGCCGAGCCTCTCTACCAGTGGGCGCTGGCCGTGCGCGAGAAGGTGTTCGGCCCGGAGCATCCCGAGGTGGCCGAGAGCCTCGAGGCGTACGCCGTCCTGCTCAGGCAGACGCAGCGGGAGGCCGAGGCGGCCCCGCTGGGGGCGCGCGCCCGGGCGATCCGCGCCAGGCTCGGGCGCGAGGGCCCCTAGCCGCACGGCACTCGACCCCGCTCCGCCTGCGGGCAGGTCCGGGCAAGGCCTTCTCAGCGCGCCCGTCTGCGCATATACTCTCTGAACCCGGCGCCGGGCGGCGCCCGGCAACCCATCCATTCGATCCAGCGATGTCGGGAACAGGGAGGAAGCCAACAATGAGACGCCACGTTGTCTGCAGCATCGTGCTCGGCGCCCTCGCCCTGGCCGTGATGGCCTCGGTGGCGCAGGCACAGGGCACCCTCAAGCTCGCCATGATCGAGCCGCTGTCGGGCGGAGCCGCCAGCGCCGGCATCCTGAGCCAGAAGCACTTCAGCTACTTCGTGGACAAGATCAACGCCGCCGGCGGGGTCAACGGGCAGAAGATCGAGCTGCTCACCTTCGACAACAAGATCAGCCCGCAGGAGTCGCTCATCATCCTGAAGAAGGTGATCGACGAGGGCGTGCGCTATGTCTCGCAGGGGGTGGGTTCGGTAGTGGCCCACGCCCTCACGGACGCCGTCCTGAAGCACAACGAGCGCAACCCGGGCAAGGAGGTCCTCTATCTCAACTACGCGGCAGTGGACCCGGCGCTGACCAACGAGAAGTGCAACTTCTGGCACTTCCGCTTCGACGCCGACGCCGACATGAAGATGGAGGCGCTCACGGCCTATCTGGCCCAGTACAAGGGCGTCAAGAAGGTCTACCTCATCAACCAGGACTACTCGTTCGGCAAGGCCGTGGCGGCGGCGGCGCGCACCATGCTCAAGAAGAAGCGCCCGGACGTGGAGATCGTCGGGGACGAGCTGCACCCGCTGCAGAAGGTCACCGACTTCTCCCCCTACGTGGCCAAGATCAAGGCCTCCGGGGCCGACTCGGTGATCACCGGGAACTGGAGCAATGACATGCTGCTCCTGATCAAGGCGGGCAAGGACGCGGGGCTGAAGGTGGACTGGTACACCTACTATGCGGGCACCCTCGGCTCGCCCACGGCCATCGGGCGCGACGGCGTCGGCCACGTCAAGCAGGTGACCGAGTGGCACAAGAACGTGATCCCCGAGGCCGACCCCGACCAGGTCGCCTACGAGAAGCGCTTCACGGGCAAGGAGGACGACTTCGCCTACTGGCGGATGAAGACCATGTTCGAGATGCTCGTCGAGACGATGAAGAAGGCCAGGTCGAACGACCCCGTGAAGGTGGCCAGGGCGCTGGAGGGGATGAAGTACAAGACGGTGCTCGGCGATGTCGAGATGCGGGCCGACAACCACCAGCTCCTGCAGCCGCTGTTCATCTCGACCATGGCCGACAAGGTGAAGTACGACGTCGAGAAGACGGGGCTGGGGTTCGTCACCAACGGCAAGGTCGAGGCCAAGGACACCGCCACG
>MGBV01000078.1:0-6568 GCA_001788415.1 Candidatus Rokubacteria bacterium GWC2_70_16 | reverse complement strand
GGCAGGCTCACGGCGAGTGGGGGTCCGAGCAAGGGAGCCTGCCCCGCCCCGTGCCCGTGTCCCGACGGCTGAGCGATGCTGGAACTGGTGATCTTCTCGATGCTGAACGGGGTCGTCTACGGGCTGCTCCTGTTCATGCTGTCGAGCGGTCTCACCCTCATCTTCAGCATGATGGGCGTGCTGAACTTCGCGCATGCCAGCATGTTCATGCTGGGCGCCTACTTCTCCTACCAGCTCGGGAAGCTTGCGGGATTCTGGCCCGCCCTCGTGCTGGCGCCGCTCCTGGTGGGGCTGATCGGCGCCGGCGTGGAGCGCTACGGGCTCCGGTACGTCCACCGGCACGGGCATGTGCCGGAGCTGCTGTTCACGTTCGGGCTGGCGTACTTGGTCGAGGAGGTCGTCGTCATGGGGTGGGGGCGGAACCCCATCGAGAATCGGGTGCCGGCCGTGCTGGACTTCCCCCTGTTCACGCTCTTCACCACGAGCTATCCCGCCTACAAGGCATTCATGATGGCGGTGTCGGTGGGCATGTTCGTGGCGCTCTACCTGACGCTCCGGCGCACCCGCGTCGGGCTCATCATCCAGGCCGCGCTCACGCACCCCGGCACGGTGGCGATGCTGGGCCACAACGTGCCCCTGGTGTTCATGCGGGTCTTCGCGGCTGGCACCGCCCTGGCCGCGCTGGCGGGAGTGATCGGGGGTTTCGCGCTCCTCACCACTCCGAACATGGCGGCCGCGCTGGGCCCCATCGTGTTCGTGGTGGTGGTGATCGGAGGCCTGGGCTCCCTCGCGGGCGCCCTCATCGCCTCGCTGGGCATCGGCATCATCCAGACCTTCGCGGTGGCCCTGGACGTCTCCGTGCTGGATCTGCTCCGGCACGCCGGGATCACCGTCGGGCGGGACTCGGCGCTGTACGAGCTGTTCGCGATCAAGATCGCCCAGGCGGCGCCCATGATCCCCTACGTCCTGCTCGTGCTCATGCTGATCGTCAGGCCCAAGGGCCTGATGGGGACCCGCGAGACGTGAACGACGCGGAGCCGTCCACCGCCGTGTCCGCGGCGCTGCCGGGCGCCGCCGCGCGGCGCCGGCGCCGCCCGTGGCCCTGGCTGCTGGCGGCGGTGGGGCTCGCGGTGCTGCCCGTGGTGCCGGGGCTGGACAGCGATTTCGTCCGCTCCCTCGCCAGCCAGATGGGCATCGCCGCCATCTTCGCGCTCTCGTTCAACATGCTGCTGGGCCAGACCGGGCTCCTGTCCTTCGGGCACGCGGTGTACTTCGGGCTCGGCGGCTACGTCGCCATCCACGGGATGCGCTGGATCAACGCAGGCCTGCCGGTGCCGGTGGCTCTCGTGCCTCTCTTCGGCGCCGCCGGGGGGCTCTTCTTCGGGCTGCTCATCGGCTCGGTGACGACCAAGCGCGCCGGCACCGTCTTCGCCATGATCACGCTCGGCCTCGGGGAGCTGGTGGTGGCGGCCTCGCTGATGCTCACGCGGTTCTTCGGGGGAGAGGAGGGCATCACGGCCAATCGCACCCGGGCCCCGCAGCTCCTGGGCCTCAAGTTCGCCTCCCAGCTCGAGGTCTACTACCTCATCGCCTTCTGGGCGTTCCTCTCGGTGGTGCTGATGTACGCCTTCACCCGCACGCCGCTGGGCCGGATGTGCAACGCCGTCCGCGACAACCCGGAGCGCACCGAGTTCGTCGGCTACAACCCGCAGCGCGTCCGCTTCCTGGCCTTCGCGGTGTCGGCGATGTTCGCCGGCGTGGCGGGTGGCCTGCACGCGGTGAACTACGAGATCGTGGCCGCGGAGGCGCTGGGCGCGGCCCGCTCCGGCACCGTCCTCCTCATGGCGTTCATCGGTGGGATCGGCAACTTCCTCGGCCCCATCCTGGGCGCGATGCTGATCACCTGGCTGCAGGTGAGCCTGAGCGACTTCACGACGGCCTGGCAGCTCTACTTCGGGATCCTCTTCATCGTCGTGGTGCTCTTCGCGCCTGGCGGGCTCGCGGCGCTGATCGCGCTGCACGTGCCGCTGGCGCGGGCCCGGGTGGTGCACAAGGTGATCCCGGGCTATCTGGCGGCGCTGGCGCCGGCCCTCATCATGGCCCTCGGCGGGAGCCTCCTCCTGGAGATCAACTACCGCCTGGCGACGAAGCCGGAGCTGGGCACCCGGATGACGCTGTTCTGGGTGGCCATGGACGTGTCGCGGCCGTGGCCGTGGATCGCCGGCGTCGCCCTGCTGGTGGGGGGTCTCTACGCGTTCCGCAGGAGCTGGGCGCTGGTGGAGGCGGGCTGGCAGGCTGCCTCCGAGCGGATCGCAGGGGGCGGAGCGCCGTGACCCGGGCGCCGGCCCTCGGGCTCCAGGACGTGCACAAGAGCTTCGGCGCCACGCCGATCATCCGCGGCGTGACGCTGGACGTGGTCGAGGGCGAGCGGCATGCCATCATCGGCCCCAACGGCGCCGGCAAGTCCACGCTCTTCAACATCATCAGCGGCCGTTTCCCCCCCACGCGGGGAACGGTGCGCCTGAAGGGGGCGGAGGTCACCGGACGGCCGCCCTTCGAGATCAACCGCCGGGGGTTGTCGCGCAGCTTCCAGGTCACGAACATCTTTCCGCGGCTCAGCGTCTACGAGAACGTGCGGTGCAGCGTCCTCTGGTCGCTCAGGTACCACTACTCGTTCTGGCACCGGGTGGACCGGCTCCGCGACGCGCACGACCGCACGGAGACCGTGCTCTCCCAGATCAATCTCGGCGCGCGCCGCGACGTGCCGGCGGGCGTGCTCACCTACGCCGAGCAGCGGGCGCTGGAGATCGGCATCACCGTGGGAGGCGGCGCCGACGTCATCCTCCTCGACGAGCCCACCGCCGGGATGAGCCACAGCGAGACCGATTACGCCGTCGAACTGATCCGCCGCCTGTCGGCGGGCAAGACCCTCGTGATGGTCGAGCACGACATGGGGGTCGTGTTCAACCTCGCCGACCGGATCTCGGTGCTGGTGTACGGGGAGATCATCGCCACCGACACGCCCGATCGCATCCGCGCGAACCGGGCGGTCCAGGACGCCTACCTCGGGACGGAGCATCACTGATGCTCCGCGTCCGCGACCTCCACGCCTTCTACGGCAAGAGCCACATCCTCCAGGGGGTCTCGTTCGATGTGGGGCCGGGGGAGATCGTGAGCCTGCTGGGGCGGAACGGGGTCGGGCGCACGACGACCATCAAGGCCATCATGGGGGACGTGCCGCCCCGGGGGTCGATCCTCTTCAGGAGCGAGGAGATCGTCGGGCTCCGGCCGCACGAGATCGCCCGCCGCGGGCTCGGCTACGTGCCCGAGAACCGCGACATCTTCCCGGGGCTCACGGTGCGGGAGAACCTGATCCTGGGCATGAAGTCCACGAAGCGGCAGGGACGCTGGTCCTTCGACGACGTCTTCGCGCTGTTCCCCCTGCTCCGGGAGCGCGTCGACACGCCGGGCGGCGTGCTCTCCGGCGGGGAGCAGCAGATGCTCACGATCTGCCGCACGCTCATGGGCGACCCGGACCTCATCATGGTGGACGAGCCCACCGAAGGGCTGGCGCCGAAGATGGTGGAGCTGGTCGCGGGGCTCCTGGAGCTGATCGCGCGCCGCGGCATCTCGATCCTGCTGGTCGAGCAGAAGCTCACCATCGCGCTGCGCGTCAGCAGCCGGCTCTACGTGATGGGGCATGGCCGGATCGTGTTCGAGGGCACGCCCGAGCACCTCAGGGCCAACGCGGCCGTGCGCAGGGAGTGGCTGGAGGTCTGACGGGCGCGGATCCCCACCGCCGGCGCCGATCTCGCCCACGGTATCATTGTCGCCATGGATCGCCGCGAGCCCCGCGGGGGAGTGGATCCCGCGCCCGCTGCCGGGTCGCCACTGGCGGCGCGGTGTCCTGTTCCCGCGGCTCCTCGAGGAGGCGGACGCCATCGTGTCCACCTGCTGCCTCAAGACCCACCGCTTCGGGGGGCACTTCACGCTCTCGCTCAAGAACAGCGTGGGGGCGGTGGGCAAGCACGGCCCCGACGGCTACAACTACATGAGCGAGCTGCACGGATCACCGGCCCAGCGGCAGATGATCGCCGAGATCAACCTGCTCTATCGCCCCGCGCTCGTGCTGCTGGACGGGCTCGAGGCCTTCGTGGACGGCGGGCCCGAGTCGGGGGGCAAGGCGGCCCCCGGCGTGATGATCGGGGGCCTCGATCGCGTGGCGGTGGATGCCGTGGGGGTGGCGATGCTCCGGCTCCTCGGGACGACCCGCGCTGTGTCCGCCGGGCGGGTCTTCGAGCAGGCGCAGATCGCCAGGGCGGCGGAGCTCGGCCTCGGCGTGGGCCGCCCGGAGCTGATCGACCTCGTGGCTGACGACCGGGCCGGGCAGGACCTCCTGGCCCGGATCCGGCCGGTGCTGACAGCCTGACAGGCGTCCTCCTCACCCTTGCCGCTCCCCCGTCGAGGGAGCGGAACCGGGTGAGGGGGCGGGACTACTTGCCGGGAGTGTAGTAGGGGTTGCTTCCGGAGGAGTGGTCGGTCGTGTCGAGGACTTCCTCGACCTCCGGAAGCTCCTCCTTGATCAGTCGCTCGATCCCCGCCTTCAGCGTGATGTCCGCCGCACCACAGCCCTGACAGCCGCCGCCCAGCTGGAGATAGACCTTGTTCTCCTGGACGTCGATCAGCTCGACGAAACCGCCGTGGCCGGCCACGGCCGGGTTGATGGTCGACTCGATCAGCTCCTGCACCCTCGCCTTGAGATCGTCGCTCATGAGGTCCTCCTTGGGGCCTGCCTGCTAGATCACCACTGTACCCGAATATCCCGTCAGGGCCAACTGGCCCCGCGTGGGCTCCGCTCAGCAGAACCACGGCTCGGTCATGCGCGGCGGGCGGGTCCGGTCGCGGGGGAGGCCGGTGGCTACGGCCGGGCCCGGGGTGAGGCCGGCAGCCGCGGCCCAGTGCGCGCGTACCCGAGCGAAGGTGATGGCCGGATCCTCCCCGTGCTCGGCGGCCTCGGCCACCACGGCGGCGACAGCCATGTGGAGCGCCTCCATGCGGCGATCCGGGTGCGCCCACCGGTAGGAGAACTCCTCCTGGACGAGCCCGTCCAGGAAGGGCCGCAGCGCCGGGCTCTCGAGGAGCAGCGAGCCGGGCGGCACCAGGAGCCGCAGCGAGTACTGCACCGGGTCCACGTGATCCACGAGTGCCTCGCGCTCGACGAAGTCCAGCATGTCCCGGTAATCCTCGAGCGTCGTCCACGGCGTGAAGGCGACCCAGGTGGGATGGAAGGCGATGCCGGCCCCGCGCACCGCCGCGAGCGCCTCCCCCACGTCGGCGCGCGCATGTCCCTTGGCCAGGTGGCCGAGCACCGTATCGCTCAGCGACTCGACGGCGGAGACGACGAAGATGGCGCCCAGCGCGGCGAGCTCGGGGAGGAGCCGGCGGTGCCTCAGCAGGTGCTCGACCTTGGCGGTGAAGTCGAAGGTGATCTCGGGGAACTCGGCGTGGAGCCCCCGCGCCACCGCCAGGGCCTGACCGGGCCCGTTGAGGAAGTCCGGATCGCCGAAGGTGATGTGGGTGGCGCCGGCGGCGACCTGCTGGCGGATGTCCGCCTGGACCGTGTCCCGGGGGACCGCGAAGAAGCGGCCGCCGTACACGGGCGGGATGGGACAGTGCCGGCAGAGGTGAAGGCAGCCGCGGCTCGCCTCGACGTAGCCTGCCACCTCCCGCCGCCCGGCGCGCTCGAGTCGCGCGTACTTCTTGAGCGCCGGGAGCGAGGCGCGGCTCGGTCGCGGCAGCGGGTGGCGTCGGAGGTGGGGCGGCGCGGGCGCCACGGCCGTGGCGACGCCGGGCGCACGGGGCTCCTGGCCCGCGGCGAGGGCGTCGGCCAGATCGGCCAGCGGCTGCTCGGGCTCGCCGCCGATGACGCTGTCCACGCCGTGGGAGAGGAGGTGCCCGGCGTTGAGGTGCGCGTAGAGGCCGAAGAAGCAGATGTGGCAGCCGGGGTTCACCGCGCGCACGCGCTCGGCGACCGTCACTGCCACCCGGAGCGCGGTGTGCATGGGCACCGAGACGGCCACGAGCCGGGCCCGGGCGGCCTTCTGGGGATCGAAGGGCTCCACCGACACATCCAGCACGGCCGGCGCGTAGCCGCGCTCCGCCAGCACGGCCGCCGGCCAGGCGATGCTCAGCGGCTGATGCCCAAGCTCGTAGCAGGCGATGAGCAAGATGTCCCCGGGCGCGTTCATGGAGCCCTCATCGTACACCTGCCGTCGAGTCCCGCCGATCCGCGCGGAGTCTGGCACGGGGGCGGGGCCTGATGGTACCGTTGGGAGGCCATGCACACGATCGCTCGGCCGTCATGACGCCGCGCCGCCTGGGGGAGGGGCATCGGGCGGCGCGCCCCGCCCGATGGTCAGAGGTCGCGAAGGGGGATGCGGAGATCCCGCGCCGCGGCGATCAGCCGCTCGTCGTAGCTCGCGAGTTCCACACGCTGACCGCGCCCCCGAAGGAACTCGATGGCGGCCAGGTGGAGGGCGTCGAGCGTCCGCACGGGTCTGGGGAACGG
>MGBV01000077.1 GCA_001788415.1 Candidatus Rokubacteria bacterium GWC2_70_16 | reverse complement strand
TCTTCGGCACCATCTCCGGCTCGGCCGTGGCCAACGTGGTGGTGGACGGCATCTTCAACATCCCGCTGATGAAGCGCATGAAGTACAAGGCCGAGTTCGCGGCGGCGGTGGAGGCGACGGCCTCGTCCGGGGGGCAGATCGTGCCGCCGGTGATGGGGGCGGGGGCCTTCATCATGGCCGAGCTGCTCCAGATCTCTTATGCCCAGGTGGCCATCGCCGCCGCGCTGCCGGCCGTCCTCTACTACCTGGGCTGCGGTGCTGCCATCCACTTCGAGGCCCGGCGCCTCAACCTGGGCACCATCCCGCGCGAGCTGATCCCGCGGGCGCGGGAGGTCTTCGCGTGGCGGCGCTCGGCCGCGCTGTTCATCCCGGTGATCCTGCTCACCTACTTTCTCCTCCAGGGGTACACGGCCCAGACCTCCACCTTCTGGTCCATCATCGCCTCGCTCGTCATCTTCGTCCTCTCGGGCTCCTCGCTGGCGGACTGCCGGGCGCGCGTCCTGGGCCTCGGGCGGGCGCTCGAGGCGGGGGGCAAGGGCATCGTGCTCGTCGCCACGCTCATCGCGGCGGCGGGCATCGTGATCGGGATGATCAACCTGACCGGCGTGGGGGTGAAGCTGTCCGAGTTCATCATCGGCACGGCCGGTGGCAGCTTCCTCGGGGCGCTCTTCCTGGCCATGGTCGTCTGCCTGATCCTGGGGATGGGGCTGCCGACGACGGCGGCCTATGTGCTCGCCGCCTCGGTGGTGGCGCCGGCCCTGATCAAGCTGGGCGCGCTGCCCCTGGCCGCGCACCTCTTCGTCTTCTACTTCGCCATCATCTCGGCCATCACGCCCCCCGTGTGCGCGGCCGTGTACGTGGCCGCGGCCATCGCGCGGGCGGACTGGGTGCGGACGGGGCTCATCGCGACGCGGCTCGGGCTGGCCGGCTTCATCGCTCCCTACATGTTCATCTATGCGCCGGCGCTCCTCTGGCAGGGGCCGCTCGTGGAGATCGCCTGGGCCACCGTGACGGCCTGCGTGGGGGTGATCGCGCTGGCCGCCGGATCCATGGGGTATCTGGCGAGACGCGCGACCCTGGTGGAGCGGGGCGCCCTGCTGGCCGCCGCCCTGCTCCTCATCAAGCCCGGGCTGGCCACCGACCTCGCCGGCTTCGCCCTGCTGGGCGCGGTGCTCGCGCTGCAGCGGCTCCGCCCCGCGCCCCTGGCTCAACCCGCTTCCTGAGGAGACGCGCCCATGCCCTCGGTGCTCTACGAGCAGATTGACCGCATCGTCACCATCACCATCAACCGGCCGGACGCGATGAACGCCATCGACCCGGAGACCCACCAGGCGCTCATCGAGGCCTGGACGCGCTTCCGCGACGACGACTCCGCCTGGGTCGCCATCCTCACGGGCACCGGCGAGAAGGCGTTCAGCGCGGGCGCCGACCTCAAGAAGATGATCCCGGCGGCCTTCGGCAAGGGCGGGGTCAAGCGCGGGCACAACGACTACGGGCTCGGCGGCATCACGCGCGGGATGGAGATCTGGAAGCCCATGATCGCGGCCATCAACGGCTTCTGCCTGGCCGGCGGCTTGGAGGAGGCGCTCTGCTGCGACCTGCGCGTGGCCGTGCCCCATGCCACCTTCGGCTTGCCCGAGGTGCGCTGGGCCATCATGCCCGGGGCGGGGGGAACCCAGCGGCTGCCGCGGGCCATCCCGCTGGCCAAGGCCATGGAGATGATCCTCATGGCGCGGACCATCACGGCGGAGGAGGCGCTCCGCCTCGGGCTCATCAACGCCGTCGTGCCGCTGGCGGAGCTGCTGCCGACGGCGCGCAAGTGGGCCGACACCATCTGCGAGCGCGGGCCGCTGGCGGTGCGCGCCGCCAAGGAGGCCGTCATCCGGGGCCTGACGCTGCCGCTCGGTGACGGGCTCAGGCTCGAGGCCTTCCTCTCGGGGACGCTCCGGGGCACCGAGGACGCGGTGGAGGGGCCGAAGGCCTTCGCCGAGAAGCGCAAGCCGGACTTCAAGGCGCGGTAGAGCGGCGGCGTGGACCTGGAGGTGCTTCGCGCGCGGCTCGATGCGGCGCTGTCCGAGCGCCCGCGCATCGCGCTGGACCGGAGCGACCTCGTCTGCTCGGCCGTGCTCCTGCCCATCACCGACCGGGCCGGCGCCCACATCCTCTTCACCAAGAAGTCCGAGTCGGTGCCGCACCACAAGGGGCAGTTCTCCTTCCCTGGCGGGATCTGCGAGGAGCGGGACGCCTCCCGCGTGGAGACGGCGCTGCGCGAGGCGTGGGAGGAGATCCGGCTCCCCGCGGATGCCGTGGAGGTGCTGGGGCTGCTGGACGACACGGCCACCCGCGCCACGCCCTTTGTCATCACCCCGGTGGTGGGCATCGTGCGCCGGCCCGTCGCCTTCCGCCCGGACGGGCGGGAGATCGAGCGCGTGATCGAGGTGCCGCTGGAGCGGCTCCGCGACCCGGCCATCTTCAGCACCGAGATGTGGGAGCGGGACGGCGAGGCCCACCCCGTGCACTTCTACCGGGTGTCCGAGGCCGACGTGGTGTGGGGCGCGACGGCCAGGATCCTGAAGCAGTTCCTCGACATCCTCGACGAGGCGGAGGCGACGGCGTGAGCTACGAGACCTTGCTGGTGCACGTGGCGGACGGCGTGGGGACGGTGACGCTGAACCGGCCGGAGGTCAGGAATGCCCTGAGCCCGGCCATGCTGCGCGAGCTGGAGGCGGCGCTGGGCGCGCTCGAGGCCGACCCCGAGGCGCGCGTGGTCGTGCTGCGGGGCGCTGGCGACAGGGCCTTCTGCGCGGGCGCGGACCTCAAGGGGGTGGGAGACCGCGGCACCACGCTGGCGGCGCGCGAGGCCTTCAGCGGAATGCCGCGCGTGCTCGAGCAGATGGCGCGGATGAAGACGCCCGTCATCGCCCAGGTGCATGGCTTCGCCCTGGCGGGCGGCTGCGGGCTGGCTGTCGGCTGCGACCTCGTGGTGGCCTCGGAGGATGCCGTGTTCGGGCTGCCGGAGATCAGGATCGGCGTGCTCCCGCTCATCGTCATGGCGCCCATCCTGCGCGCGGCGGGACGCAAGCGCGGGATGCTCATGGTCCTGACGGGCGAGCAGGTCTCGGCGCGCGAGGCCTACGAGATGGGGCTCGTGAGCCGCGTGGTGCCCCGGGCCGAGCTGGAAGGAACCGTCGCTGCGCTGGCCCGCACGCTGGCGGGGCTCTCGCCCACGGCGCTCGGCATCGCGAAGGAGGCCGCGGCCGCCCAGGGCGACATGGAGTACGGCGCGGCGCTCCGGTACCTGCGCGAGCTGACGACGCTGGTCTTCATGTCCGACGACGCGAAGGAGGGGATCGCCGCCTTCTTCGAGAAGCGCCCGCCGCGCTGGACCGGCCGGTGACCCGCGCGCGCACTGTCGCGGTGAGCGCAGCCCCCGCGGGACGGACAGCCGTGTCCGCGCTCATCGCCTTGGTCGCGCTCGCCGCGATTGCCCCGCTCGGCATGGCAGCGGGTGCCGCGTGGTGGGCCGCGGCCGCCTGGGCACAGCCGGCCGAGTCGCCCCTCACCGTGGCCACCATCAGCGGCCACGTGGAGGTCTACCTCAAGGCGAAGAGCGCGTGGGTGCCCGCGAGGCTCAGGGATCAGATCGGAGAGGGGGAGGGGGTCCGGGCCCTGCCGGGCGGACGCCTCACTCTCCGCAGCGTGGGCGGCCACTCACTCAGGTTCGCCCCGCTCTCCCAGCTCTTCGTCGGCGAGACGCCGCCCGCCGCCGGCAAGCCGCTCGCCCTGCGCATGGACAGCGGCTGGGTCTGGGCGGCCGTGCTCCCCGGGGCCTCGCTGCGCGCGCCGCTGGAGATCCAGGCCGGGCCCGTCACGGTCGCGGTGCGCGGCGGCGCTGCCTCGATCCGCGCCGGCAGCGACGGCGCGGTGCTCGTGCGCGCCCACCATGGCTCGCCTCTCTGCTCGGGGGCGGCGGCCGGCCGCCCGTGGGAACGGGTGCTCAGGCCCGGCGAGGAGCTCCTGGTCCCGGCCTCGGGACCGCCCGGAGCGCCGCGCTCCCTGACGCGAGACGGCGGCGAGGCGGCGTGGGTGCTCTGGAACCAGGAGCAGGATCGGGCCGGCGGCTACCAGTAGGGGTCAGGGCAGGCTGACCGTGGTCCCGTCCCCGCTGGCGCTGACGGTGAAGGTGCCCAGCGAGGTGCTGCTGTAGGCGTAGGAGCTCCAGCCGGCCGGCGCGGCGGGGGTCGAGGCCATGAAGGGCCCCGCGACATCGCCGAGGCTGTTGGTGGCGGCGGCATTGAGGTCGGCCAGCGCGGACGGCAGCGTGCGCATGTGCGAGGAGTACATGCTGATGGCCGACACGAGGGACCGGGCGTCGGCCTCGGCCTTGGCGACGCGGGCGCGGACCTGCATGTTGGCGTACAGTGGGACGGCAATGGCCGCGAGGATGCCGATGATGGCCACCACGATCATGAGCTCGATCAGGGTGAACCCCCGAGCGGCTCGTCGCGGGCGCACTCCGCGAGGCTGGGAGCTCATCGCATCCGCTCCTCCCGCGAGGTGGCGTGCCGGCGGGCGGCGGTGAGGTGGCACCACCTCAGCGGACAGGCTAGCACCCTGCGGGCCGGTTCCCGTCACCCTTTGTGCGGGGCCGCCGGAGGGGGGCCGGGGCGCGCTCCCTGCGCTACGGCCACCAGAGGTAGAGGAAGCGGGGACCGGCGCCACCCACGAGGGCGGCGAGCTGGGCTGCGGCCGCCTCGGCGGTGGGCGCGGGGGGCGTCGAGGAATAGAAGGTCGCGCGGTACTCCCTGGGGCGGTGGTACATGACGACGCGCGCCTCGGCGAGGCCCGCCGCCTGCCGCGCCACGGCCACCGCGTCGTCCAGGTACCCCACGCGGTCCACGAGGCCCAGCGCGAGCGCCTGGTCGGCCGTGTAGATGCGCCCGTCGGCCGCGGCGCGCACGCGCTCCTCCGGCATCTTCCGGGAGGCCGCGATGAGGCTCACGAAGCGGCCGTGCATGGCGTCGATGACGCCCTGGAAGATGGCGCGCTCCTCGTCGGTGAGGCTCCGGAAGGGCGAGCCCGCATCCTTCTTGGGGCCGGACTTGATGGCCAGCGGGGCCACGCCGATCTTCTCGAGGAGCCCCTGGGTGTTGACCGTGAGCATGACGACGCCGATGCTGCCCGTGATGGTCGTCGGGTGGGCGATGATGGTGTCGGCGGCCAGCGCCGCGTAGTACCCGCCCGAGGCGCCCACGTCCATGATGGCCGCCACGACGGGGATCTTCCGGCGCGCCTTGAACGTGGAGATCTCGCGGTGGAGGATGTCCGAGGCCGTGATGGTGCCGCCGGGGCTGTTGATGCGCACGATGAGGGCGCGCACCTGCTCGTCCTGCTCGGCGCGGCGCAGCTCTTCGCGGACGCGCGCCAGCAGCGGGACGCGCGGCGGGGGCGTCCCGAGGGCGAGCCCGGGCGCGTCCTCGGCTAGCACGCCCGAGAGGTCCATGAGGAGGATCTTGGCCGCCCCCGACCCCTCTACGGTCTCCTCGACGAGCGGCCGGATGCGGGGCTGCAACTCCAGCGAGATCACCGAGCAGCCCGCCAGGAGGACGGCGGCCGCCAGCGCCGACACGGGGGCAGCCAGACGCCAGGCGCGCATGACGGGAGTATACGGGCGGCGGCGAGTCTCCTCAACGGCTGGTCTATAATCGGGGCAACGCCGCCCCCCGGGGGTCATGTGGCCGCCCCGATGAGCCGCGAAGCGGCGAAGAGGCTCAACCGCAACCCGAAGTCATCCACGTTCAAGCAACGTGAATAGAGGATTCAGATGCGATACATCGTGAGACCGGAGGACGTGCCGCCCTACTCGCCGCCGCTGCACGCGGGCACCGTGAACCGGCGGCTCGTGGGGCGCGACGTGAACGGCTCCACCCGGGTGGAGGTCGTGCTAGGGACGCTGGAGCCGGGCGGCGTGGCCCTGCGCCACAGCCACGATGCCGAGGAGCAAGCCATCTACATCCTCGAAGGGCGCGCGCTGGTGGAGGTGGGCGACGACATCAAGGAGGAGGTGGGACCGGGGACGGCCTGCTTCTTTCCCGCGGGGGTGGCCCATCGGGTGGAGGCGCTGACGCCGTTCAGGACGCTCGTCATCTACGCGCCGCCCGTCGAGCGCTCCACCTCCGACCAGCCCTTCCGTCCTGCCTGAGCGCCGTCGGGTGAGCGCGCTGACGCTCGAGGACGTCGAGGCGGCGGCCGCGCGGCTCCAGGGGCGCATCCACCGCACGCCCGTGGTGACGAGCCGCTCCTTCGACGAGGCCAGCGGTTTCTCCGTCTTCTTCAAGTGCGAGAACCTGCAGCGCGCCGGTGCCTTCAAGATCCGCGGCGCGCTCAACAAGCTGCTGTCGCTCTCCGAGGCCGAGCGGGCCCGCGGCGTGGCGGCGTTCTCCTCCGGCAACCATGCCCAGGGCGTGGCGCTCGCGGCGCGCCTGACCGGGACCACCGCGACGATCCTCATGCCCACCGATGCGCCCGCGCTCAAGCTGGCGGCCACGCGGGGCTATGGCGCCGAGGTCGTATTCTACGACCGCCAGACCGAGGACAGGGAGGAGCGGGCGAGGGAACTCGTCGCGCGCACGGGGCGGGTGCTGGTGCCGCCCTATGACGACCCCGCCATCATGGCCGGGCAGGGGACGGCGGCGCTGGAGCTCTTCGCGGAGGTCGGCGAGCTCGACGCGCTGCTCACTCCCGTGGGTGGCGGCGGGCTCATGGCCGGCTGCAGCACCGTGGCCAAGGGGCTCCGGCCCGGGATCAGCGTCTTCGGGGTGGAGGCCGACAGCGCCAACGACACCTATCTCTCGCTCCAGAAGGGGGAGCGCGTCAGCATCCCGCCGCCGCCCACGATCGCCGACGGCATCCGCAACCTCTCGCCGGGCGTGCTGACCTTCCCGGTGCTCCGGCGGAACCTCTCGGGTGTGCTGCTGGTCTCCGACGCCGAGATCGAGGCCGCGATGCGCTTCCTGCTGTTCCGCACGAAGCTCCTCGTGGAGCCCACGGGCGCCGTCCCGGCGGCGGCGCTGCTGGCGGGCAAGCTGCCGCTCGCGAAGGGCGCGCGGGTGGGCGCGGTGCTCTCGGGCGGCAACGTGGACCCGCAGGTCCTGGCCCGCATCATCGAGGCCGCGGCAGGATAGCCCGCCACGAGCCTACGGCTCGGTCGCACCGCCGTCAAGGGCGCGGAGGGCTTGACAGGGCGAGGCCGGACGGCTCAAGGTCGTGGGGACCATGCAGCAGAGGAGGCCAGCGTGACCGGACGGGATCGGCGGCGGGCGGAGCGGGCCAGGGCCGAGTGGCCCGTCGCCATCGAGACCTTCGACCGGCGAGTCATCCCTGGCGAGGTCGTGGACGTGAGCACCTCCGGGATGCGGGTCCGGGCCCAGGGTGAGCTGGCCGTGGGTGCGGCGGTGACGCTGCGGGTGGCGCTTCCGCAGGGCGCGGACCGGCTGGAGGTCGTCGCCCGCGTGGCCCGCAGGTCGGCCGAGGAGCTGGCGCTGGACTTCATCGGGCTGCCCGAGACGGAGGCGCGCCGGGTCAAGCCCTTCGTGCCGGCCTGGGAGGTCCGGCGGCGCGCGCCCCGCGCGCATGCCCGTGTGCCCATGACCATCGAGAAGCGGACGGACGGCAGCGCGACGGGGGAGACCGTGGACCTGAGCGCGTTCTCCGCGAGGGTCGCGACGGAACTGCCGCTCCGGCCGGGGGACCGGGTGAACCTCTATCTGTCGCCCCCCGCCCCCGGCGCCCCGCTCAAGCTGCCCGCGGTGGTGTGGGACGGGGACCGCACCGGTACGGTGCTTGTCTTCGTGAATCTCTCCGCGGCCGAGTTCGCCCGGCTCGGTGCCTATGTCTCGAGCCTCATCGAGCGGGAAGGCTGAGCTGCCGCGCCGCCCGCGCCCACTTTCAAATTGACAGGGGGCGAAGCCCCCGCATAAGATGAATGGCGGTTCAGTCACCCGCCATGCGCGACCCGGACAAGCCCCAGCAGATCATCGACGCCGCGGTACGGGTGTTCGCCCGGAAGGGCTACTACAACGCCCGCGTCTCCGACGTCGCCAAGGAAGCGGGCATCGCGGCGGGGACCATCTACCTCTACTTCAAGACGAAGGACGACATCCTCGTCACCCTCTTCCGCGAGAAGATGGCGCAGTTTGTCGCCACGCTGCGCAAGTCCATCGCCGACGAGCCGGATGCAGTGGCCAAGCTGCGGCGGCTGATCTTCCTGCACTTCCAGCTCCTGGAGCAGCACCCGGAGCTGGCGGAGGTGGTGCAGGTGGAGCAGCGGCAGGGGCAGAAGTTCTTCCGGGGGGCCTCGGCCCACGAGATCTCCTCCTACTTCACCCTGATCGGCTCCGTGCTGGAGGAGGGGGTGGCCGAGGGGCGGTTCCGCCCGGGCCTCCCCGTCAAGACCGCCACCAAGGCGCTCTTCGGGGCCATGGACCAGATGGCGACCTCCTGGGTGCTGGGCAAGCGCGGCTACCGCCTGGCGGACACGGCGGAGGCGCTGGCCGACATCTTCCTCCGGGGCGTGGCAGCCCGCTAACCGAGATAGAAGGAGAGCATCGCGATGCCGTACGAGACGCTGATCCTGACCCGCGAGGAGAGCTTCGCCGTCATCACCCTGAACCGTCCCCCGGCCAATGCCATCAGCGAGCAGCTCATGCGCGACCTCAGCGCCGCGCTGTCCGAGGTGGAGCACGACGACGCCGTGCGCTCCGTCGTCATCACGGGGGCGGGCGACAAGATCTTCTGCGCCGGGGCCGACCTGGGCTCGGCCTTCTCCGGCCCGGACGTGGGCGCCTTCATCCGCTTCGGCAACAGCGTGGTGCGCCGCATCGAGCGCTTTCCGAAGCCGGTGATCGCGGCCATCACCGGGCATGCGCTGGGCGGCGGCTGCGAGATCGCCATGGGCTGCCACATCCGGATCCTCAAGGAGACGGCCCGGATGGGGCAGACCGAGTCCAACCTGGGCATCATCCCGGGCTATGGCGGCACCCAGCGCCTCCCGAGGCTCATCGGCCGGGGGCTGGCGCTGGAGCACCTGCTCCTCGGCACCCAGATCCCGGCGGCCGAGTGCTACCGCCTCGGGCTCGTGAACCGGCTGTCGAAGGACGGGGAAACGCTCGCGGACGCCAAGGCCATGGCGCGCGAGATGGCGAAGCGGCCCCCCATCGCCACGCGCCTCATCATCGGGGCCGTGGACGACGGGATCCAGGCGCCCATCGACCAGGCCATCGAGATCGAGGTGCGGGCCTTCGAGAAGGTGCTCAAGACCGAGGACGCGGGCGAGGGTATCCAGGCCTTCTTCCAGAAGCGCCCCCCCGACTTCAAGGGACGGTAGGGCGAGCCGCAGCCGCAGGCGAGGCGAGCGAAGATGGGGAGTCCCCGAGCGGAGCGAGGAGGCGAGCCGCAGCCGCAGGCGAGGCGAGCGAAGATGGGAGTCAAGGGCGAAATCCCTACGGGAGAGGTCTGATGGATCTCGGGATCTCGGGAAGGGTGGCGCTGGTGACAGGGGGCGCGCGGAGCCTCGGGCGGCAGGACTGCCTGACGCTGGCGGCCGAGGGGGCCAAGGTGATCGTGCTCGACCTCAACGGCGAGGGCGCCCGGGAGACGGCCGCGGAGATCACCGGGGCCGGCGGCTCGGCGTGCGGCTACGAGGTCGACATCACCAACCGCCCGCAGCTGGCCGAGGTGCTGGACACGGCCCAGCGCGACGTGGGACCCGTGGACATCTGCGTCAACAACGCGGGGATCATCTACACCCTGGGCCAGCTCAAGGACATGAGCGACGCCGACTGGGACTTCAACCTGTCGGTGAACCTCACCGGGACCTACAACGTCACCAAGGCGGTGTTCCCCGGCATGCGGGAGCGGAAGTGGGGGCGGGTGATCTGCATGGCCTCCATCGCGGGCCTCATGGGCGGCTTCGGCCAGACCGCCTACGCGACCAGCAAGATGGGGGTGGTGGGGTTCGCGAGGTCGGTGGCGCTGGAGGGGGCG
This sequence comes from Candidatus Rokubacteria bacterium GWC2_70_16, assembly GCA_001788415.1. Taxonomy (GTDB): domain Bacteria; phylum Methylomirabilota; class Methylomirabilia; order Rokubacteriales; family CSP1-6; genus UBA12499. The sequence goes on along the minus strand of MGBV01000077.1, from coordinate 17,088 downwards.
CGCTACAACATCACGAGCAACGTGATCGCGCCCGGCATCATCGGGCCCAACGCCACCCTGTCCCCGCTGTACGACCGGATGGTCAAGCGCGTGGCGATGCAGAAGGAGGGCGAGCCTGCGGATGTGGCCAGCGCCATCGCCTTCCTCTGCTCCGAGCGCGCCCGCTACATCACCGGCGCCGTCCTGACGGTGACCGGGGGAATGGACCTGTTCACCTTCTAGCGCACGCGGGCCACACGGCCCCACCAGGAGGAGGAGAAGCGATGCCGACTGTGAAAGAGACCTTCGATGCGATGGCCAGCAAGTTCCAGGCCAGCAAGGCCGGCGGCATCAACGCCACGATCCAGTACGAGATCACAGGGGATCAGGGGGGAACCTGGCACGCTATCATCAAGGACGGCACCTGCGTGGTGAACTCCGGGGCCGGGACCAACCCGAGCCTGACGCTGACCATGTCCGGCCAGGACTGGCTGGACATGGTGGGCGGCAAGCTCTCGGGCCAGATGGCCTTCATGTCGGGCAAGCTCAAGCTCAAGGGCGACATGGGGCTCGCGATGAAGGTGGGCTCGATCTTCTCCGTCTAGCAGGCCGCTGAAAAGGGCCCATCTACTTCGTTGGCGCCCTCGGCCGCACGCCCGGCGTGGCTCGCTCACGCTTGCCAGGATCTCCGGATGCGCTCACCTCGCCTCCGGCTCGGCTCGCCAAGCGGAGTACGCCTCCCGTGCGGCCGTCGGGCGCCGCCTCGCATCTGGACCCTTTTGAGCGGCCTGCGGGGTCCTGCGCACCCTGCTACCCGCGTCGACAGGGGCGCGGGGTGCGCGTTCCCCCGGGGCGGCGGCCGGCCACCCGCACCGTGCTATCCTGCCGGCGATGACGATCCCGAAGGACTACTTCGACTGGGCGGCAAGGCTCTTCGATCCCGCGCGGATCCACGAGAAGCCGGAGGCGCTGGCGGGCATCCGCGTGCTGGACCTGTCCGTGATCTACTTCGGTCCCGCCACCGGCGACTTCCTGGGCGAGATGGGCGCCGAGGTGATCAAGGTGGAGATGCCGGGGCAGGGGGATGTGACCCGCATCCTCGGCAACGCCTCCTTCTTCTGGAAGAACGTCTCCGTCGCCTTCTTCTGCGCCAACCACTCGAAGTACCACGTGGGCATCGACATGCACCGGCCCGAGGGCCAGGAGCTGATCCGCCAGCTGGCCGCGCGCTCCGACATCGTCATCGAGAACTACAAGGCGGGCACCCTCGAGGAGAAATTCGGCCTGGGGTACCGCCAGCTGAGGGAGGTGAACCCCCGCCTCATCTACGTGGCGAACACGGGCTTCGGCCAGTGGGGGCCATTCTCGAAGGGGCGGGCCTCCTATGACGGGCTGGCCCAGGCCGTGTCGGGGCTCACCGCCATCACCGGCGAGGGGGAAGTGCCCACCAAGATCGGCAACTACCTCGGGGACTGGTTCGGTGCCTCCATGTCGGCCGTGGGCGCGCTCGCGGCGCTGCGCTGGCGCGACCGCACGGGCGAGGGCCAGTTCGTGGAGATGGCGCAGTGCGAGGGGCTCGTGCGCGCCATGGACTGGACGTGGCTCTACGCTGGCCTCACCGGGCGTGACCGGCAGAAGGTGGGCAACGGCGATCACGTGTTCGCGCCGTCCGGCGTCTACCGCTGCACCGACGGCTACGTGGCGGTGGTGGCCGGGACTGACCGCGAGTTCCGGGGGCTCTGCCGCATGCTCGGCGAGCCCGCGCTCGCGCGCCAGGAGCGCTTCGCCACCGCCGCGGCGCGCCGGGAGCGGCCGAGCGTCGCGGCGCTCGACGCGAAGCTCGCGGCGTGGTGCCGCGCGCGGAGCCGCAAGCAGGTGGAGGCCGCCGCCCGGAAGGTTGGCGTCGCCGCCGCGTCCGTCATGACGGCCAGGGACCACGCCGAGAGCCAGCACCTGCGCGCGCGTCGCTCGGTGTGGGAGTACGAGGATCCAGTCTACGGGACCATGGTCGAGTACGGGCCCGCGCCCAAGCTGTCGGCCACGCCGCCGCGGATCAAGTGGGCGGGCAAGCCCGTGGGCTTCCACAACGAGCTGGTGCTGAAGCGCATCCTCGGCCTCGACGACGCGCGCATCAAGGAGTTGGAGGCCGCCGGGGCCATCGGGCGCTGGGCCGAGGGCCGCCGCGGGGCCGGTCCGCCCGAGGGGTGGAAGGGCGAAGGGAGGCTCGTGTGACGGGCGGGGCGAGCGTGCCGAGGGCGGCGCGGGTGGGGGAGCGCGAGGGCCATGTCGAGGCCCACGCGGATGGCAGATGGGAGGAGTGGATCAGGGCGGCCGAGGACCCGGGCGGCGTCGCCGACAAGCCGGAGGCGCTGGACGACCTCATGGTGCTCGACCTCTCCCACGGCCATTACGGGGCGCTGCTCACGGCGACCTATCTCGCCGAGTTGGGCGCGGAGGTCATCAAGGTGGAGCCGCCGGAAGGGGATCCCGCCCGGGGCTGGGGGCCCGCCGGCGCCTCGGCCGGCGGCGACGGGCTGGCCTTCGTGGCCGAGGCGCGGAACCGGTATCACCTGACCCTCGACCTCAGCAAGCGCGAGGGGCGCCGACTCCTCAAGGGGCTCGCCGCTCGCGCCGATGTGCTCATCGAGGGGTTCGCGCCGGGGCATCTCGACGGCCTCGGCCTCGGCTACCGCCGGCTCTCGGCGCTGAACCCGCGGCTCGTCTACGTGGCGTGCTCCGCCTACGGCCAGTTCGGCCCCCTCGCGAAGCACCAGCCGCCCGAGCACGATCTCACGGACCAGGCGCTGTCGGGGCTCCTGCACCTCACGGGCGATCCCGAGGCGGCGCCCGTGAAGGTGGGGTCGTGGATCAGCGCCTACGGCCAGGCGGCCTGGGGCGCGCTGGGGACGCTGGCGGCGCTGCACTGGCGCGAGCGCTCCGGTCGCGGGCAGATGATCGACGTCTCGGGGGCCGAGGCGCTCATGCGCTATCTGGAGTACTCGGTGCTGCTCTACCATGCCAGCGGCGCGATCCGCGGCCGGACGGGGCTCTACGAGCTGGCGGTGTTCCCGTACACCTTCGTCCCCGTGAAGGACGGCTGGGCCTTCGTCGCCGGCTACACTGACCCGAACTTCCGCGCCCTGTGCCGCGTCATGGGCCGCCCCGAGCTGGGCGACGACCCGCGCTTCAACAGCACGATCCAGCGCACGACGATGGAGAACGAGATCGCGCTCCGGGAGGAGATCAGCCGGTGGTCGGTCAACTACACCTCGGCGGAGATCCTCGAGAGGGTCCTGGCCGACCCCGGCCCGGGCGTCATCGTTTTCGGCCCCATGAACGCGCCCACCGCCACCCTCGCCGAGCCGCACTGGTGGGAGCGGGGCTGCCTCCGGCGCCTGTCCGATCCCGTCTACGGCGAGCTGCTCCTCCAGATGCCGGCCTGGCGGATGACGCGGACGCCGCCCCGGCTCAAGTGGCCCTGTCGGCCCGCCGGGTACCACAACGGCCTCATCTTGCAGAAGTACTTCGGCATGGGCCCGAGCCAGGCGGCCGGCCTGGCGGCCGACGGGATCCTGTGAGGAGCCCTCTGGAGCGCCGCGAAAGGCTGTTGCCGCAGAGCGTCATGGTGCAGTACCATGCTCAATGGTGCCCCGCGCGCGAGGCTTCGGCCGGGCCCAAGGGGGAGGCATGAAGGACGAACTGTTCACCATGGCGAGCGAGATCCCGGGGCTCTCGCCGGAGGCCCGGGCTCGCTGGCAGCAGGAGATGGAACGGAGCCTCCTCCGCATGAAGCACTTCGCGGAGATGGTCGGGAGCCCGCGGGAACCCGCGGTCGGGCCCACGCCGCGCCAGGAGATCTACCGGACGAACAAGTCGCGCCTCTACCGGTACCAGTCCCCGCGCACCCGGCGCACGCCGCTGCTCTTCGTCCCCAACCTCGGCATCAGCCGCCCGTACATCTTCGACCTCATGCCCCAGGGGTCCTTCGTGGAGCACATGACCCAGCAGGGTTTCGACTTCTACCTGGTGGACTGGGGCGTGTTCGGCGAGGAGGACAACGGGCTCACCGTGGAGGACGCGGTGACGAAGATCCTCCCGCGGCTGGCCCGGAAGGCGCTCGAGTCCTCCGGCGCCTCCGAGATGTCGGTGCTCGGCTACTGCATGGGGGCGCCGCTGTCCGCGTGCTTCGTCGCCACCCATCCCGAGTTCCCGGTGAAGAACTACATCAACATGGCCGGCCCCATCGACTTCGCTCACGTGGGGCTCTTCGGGCTGTGGCTCGACCCGCGCTTCTTCGACGTGGACAAGTACGTGGACACGCTCGGCAGCGTCCCACCCGACATGGTCAAGGCCGGCTTCAAGCTTCTCAAGCCAACGATGGATCTGAGCGCGGGCCTCAATCTCTGGTGGAACCTCTGGAACGCCGAGTACGTGGCGGGGTTCAACGCGCTCAACAAGTGGGCCAACGAGTACGTCGCCTTCCCGGGCGAGTTCTTCCGCCAATGGGTGAAGGAGTTCTACCAGGCGAACCGTCTCGTCAAGGGCGAGCTCGTCATGGGCGGCAAGCGGGTGGATCTCAAGCGCATCACCTGTCCCGTCCTGGCGGTGGGGGCCCGGGAGGACAACATCGCGCCCCCCGGCTGCGTCAAGCCGCTCATCGACGCCGTCGGGAGCGCCGACCGCGAGTACGTGGAGCTGCCCGGTGGGCACATCTCGCTCATCGCCGGGCGCGGCGCCTCGGTGCACTGCTGGCCGAAGGTCGCCTCGTGGCTGGCGGCGCGGTCGTGACGCGGTCGGGGCAGCGCAGGGGAGGGCCGTGACGATGCCGGACATGGGCGCTCAGCAGCTCTTCGATCTCTGGAAGAAGCAGGTGGAGGAAGGCACTCAGCAGTGGCTCAAGATGATGGGCACCCCCCAGGGCCAGACGCTGGACCCGCAGGCCTTCTGGCGCCCCTTCATGGACCAGGGCATGGCGGCGTGGGCCAAGGTCATGACCCAGGGCACGGCTTCTCCGGACCTCATGGGGCAGTGGAAGCAATTCCTGGATCAGTGGATCGCGGCATGGGGCAAGGCGCTCGAGCAGGCCATGGGCACCGAGGCCTTCGGGAGGGTGCTCGGCAAGCAGCTCGAGGGCTTCCTCGACGCCGCGAGCCCCGCGAAGAAGGCCGCCGAGCAGCACATCGAGGCGATGCTCGGCGGGCTCGGGATCCCCTCCCGGAGCCAGGTCACGGGCATCGCCAGGCAGATCGTCCAGCTCGAGGAGAAGCTGGAGGGCGTCGAGGACCGCCTCGAGGCGGTCCTCCAGCGGCTCAACGAGGTCGCCGCCGCCCTGAAGCAGGCGCCCGCATGATCGGCCTGACCATCGACGGCATTCAGGTCGGTGACGCGGCCGAGGTCGCTCGCCTGGCCGCGGACGGAGACATCACGGATTTCGTGGATGCGGTCGGGGATCACAACCCGATCCACGCGGATTGCGAGTACGCTGCCACGACGATGTTCAAGGAGCGGATCGCGCCGGGCATCTGGACCGCGGGGCTCATCTCGGCCGTGATCGGGACGCGGCTGCCCGGCCCCGGCGCCATCTACCTCTCGCAGGACCTCAAGTTCCTCAAGCCCGTGATGTTCGGCGACACGATCACGGCGCGCGCCGAGGTCCTGGAGGTCAACCGGGAGAAGAACCGCCTGCGCCTGCGCACCGTCTGCACGAACCAGCGGGGCGAGCCAGTGCTGACCGGCGAGGCCCTCGTCATGCCCTCGAGGGTTCCGGTGGTCTACGAGAAGGCGCCGGGGGGCGCCGCGTGGATGGCCTTCTGGGCGCTCTCGCCCCTGGCCTGGGCGGCGCAGGGCCTGGCGCTCTGGGGATTCCCCATATCCGCTCGCCTCGCCGTGAGGCACGGCTGCGGCTCGCCAGGCTCGGTCACATGAACAGGCCGCCGTTGATGGAGAGCTCGGCCCCCGTGATGTAGTCGCCGTCCGCAGAGCAGAGGTACACGCAGGCCCGCGCGACCTCCTCCGACTTCCCGAAGCGCTTCATGGGGATCTGGTCCAGCAGCCGCTGCTTCACCTTCTCCGGGATGGCGTTGACCATGTCGGTCTCGGTGAAGCCGGGCGCCACGGCGTTGACCGTGATGTTCTTCGAGGCCAGCTCCTTCGCCAGCGACTTGGTGAAGGCGGCGACGCCCGCCTTCGACGCCGCGTAATTGGCCTGGCCGAAGTTGCCGATCTGGCCGATCACGGAGGTGATGTTCACCACCCGCCCGTACTTCTGCTTCAGCATCTGGTCGACGAAGACCTTGGTGCAGTTGAAGACGCCGCCCAGGTTGATGTCCACGACCCTCTTCCACGAGGCGTGGTCCATCTTGGTGAAGGTCTTGTCCGAGGTGATGCCGGCGTTGTTGACGAGGATGTCGAGGTGGCCGAACTCCCGGAGCACGTCCTGCGCCATGCGGTAGGTATCCGGGTAGTCCGCCACGTCGGCCTGGGCGAGCATGGCCCGCCGCCCCATCTTCTGGATCTGCTCGATCACCTGCTTGGCCGACGCCTCGCTCGAGACGAAGTTGACGGCCACGTCGGCGCCTTCTTCTGCGAGGGCCAGGGCGATGGCCCGGCCGATGCCGCGGGATGCTCCGGTTACGAGGGCAGTCCGTCCCTTGAGCTGCATGGCGGGTCCTCCTGCTCCTGCTCGGGCGTGAGGATTGGGCCGGTTCGCGGCGACAGTATAGCAGGAGCGGGCGTGCCGGCGGGGGCCGGCTTGTGGGCCCTGACGCGCGGTGTTAGACTCCGGCCATGGCGTATGTGATCAAGCGGTACTCCAACCGCAAGCTCTACGACACCCAGGAGAGCCGGTACGTCACCCTCGAAGAGCTGGAGGAAATGATCCGCGCGGGCAAGGAGATCTCCGTCGTGGACGTCTCCACGGGCGAGGACCTCACCTCCGTCACGCTCGCCCAGATCATCCTGGAGAACGAGCGGAACCACCGCGGGGCGTTGCCCACGGCCTTCCTGCACCAGCTCATCAAGCACGGCGAGGCCTGGCAGGACTTCGTGCAGAAGTCGCTCAGGGGCAGCCTCGAGTCCATCATGACGAGCCAGCGGGACGCCGACCGGGTGTTCCGGGAGTGGGCGGCCCGGGCGGGGTGGCTGTCGCCCCAGCCGCCGGCGGGCTCCACCGAGAAGAAGGCGGCCCCGCCCGCGGAGCCGGCGGCGGAGGCCGATACGTTGAAGAGCGAAGTGGCGGCCCTGCGGGAGCAGCTCCGGGCCCTGGAAGAGCGCCTGGAGCGGCGGCGGGAGAAGTGACCGCGCGGGAGGCGGAGGGCCGGATCCGGCCCTCCGCCATCCCCGGGTAGTGTCTCAGGCGATCGGGGAGTAGGCGGCCTTCACCTTCCCCGCCAACTGGGCGAAGGTGGCCTGGATCTCCTTGCCCGCCTGCTCGGCAGTCACCTGGAGGCGTTCGGCGGAGCGGGTGATGGTCTGGGCATTGCCCTCCAGCAGATGGAAGGCCTTCTGCGCGCCCTCGACCGACTCGAGCACGCTCTTCTGATAGAAGCTCAGGGGGTCCCTGGAGGCCTCCTGCAGCTCCGACTGGCGGCGCAGGAGGTAGGACTGGCTGTCCTTGACCGCCTCGACGGCCGAGGACTGCAGCTCGGTATAGAGGCGGGCGCCTTCCTTCGCCGTGCCGGCGGAGAGGTCGACCAGCTCACGGAGGATCTTCTGGTTGGCGTCGGCGCAGAGCGAGAATGCCTCCACGGCCTTGCTGGTCATCTGGGTGAAGAGCTCGTTGGCCTGCATCGGGTTGAGCATGCTTCTCTCCTCCTTCGTCATGCGGAACAGGGAGTCGGGGGTTCGGGCCACGTCACGGATGATAACGCATAGCGTCACTTTGAGTCAAGGCTTTTAGTGCGGCGCGTTGTATGTTACGCAACATTGCGATAATATTCACGCTATGTAGTCTCCAGGCGGCCTGTGCCACGACACAGCCGCGCGCCGCGCCGAGAGCGCCCACCGAGGGAGACAAGGTCGCGGTTGCCCAGGCGCTGGGGCCGCTGCTCAGGGTGGCCGGGATCTGGCGCTCTCCTCGGGACGGCTGCGCGGTGGGGCTGGGCATACTGCCCGTGAGCGCCATCAACCTCGGCGTGGCCCCGCACCCGAACTGCAAGTTCAGCTTGCTGGTGACCGAGGGGGCGCTGGCGACGCTGCCGCGTGAAGAACTGCAGGCGGCGCTGGCCCACGAGATCGGCCACGTGGAGCTGGGCCACTTCGCCGCGCGCAAGGCGCGCCGGGTGGCGGAGCGCGAGACGAAGCAGAAGATCGACGACACCGGGACCACGGGCGGCGCCGTGGCCACGGCCATCCCCATCATCGGTCCGCTCGTGGCGCTGGGGATCATGGGGACCCAGGTGGCGGCCGAGACGTCGGCGGAGGGGAGGTACCGCAGCTACGACCGAGAGGAAGAGCTGGCGGCCGACCGCTTCGCCCTCGCCCTCCTCGGCCGCTTGCCGGGGCCCGAGCCATGCCGGGCGCTGCTCGCCCTCCTCGCCCGGCTCGAGCGCGAGCGCAAGGCCTCGCTGTGGAGCGACTGGCTCAGCACCCACCCGAGCCCCGGCGCCCGGCTCGAGACCGCCAGGGAAGCCTGCTCATGACGTGGCTCCGTGCCCTGTCCCTGCTCGCGCTGTTGGCCGTCGCCGGCCCGGCTGCGGCGCAGGCGGTGTCGCTGTCGGTGCTCGCGGCCAACCCCGTCCGCTACGACCACCGCACGGTGACCGTGACGGGCACGGTGGGGCTGGTCGAAGGAGCCGGCGGCTCCTGGAGCTTCACGCTCATCGACGGCGGGGTGTCCATCCGGGTCCTGGCCACGGGGGGACTCCGCGCCAGGACCGGCGACCGCGTTGAGGTCGAGGGGCTCTTCAAGCTGGTCGGTACTCAGCTCGAGGCCTTTCGCGTGACCCCCCGCTAGCGCGCCCATGAACCTGGCCCGGCTCGGCGAGGAGAGCCTCGAGAAGTACGGCGAGTACGTGTCCCTCGTCTTCGAGGGGCGCCGGATCACCAACGTGGAGCAGAGCCGCGCGGCGTGCCGGGTGGCGCATGCGCTCGGCCGGCTGGGCGTCGGAGCCGGCGATCGCGTGGTGGTCATGCTGCCCAACTGCCCGGAGGTCATCCAGAGCTACGGCGGCATCCTCAGGCTCGGCGGGGTGATCGTTCCCGTGATCTTCCTCCTGGGGGCCGAGGAGGTCGCCCACATCCTGGCCCACTCGGCGGCGAAGGTCGTCATCACCTCGACGGACATGCTTTGGAAGGTCGAGCCCCATATCGGGACGCTGCCGACGCTTGGGCACGTGCTCGTGGTGGACGGGGGCGGGGATGGCCGGGCCCGCCCCTTCGCGGAGGAGGTCGGCCGGGAGGCCGACACCTTCACAGCCGTGGACCGGCGTGACGACGACATCGCCGTCATCCTCTACACCTCCGGCACCACGGGGACGCCCAAGGGCGTGGCGCTGTCCCACGGCAACCTCGCCTCCAACGCGCGCTCGGCTGCCGCGCTGCACGAACTCTCGCGCGAAGACTGGGCGGTGGCGGTGCTGCCGCTCTCCCACTCCTACGGGCTCACCGTCATGAACGCGGGCCACCTGCTGGGGACCCGCGGCGTGCTGCTGCGCTGGTTCAATCCGGAGGAGGTGCTCCGGACCATCCAGGACTTCAGAGCCGTTTCCATGTCGGGCGTCCCGACCATGTTCGTCTACCTCCTGAACCATCCCGATGGCGGGCAGTACGACACCTCCTCCATGCGCGTGTGGGGGTCGGGAGCCGCGCCCTTGCCCGTGGAGATCGTCGAGCCCTTCGAGCGGAAGTTCGGGGGCAGGCTCATGGAGGGGTATGGCCTCACGGAGGCCTCGCCCGTCGTGTCGGCGCACCGGCTGTCCGGGGTGCGCAAGCTGGGCTCGGTGGGGCAGCCCATTCCCGGCGTGCAGGTGTCCATCCAAGACGACGACGAGCGCGTCCTGCCCGCCGGGGAGACGGGCGAGGTCTGCGTGATGGGGCCCAACGTGATGCTGGGCTACTACCGGAATCCCGAGGAGACGGCCCGCACCATCCGTGGCGGGTGGCTCCACACGGGGGACATGGGGCGACTCGACGCCGACGGCTTCCTCTACATCGTCGAGCGGAAGAAAGACCTCATCATCCGCGGCGGCTTCAACATCTACCCGCGCGAGGTGGAGGAGGTCCTCTACGCCTTCCCGCATACGGCCGAGGCCGCCGTGGTGGGGATGCGGGATGCGCTCATGGGGGAGGACGTGCTCGCCTTCGTGGTGCTGCGGGCCGGGACGCGCGCCACCGCGGAGGAGGTGGTGGCCTTCTGCGAGACGCGGCTCGCGCGCTACAAGTGCCCCAAGCAGGTGCGCTTCGTCCCGTCGCTGCCCAAGAGCCCGGTGGGGAAGATCCTTCGCAAGGAGCTCCGCAGACAGATCTGAGGGAGGACGCCCGATGGCCGAGAAGACGCTCGCGACGATGTTCTGGGACCGTGTGGAGCAGAGTGCGGACGGACCCGCCCAGCAGCTCAAGCGAGGCGGGAAGTGGGAGACGCTCACGTGGCGCCAGGCGGGCGAGGCCACCCGGGAGATCGCCACCGCGCTCCTCGCGCTGGGACGGAAGCGGGGTGAGGCCGTGGGCATCCTGGCGGCGAGCCGCGCCGAGTGGGTGCAGGCCGACTTCGCCATCTTCTCCGCCGGCTGCGTCACGATCCCCATCTACCCGACCTACCCGCCGGACCTCATCCAGTACATCGTCAACGACGCCGAGGTGCGGACGCTCATCGTCGAGGACCCGGTGCAGCTCGCGAAGGTGCTCGAGGGGCGGGGGAAGACGGACCGGCTCGAGCAGGTGGTGGTCATGCAGGGCTACGAGGGCAAGGAGCCCTCGCCCTTCATCTTCACGTGGGAGGCGCTCCACCGGCTCGGCCGCGACAACGCGGAGCGTCTGAAGGGCGAGCTGGCGACCCGGGTCGCCGAGACCAGACCCGACGACGTGGCGACCATCGTCTACACCTCCGGGACGACGGGGCCGCCCAAGGGTGTGGTGCAGACCCACGGCAACCACATGGCGGCGCTCGGCGCCGCGGTACAGGTGCTGGTGGCCTCCGAGGGCGACGTCCACCTCCTGTTCCTGCCCCTGGCGCATTCCTTCGGCCGGCTGGAGTCGTTCATCGGCCCCTACAAGGGGCTCTGCACGGCCTTCGCCGAGAACATCGACAAGCTCCGGGACAACCTCCCGGAGGTGAAGCCCCACTTCATCTGCGCCGTGCCGCGCGTCTTCGAGAAGGTCTACGCGGGGGCGCTGGCCAAGGCCGAGGCGGGATCACCGGTGAAGAAGAAGATCTTCCGGTGGGCCGTGGGGGTCGGCAAGGAAGCCTCCCGGCTCAAGCAGGCCAAGCTGCCGGTGCCGGGCGCGCTCGCCTTCAAGTACCGACTGGCCCACAAGCTCGTCTTCCACAAGATGCACGAGGCGCTCGGCGGCCGGCTCCGCTTCGCCGTCTCCGGCGGCGCGCCGCTGTCGCGCGAGATCGCCGAGTTCTTCCACGCGGCGGGCATCCTGATCCTCGAAGGCTACGGGCTCACGGAGACCTGCCCGGCGCTCACCTTCAACCGCTTCGACCACTACAAGTTCGGCTCCGTGGGGCCGGCGCTCCCCGGCGTGGAGGTCAAGCTCGCGCCCGACGGCGAGGTCCTGGGAAGGGGCTCCAACATCGCGAAGGGCTACTTCAAGCAGCCCGCGGCCACGGCCGAGGTGTTCCTCGCCGACGGCTGGTTCGCCACGGGTGACATCGGCAAGATCGATCCCGAGGGGTATCTCTTCATCACCGACCGCAAGAAGGACCTGATCGTCACCGCGGGGGGCATGAACATCGCCCCGCAGAACATCGAGAATCTGCTCAAGGGCGACCCGTTCATCAGCCAGGTGATGGTGCACGGCGACAAGCGCCCCTATCCGGTGGCGCTCATCACGGTGAACCCGGAGGAGCTGGCCAAGTTCGCCAAGGAGCAGGGCATCCTGAACCTCGATCCCGCGGCGCTGGTCAAGCATCCCAAGGTCGTGGAGCGGGTGTCGCGCATCGTGGAGCAGAGGAACACGGAGCTGCAGTCCTACGCCAAGATCAAGAAGTTCGCGATCCTGCCCGGCGACTTCACCGTGGACAACGGTCTGCTCACCCCCACGCTCAAGGTCAAGCGGAAGGTGATCCGCGAGGAGTACCGGGAGGCGCTGGAGGAGCTGTACCGCTGAGCGATGCGCGGGGCGGATGCGCGGCAGGAGGCGGTGCTCGAGGCCCGGGGCCTCCTGGCCCAGCGCCCCGTCTTCCTCGACACGGAGACCACGGGCCTGGAGGCCGGTGACCAGATCGTGGAGATCTGCGTCCTGGACCACGACGGCGGCATGCTGGTGGACTCCCTCGTCAGGCCGGCCTGCCCCATCTCTCCCGCCGCGGCCGCCGTGCACGGCATCACCGAGGGCGCTGTGCGGCGCGCCCCCGCGTGGCCCGAGATCTGGCCCGCGGTGGAGGCGGCCCTCCGCGGGCGCCCCGTCGTGATCTACAACGCCCCCTTCGACTTGCGGATGATCGAGCAGTCGCATCGCGCCCACGGCCTCGGGCGGGGGCGGCCCCGCGTGGACGCCCGCTGCCTGATGGCGCTGTACGCGCGCTTCCGCGGCGACTGGAACGTCTCCCGGGGTGAATACCGCTGGCATCGGCTGGACGACGCCGGCCGGCATTGCGGGCTCGGCCTGCCGCAGGAGCACCGGGCGCGCGCCGATGCCTGGCTGGCCCGCGCGGTGCTGCACCACGTGGCGGGCCGCGCGGAGAGCCCGCGGTGAAGGCGGCGGTGCTGCACGGCCCGCGGGACCTGCGGGTCGAGTCGGTGGCCGCGCTGGCCCCGGAACCCGGAGAGGCCGTGGTACGGGTGAGCGCGGTGGGCCTGTGCGGCACGGACTATCGCATCTGGAGCGGCGACAGGCCCGTGCGCTACCCGCTCGTCATGGGGCACGAGGTCATCGGCGAGGTGGCGGCGGTGGGGCCGGGCGTGACCGCCGTGGCGCCGGGCCAGAAGGTGGCCGTCCAGCCCAACTACTCCTGCGGCGCCTGCCCGCTCTGCCTCGAGGGGAACTGGAACCTCTGCCTGTCGCGCACGGCCGTGGGCATCGACGTGGATGGCGGCTTCGCGGAGGCGGTGCGGCTGCCCGCGCACGTGTGCTGGCCAGCCCCCGCCGAGCTGGCCGATGATCAGCTGCTGCTGGCCGAGCCGCTGGCTGTCGTGGTCCGCGCCGTGCTCCGGGGCGAGGCGACGGCGGGGGAGACGGCGGCCGTGCTCGGGGTCGGCACGCTCGGTCTGCTGGCCGTCCAGGTGCTGAAGTCCCGAGGCCTGCGCGTGCTCGCCGTGGCCCGGAGCCGGCGGCGGCTCCCGCTGGCGGAGGCCATCGGCGCCGATGCCACCGCCACCACCGAGACAGGGCCGCCTGTCCGAGCGGCGCGCGAGCTATCGGGGCGCGAGGGGGTGGATCTGGTGATCGAGACCGCCGGCACGCCTGAGGCCGTCGAGCAGGCGGTCGAGCTGGCGCGACCCGGGGGGCGCGTGGTGCTCACGGGCCTCCCCCACGAGCCCTCGTCGGTGCACTTCTTCTGGGTGGTGCGTCGCGAGCTGCGCATGATCGGGTCCATGATCTACCAGGACGAGTTCCCGGAGGCGATCCGCCTCCTGGCCTCGGGCGCTGTCCAGACAGGGCGCCTCCTCACCCACCGGTTCCCGCTGGAGGCCATCCAGGAGGCGTTTGCCGCCCACCGATCCCCTGACGCCATCAAGGTCGCGGTGATGCCCGGCCCGAGGCAGGGGACATGACAGCCGATGAACCGCTCAGGGGCAGGGCCGGCTGCGGCGACCTCCGAGGCCCTGTAAACGGCAGGATGCGGAGGGCCGTCGTATCCCCAGGAGGCCAGGCATGAGGGGACTGTCCGGCAGGCCGATCCTGACCCTGATGGTGGCGGCGCTCTCGGCCGCCTGTTCCGTCTCGGGTGCCCGCCCGCCGGCCACCGTGGACCAGGCCGTCGCCGTCCCGGCTCCCGGTTCCCCCGCCCGACCATCCCGCCTCTCGCTTCCGCCTTCCCCGCTCGGCGAGGAGCAGCGCATCGCTCACGCGCTCAATCGCCTGGCCTATGGTCCGCGGCCGGGAGATGTGGAGCGGGTGAGGCAGATGGGGCTGGCGGCATGGATCGAGCGCCAGCTGGACCCGGAGCGCATCCCCGACGAGGCCGTGGAGCGCGCGCTGCGGGCCTACCCGGTGCTGACGATGTCCGCCGGCGAGCTGCTGAGGGCATACCCGCGTCCCGACCAGGCGCTGGTCCAGAAGGTCAAGTCCGGGGAGGCCGCGCGGAAGGAGATGCGGGAGGCCTTCCCCCCGGAGCGCAGACCCTATGTCATCACCGCGCAGATGCAGAGCGCCAAGGTGCTGCGAGCCGTGATGAGCGAGCGCCAGCTCCAGGAAGTGATGGTGGACTTCTGGTTCAACCACTTCAACGTCTTCGCCCACAAGGGGGCCGTGCGCTGGATGCTCCCCGCCTACGAGCGGGAGGCCATCCGTCCCCACGCCCTCGGCCGATTCGGCGATCTGGTCCTCGCCACGGCGCGCCATCCGGCCATGCTCTTCTACCTCGACAACTGGATGAGCACGCGAGAGGACTGGGTCCTGCCCGCGGGCCCCAACCGGGGCCGGAAGCTGGGGCTCAACGAGAACTATGCCCGCGAGCTCATGGAGCTGCACACCCTCGGCGTGGACGGGGGGTACACGCAGAGGGACGTCATCGAGGTGGCCCGCTGCTTCACCGGCTGGAGCATCGAGCGCCCCTTCGATGGCGGGGGCTTCGTCTTCCGGGCGCCGGCGCATGACCGCGGTGAGAAGCGCGTGCTCGGGGTGGCGGTCCCGGCCGGGGGCGGTGAAGAGGACGGCCACCGCGTCATCGCGCTCCTGGTGCGCCATCCCTCGACGGCCCGCTTCATCGCGACCAAGCTGGTCCGCCGCTTCGTGGCCGACAACCCGCCGCCTGGGCTGGTGGAGCGGGTGGCCCGGAGCTTCGAGGAGACCGGGGGCGACATCCGGGCCATGCTCCTCACGATCTTCACCTCGCCGGAGTTCTTCTCTGCCGAGGCTGTCCGCGCCAAGATCAAGAAACCGCTCGAAGTCGTTGCGAGCGCGGTGCGGGCCCTGGACGGTCAGTTGCTGCCACCCGGCAGCGATGCCTCGGGCGGCCGGCCTGCCGTGGCGTTGCTGGGCGGCGGCTTCCCGCTGTCGCGCCAGGTGGCGGCACTCGGCGAGCCGCTCTACGAGGCCCAGCCCCCGACCGGCCATCCGGATGTGGCCGAGGCCTGGGTGAACACGGGGGCCCTCCTCGGCCGGATGAACTTCGCCCTTGGCCTTGCCGGGAAGCGGCTCCCGGGGATGCAGGTGGACCTGGAGCGTGTCCTGGCGGGCGCCGACCGGCGGCGCCCTGAGCAGGTGCTGGAGCGGCTCCTGGCGGTGATCCTCCAGGGGCAGGTCAGCGCCGAGACGCGCGGGGCGCTGGCGGCCCAGCTCGACAGCCCGGACGTGGAGAAGCTCGCCGCGCTGGTGCTGGGCTCGCCGGAGTTCCAGAGGAGGTGAGGGCCATGCGCGACTGCACCCGGCGATCGTTCATGAAGGGCGGGGCCCTGGCCGCCGTCGCCATGACCCTGGGCATGGGGGGCCTTCCCCGGTTCCTCCTCCGCAGCGCCTATGCCGAGGGGCGCAGCGCCCGGCCGCGCATCCTCATCGCCGTCTTCCAGCGAGGCGCCGTGGACGGCCTCAGCATGGTGGTCCCTCACGGCGACCCCGACTACTACCCCTCGCGAGGCAGCATCGCCATCGCCCGCCCGGCTGCGGGCGCCTCGGAGACGACTCTCGACCTGGACGGGTTTTTCGGGTTGCACCCGGCGATGCTCCCGCTCAAGCCGCTGTGGGACGCCGGGCGGCTGGCCGTGGTCCACGCCTGCGGCTCTCCCGACGCCACCCGCTCTCACTTCGACGCCCAGGACTACATGGAGTCGGGCACGCCCGGCGTCAAGAGCACGGCCGACGGCTGGCTGGCCCGAGGCATCGAGGCCCTGCGGCCCGAGGGCGCCTCGCCGTTCCGCGCCGTGGCCATGGGGGCGCAGCTGCCGCGCATCCTGCGCGGCGCGGCGGGGGCCGTGGCCATGAGCAGCGTGGCGGACTTCGACGTGAGGGCGGAGGCGGGGGCCACGCCCGGGACGGTCACGGCGCGGCGGGGCTTCGAGTCGCTGTACTCGCGGGGCGTGCGCGATCTCCTCTACGGGACGGGACGACAGACCTTCGAGGCCGTGCGGATGCTCAAGGCCGCGAGCCCGCAGCGCATCGCGCCCGCCAACGGCGCCGAGTACCCGCGGGGCCGCTTCGGCGACAGCCTCAAGCAGATCGCCCAGCTCATTAAGGCCCAGGTGGGGCTCGAGGTGGCCTTCGCCGACTCGGGCGGCTGGGACACCCACGCCGGACAGGGCAATGAGCGCGGCCAGCTCGCCCAGCGCCTGGCGGAGCTCGGCCAGGGGCTGGCCGCGCTGGACCGGGACCTGGGAGAGCGGATGGCCGAGGTCGTCGTGCTCACGATGTCGGAGTTCGGGCGCACCGTGCGGGAGAACGGCAACCGCGGCACCGATCATGGTCATGCCACGGCCATGCTGGTGCTGGGCGGGTCCGTGCGCGGCGGGCGGGTCCACGGCCGCTGGCCGGGGCTGTCCCCCGAGCGCCTCTTCGAGGGACGCGATTTGGCCGTCACCACCGACTTCCGCCACCTCTTCTCCGAGGTGGCGCAGCGACATCTGGGCGTTCCCGCGGGCGCGCCGCTCTTCCCCGGCTTCGCGGCAAGCCCGTCCACCCATCCCGGAGTATTCACCTAGCCCGACCTATTCGTGAACCCGCGCGCTGGCCCGGGCGAGCCGCCGGGTGGCGCGGCGGAGCAGACCCCCGGTGCTCGCTCCCGCAAGCGTTGCGGCTTGACACCGGGCGAGGTGGCTGGCGCGGGACCCGCGAGGCGGCGGGGCGGTG
>MGBV01000076.1:8544-12899 GCA_001788415.1 Candidatus Rokubacteria bacterium GWC2_70_16 | reverse complement strand
GGCGTCCTGCTCTATTTCGAGTCCACGCGCGACGCCGCCGAGGCCGCCCTGGCGATCCGGGTCGCGCTCGAGCGCAGGCGCTGTGACACGGGGTGCGACGGCGGACCGGGGGCGGGAGCCCGCATGAGTCTCACCGTCGGCGAGGTCGCGGTCGGACCCGTCGGGCCCCCCGCCCACACGGCGCTCGCCCTCGTCGGGCCGAGCGTGAACCTGGGCGCGCGCCTGCTGAAGACGCCGCCGCCCGGCGGGCTCGTGGCCAGCGCGGAGGCGGTCGCGGCCCTCTGGACGGAGGCGCCGGCGCTCGCGGCGCGCTTCGAGCTGCTTCACCCCGCCTTCGAGATCCAGGGCGCCGACGGCCTGAGGGTCGCCGTCTACGCGCTCGCCGACCCGGTTAGAATACCGGCATGAGTGAAGGGGCGCCTGGCGCGGCGCCGGACTTCCAGCGGTTGTACGAGGAGTTCCATTCGAGGATCCGGCGCTACCTCGGGCACCTGGCCGGCGCCCACGAGGCCGACGACCTGACCCAGGAGACGTTCATCCGGGTCAGCCGTGCGCTGGCCGGCTTTCGGGGCGACTCCTCCCTCGCCACGTGGGTCTATCGCATCGCCACGAACGTCGCCCTCGATCGGCTGCGGAGCCCGGCGTTCAAGCTGGCGGCGCGGGCGGCCGGGCCCGAGGCCCTCACCGTGCTCGGAACGGCCCCGGGGGTCGAGCTCCACATCGCCCGCCGGGAGATGAGCGAGTGCGTCCGCGGCTTCATCGACCTGCTCCCGGCGGACTATCGGTCCGTGGTGGCGCTCAGCGATCTCGAGGGGTTCCCGGACCGCCAGATCGCCGAGGTGCTCGGGCTCAGCCTGGAGACGGTCAAGATCCGGCTCCACCGGGCTCGCGCCCGGCTCCGGGAGCTGCTCGAGGGGGGATGCGCCCTCTCCCGCGACGAGCGCAACGAGTTGACCTGCGAGCCGCGACCCGACGACGTATCCTCGGGCACCTGACCTCCGTCCATAGCCACAGGAAGGAGGTCACGCCATGACACTCGACACTCGCCAGACGGAGCTGATCGCGCTCGGGGCCGCTGTCGCCGCCAACTGCTCGCGCTGCCTGGAGTTCCACGTGGGCAAGGCCCGGGAGGTGGGCCTCGAGCCCGAGGAGATCGCCGCGGCCCTCGAGGTGGGCAGGATGGTCCGCCGTGGAGCGGGGGGCGCCATCGACCAGCTCGCGGCCCAGCTTGAGGTGAAGCGGTCGGAGGCCCGGACCTCCGCGGGCTGCGGCTGTTCCTGAAGTCCAGGCCGGCGGGTTGACACTCAGGCGCTCGCGACGAGGGCCTGGTCGAACGCCTCCAGCGTCTCGGCGATGTCGGCGTCGGAGTGGGCGAGCGAGAGGTAGAGCTTGGCGCCCGGGATCACGAAGACGCCGCGGCGGATCAGCTCGAGGCCGAGGCGGCCGGCGCGCGCGCCGTCGGCGCGGCGCAGGTCGCGCTCGGTGAGGGCCGGCGCCGCCGGGTCGAGGAACACGGGCTGGGCGATCGGTCCCTCGCCGAGCGCCTGGAGCCCGACGCCGCGTCGCGCCGCGACCTCCGCCATGCCCTCGCGCAGCATGCGGCCGAGCCGGGCCAGGCGCGGGTAGACGCCCTCCCGGGCCAGCTCGTCGAGCGCGGCGAGGCCGGCCGCGCAGGCCAGGGGGTTGCCCGAGAGCGTGCCCGAGAGGAGCGCGTAGTCGAGCGTGCCCTTCCGCGCCGGGTCGGCCGTGTCCATGACGTCCGCGCGGCCGCAGACGGCGGCGAGCGAGTAGCCGCACGTGAGCGCCTTGCCGTACGTGGCGAGGTCGGGGAGCACGCCGTAGAACTCCTGGGCGCCGCCCCACGCGAGCCTGAAGCCCGTCACGACCTCGTCGAAGATCAGCAGGCACTTGTGGCGGTCGGCGAGCGCGCGCAGCCCCTGGAGGAACCCCGTCGCCGGGCGGAGCGCGCGCTGGAGCGGCTCGACGATGATCGCGGCGACATCGCGGCCGTGCACGGCGAGGATCTCCTCGGTGGTCCCGAGGTCGTTGAACGGCGCCACGAGCACGCTCTCGAGCGCGCCCTTGGGCACGCCGCCCACGTCGGGCCGCGCGGTCGGGAAGGGCGCCTCGCTCCACGGGAAGGTGCCGGTCAGCGCGTAGTCGTGCAGCCCGTGCCAGCCGCCCTCGAACTTCAGGATCTTCTCGCGTCCGGTGAAGGCGCGCGCCATCCGGATCGCGAACATCGTGGCCTCGGTGCCGGTCGAGACGAAGCGGACTTTCCGGGCGCACGGCACGGCCCGGCAGAGCCTCTCCGCCAGCCGGATCATCGGCTCGCTGAGCCACTGGTACGTGGAGCCCTTCGCCGCCTGGGCCTGGACGGCGGCGACGACTGCCGGCGGCGCGTGGCCCAGCAGCAGCGGGCCCGAGCCGAGCACGTAGTCGATGTAGGCGCGCCCGCGCGTGTCCCACACGCGGCTGCCCTCGCCGCGCGCGACGACGAACGCGACGTCGGGCGGCAGCGTCCACATCCAGGAGGAGCCGCCGGGCAGGTACTGGAACGCGCGCGCGAGCAGCTCGTCCATCAGCGGGGGCCTCCCGCGAGGCGGGCCTTCAGGATCTTGCCGGCGGCGCTCCGGGGCAGGGCGGGCAGGATCGTGACCTGGCGCGGACACTTGAAGCCCGCGAGCCGCTCCCGGCAGTGGGCGACCAGCTCCGCCGCGCCGCACGTGGCCTCGGGGCGGAACGCCACGAACGCAGCGACCTCCTCGCCCAGCTCCGCGTGCGGCACGCCGACGACAGCGGCCTCGGCGACGGCCGGGTGCGCGAGGAGCACGGCCTCGACCTCGGCGGGGAACACCGAGTAGCCGCCGCGCAGGATGCGCTCGCGCTTGCGCCCGACGATCACGACGAAGCCCTCGGGCGTGAGGCGCGCGAGGTCGCCCGTGGCGAACCAGCCGTCCTGCAGGACTTCCCGCGTCTCGGCGGGCGCCCCGAGGTAGCCGTCCATCGCCGCCGGGGTCCGGATCCAGAGCTCGCCCACCTCGCCCGGAGCCACCTCGCGCCCGTCCTCGTCCACCAGTCGCAGGGCGACGCCGGGGACGGGGCGGCCGACGGCCTCGCGGATCTCGGTCGGATCGTCGGCGAGGTACGAGATCGGCCGGAACAGCTCGGTCATCCCGTAGCCGCGCAGGATCCTGACGCCGGTGCGCGCGCGCCAGGCCGCCGCGAGGTCCCACGCGAGAGGCGCCGCGCCCGAGACGCAGAGGCGGAGCGACGCGAGGTCGGCCGCGGCGAGGGCCGGGCTGTCGAGGATCCGATGGAACATGGTCGCGACGCCGGGGAAGACCGTCACGCGGTGACGGCGGATCGCGTCGAGCGCCGCCTCCGGCGAGAAGCGGTCCACCAGGACGACCCGCGCGCCCGCCAGCAGCGGGGCGAGCAGCGCCCCGTTCAGGCCCAGGGCGTGGGCGAGCGGCAGCGCGGCGAGGACGACGTCGTCGGGGCGGAGCCCCATGACCGGACCGGCCCAGGAGCGGTTCGCGAACTCGAGCGCCGCGTGGGACAGCACGGCGCCCTTCGGCCGTCCCGTGCTCCCCGACGTGTAGAGCACGAGCGCGGGGCCCGCGGCGTCCTCCGCCCGGAGGGCCGCCCGCCCGGGCCCCGCCTCGGTCGCGGCGCCCGTCCCCGCCGGGAGGCCGGGCACGTCGCGCTCGGCCAGCACCAGGCGCGGCGCGAGGTCGGCGAGGATCGCTGCGCGGTCGTGGGACCCGAGGAGGAGGTCGAGCGGCGCCACGGTGGCGCCGAGCCTCCAGCCGGCGAGCAGCGCGACGGCGAGCGCCGGGCGGTTGCCGATCGCGAGCGCGAGCCGATCGCCCGGTCCCACGCCGCGCGCGGCGAGCGCCTCCGCGCACGCCCGGGCGGCGCGGTGGAGCTCGCCCGCCGCGAGCGCGCCGCCCTCCCAGACGAGCGCGGGCGCCCCGGGCGCGCGGCACGCCCGCGCCTCGAGCAGGGCGCCGAAGCTTGTCCTCACGACCGGCCCGCGCTCACTCCGGCACCGTTGTCGGAAAATCGACAGAAGCGCGCGATGCGCTGCCCACCGATCCCTTGCCACTCGGGAAGGTACGCCGACATCAGGCTCTTGAAGAGGCGGCCGTGATTCGGGACGCGCAGGTGGAGCAGTTCGTGGACGATGACGACCTCCTGGAACGCCACTTCCTCACGGACGAGGCTCGAGCTGAAAGATAGCCGGCCGGCAGGTGAGCAGGAGGCCCACTTGTGTGTCATCCGCTGGATCTGGACGCGCTCGGGCCGAACGCCGAGCTTCTCGGCCCAGTCTCGCACCCGCTGCCTGAATG
>MGBV01000076.1:0-8536 GCA_001788415.1 Candidatus Rokubacteria bacterium GWC2_70_16 | reverse complement strand
GATTCCCACCATCCGGTCCTTGCCCACCGCGGGCAGGAGGACCTTGTACAGCTCGGCCTTGAGCCGTCGCCGCTCCTCGGGATTGTGCACCTGGTTGGGAAACCGCCGGAACGCCTCCTCCAGGCGCGGCGCGATGGCGTCCGCCTCGGAGGAGCCGGCCTGCTTGAGGATCCAGAAGATCGTGAACGTGTTGACGTCGAAGCCGGACACCTCGCGCGCCCGGCGGGCTTCGACGAACTCGCGCAGCAGCTTCTCCAGCTCGGCGAGCGCGGCCTGGGTATTGAGCTGCCGATCGTCGTAAGCCTCGAGGATCGCTTCGGCCCGATCCCCGATCGGCAAGAGGTACGGCTGCTGGCCGCCTTCCTCTTCCACGGCGTGAAGGAGACTTTTTCCGAGGTTCAGAACCTTCGACGTGGAAGGCGGCTCGCCTTTCTTGAGGGCGTCGAGCGCCTTCTCGTCGATGCGGACGAGCGGCATGGTGGTATTGAGCCCGCCGCTCTCCACACGCTCGCGCACGAGCAGTTCCGTCTTCCGGGCGAGGTCGCGATAGAGGGCGGCCTTCTTGCTGAAGGCGTTTCGGACGATGTCGTGGAGCAGCGAGAGGTTCGTGTAGGCGTCCAGGTGCTCCCGCAGGAAGACGTCCGGCGAGATGATCTCGTAGAGCGTCTGGAGCTCCTTGAAGAACGCATAGAAGGCCTCACGGCGGTCCTTGTCGCCGAAGGCCTGGATGGCGCGCTCGACGCTCTTGTCGTCCACAGGCTCTCGGCAGAGCGCGAGGTAGGGGGGCGCCGCCTCGCGCATGAGCCGGGCGAACCGTTCCTTCAGGACGTCGAGGTTCTGGATAACGCTGGCGACAACGTCCGAGTCGAAGGCCAGGGCCTTCTCCAGACGCTCGAAGATCCCGACGAAGTCCACCACGAACCCGGCGGGCTTCTTGACGTCGCCCTCCTCCTCGTAAGGGCGATTCACGCGCGCGATCGCCTGGAGCAGGGTGTGGTCACGCATGGGCTTGTCGAGGTACATGCAGTAGAGGATCGGCGCGTCGAAGCCGGTGAGGAGCTTCTCGGTGACGATGAGGACCTTCGGATTGGTGCCCGGCTTGACGAACGCCTTCCGGACGCGCTTCTCCTCCTGCTCGTCCAGCCGATACTCGGCCAGGAGCGCGCTGTCGTTGTGCATCGTGGTATAGACCACGGTCGAGTAGTCGGGCGGCAGGTGCTGGTCCAGCGCCTGCTTGTATAAGGCGCAGGCCTCGCGGTCCACCCCGACCAAGAAGGCCTTGTAGCCGAGCGGCTCGACGTTCGCCTTGAAGTGCTCGGCGACAAAGCGGGCGACCTTCTCGACGCGGGCGGGCGCCTTGAGGAAGGCCTTGAGGGCTACCGCCTTGTCGAGGATCCGGTTCAGCTCCTCGATGTCGCTGACCCCCTCGGCCTCGACCAGATCGAGGAATTCGCGCTCGAGTTGCTCCCGCGGCACCCGGATGTCGTTGGGGGCGAGCGTGTAGTGCAGCGGCAGCGTGGTGCCGTCCTCGATGGACTCGGCGATCGAGTACTTGTCGAGGTAGCCTTTGTCGTCGTCGCGCCCGAAGACCTTGAATGTGCCCCGGCCGTAGGCAATCCGGTCGATGGGCGTGCCGGTGAAACCGACGAAAGTCGCGTTCGGCAGGGCAGCGACGAGGTAGTTGCCGAGGTCGCCGCTCGTCGTCCGGTGAGCCTCGTCCACGAAGACGAAGACGTTGGCCCGGGGGCAGAGGTTCGCGTCGGCCCGGTCGAACTTGTGGATCATCGAGACGATCAGTCCGCGGTAGTCGGCCCGCAACAGCTCCCGCAGCCGGGCCTTGGACGTGGCCTGCTCGAAGGCGAGCCCGTAGGCCCGGAGGTTGCCAAAGAGCTGGCTCTCCAGCTCGTTCCGGTCTACGAGCATGAGGACCGTCGGCTTCTCGAAGGCCGGGTGGGCGAGGATCTGCTCGGCCGCGCAGATCATCGTGAAGGTCTTGCCCGAGCCCTGCGTGTGCCAGACGAGGCCGGTGCGCTTTACCGGGTCCAGCGCCCGCTCGACCACCTTCTCGACCGTCCGCGTCTGGTGCTGGCGGAGGACGATCTTCCGCAGCTCGTCGTCGCGCTTGAAGAAGACGATCCAGTCGCGCAGGAGCCGGAGGAAGCGCTCCCGCGCAAAGAACCGCTTCACCTTGCGCTCGAAGTTGCCGGGTTCCTCGTCCTTCCACTTGAAGAGGTCCTTGCGGTCGAGGCTCCAGGTGACGCCGTAGTAGAAGTCGATCAGATGCGTGACGTCGAAGACCTGGGGCAGCGTCATCATCTCCGGCGTCTCGCGATGGTAGCGCCGGATCTGGGTCAGACCCTCGTCCACGGCCTCGCGCCGGGCCGCGGCCTTGGTCTCGACCACGGCGACAGGCACGCCGTTGATCAGGAAGATGACGTCGGCCCGGTTGGTGTACAGACCGCTCGTGTATTCCCACTCGTCCGTCACGTGGAAGGTGTTGTTGGCCGCGTGGTCGAAGTCGATGACGGTCACGTTCCGCTGTTGCTTGTCGGCCTCGACGAAGAGCGAGCGCTCGCCCCGCAGCCACGCCAGGACCTCGGCGTTGCCCTCGATGTTCGTCCGGACCGCGTCGAGCCGGGCGATGATCTGCTCGGCGGCCTCGCCGCCGACGGCGCCCGGGTTCAGCGCCACGAGCCTGTCGCGGAGCAGGGGATAAAGCAGCGTGCCCGCCGTTCCCCGGCGCAGAGTCAGCGCCGTCTCGCGAGGCAGGTACTGCCAGCCGATCTCGGTTGCATACGCGACCAGCGGATTCTGGACGGTGGCGCGCTCGCTGGCGAGGCTAGCAGGCATTACGGATGGACTCGAGGTTCGGCCGCACGCGCACACGACCTGTCATGAGTAGCTGGAGCATCGAAGTGAATACTGATGCCGCTAGCGTGAGGTGCCGGCAGTGAAGTTCGTATCTTGCATGCAAGATCGTTAAAGCATCGCGGACCTCAATCTGCTCCTGTACGGGCGGTACTGGAAGCCGCAGGCGTTTCACGTACCCCAGGTTAAGGTGCGACAGATGGCCAAGATTGCCCAGACTCCTGAGGACATCATACTGACTCAGGAGGTAGTGCCAAAGGAACTGGCCGTCCAGTGCTGTGCCTGGTTGGATGACGGCTGTGTTCTGCGAAGTCGTGGCCGCGATTGCGAGATAGGACGAACGCGCCCTGGTCTTACCTTGGCCGTACATGGCGAGAAGGACGGAACCGGGAGGATAGATCTTGAGCCCGTATTGCCGGACTGCCTCCTCAGAAACCGCAGATTTGGTGGCAGCGAGGATGTTGTCGTTGATCTCGGCTGTCTTCACGAATGGTATGGTGCCGTTGTAGTAGTCGGCGCGGTCAGTAGCCGGAGTCGTACCTGTAGAGACCCTTGCTACGTCGGCCAGATGACGGACACCCCAGCGCCGGGGAATCTCACCGATCTCAGTATCCTTGAGTGGCTCACCGCGCAGGCCCTCGCGGAACAGCTTCGCCATCGCTGCCGCTTTCAGCTCCTTGAGAGCAGCGACGATCCGTTCCTCGACAATGGCCGCCTGCTGGAGCATGGACAGTACCGTCGTGATACCGGCTTGTTCCGACACGGGCGGGAGTGGAATGGCGAGCTGTTTGAGGCGCGCGCCGGAAAGATTCGGGATGGTGGTCCTGTTCCCGACACCGCCGTAGAGGGCCAGGTGGAGGAACGCGGCTTGGAGCCAGTACATGACGAAGGCTGGGACGACGTCGGCGCTCATCGCCCGAAGCCGGTGAAGGTGATTCTGATAGAGACAGTTCTCGACATTGCCATTCCAGAGAGCTGCTCGACCGATCTCACCGCCCTCACAGACAAGGAGATCGCCCGGCTTCAACGCGAGCCGGGCAACTTCGTCGGCATCGAAGTCCATGCGATCGAGCGTCGAGAGATCAAGCCGACCCCATAGGACGTTGGCGGTTCGAAGGAAGGGCCTCGGTGCGACTCCCATGCGGGCCGACGGAGAGATTGCCTTCCCTTGCTGGACCTCGAAGAGATCACCAATGCATCGCACGTCCCAGGTCTCTGGCAGACTGCCCAGGAGGTTGTCGGGTGTGTGGTGTATCCCCCCGGGAATTCCAAGAGCCGCAGGGGTGGTCGCAGGCTGCGACCACCTCGGCGCCACATGATTACCCATCACGATGATCTGGACCTCAGACGCAGCGCCGGGCTGTCGCCCGCTCGGAAGCCGATAGGGCGGCGGGTGCCTTTGACTGCGGGGGCCATCAGGCGGCGAATCGCCTCGAAGACCGCCTTGAACCGAGCGTCGTACCGCCGTTCGAGCGCGTCGAGGCGCTGGAGGAGGTCGCGGTGGCCGGCGGCCATCGCGCGGAAGCGGACGAAGGCGCGCATGATCTCGATGTTCACGAGGACGGCTCGGTGGCTCCGCAGGACGCTGGAGAGCATGGAGACGCCCTGCTCGGTGAAGACGTAGGGTAGATAGCGTCGGCCGCCGCGTCCCTTTGAGGTGCCAAATTGTGACCTCAAGATTGAGGTGCCGTTTTGGTACCTCAAAGCCTGGACCTCCTCGGTCGTGAGCTGAAACATGAAGTCGTCGGGGAAGCGTTCGCGGTTGCGCCTTACTGCCCGGTTGAGGGCTTTGGTTGGCACGTCATAAAGCGCCGCCAGATCGGCATCCAGCATCACGCGCTGACCGCGAATGGCGAGGATGGTGGCGTCGATCCGGCGGGCCGGCACCTTAGTACTCACTGAGTTCCCTCCCATCGGTAGCCGAGCCCGCTGAAGATGCGCTTCAGGTCCGCATCCAGGCGGGCGGCTTCCGCGTCGAGCCCGGCCAACTCGTCGAGGATCGCCTGGATGTCGCGGTGCTCGGTGGGGGCCGCCGTCTCGACGTAGCGGGATGGGGAGAGGTTGAAGTCGGCGGCGGCGATCTCCTGCGTCGTGACGACCTTGACGAGTCGCTCGACGTCATGGCCGGCGCGGAAGGCGGCGGCGATCTTCCTTACGGCCTCGTCGGGCAGAAAGTTCTTGGGCCGCCCCTTCTGGAACTTGCTGCTCGCGTTGACGAGCAGGACCTTGCCCCGGCGCTCAGCCGGCTTGGCGCGGTTGAGGACGACGATGATGCCGGCGGCCGTGGTGTTGTAGAAGAGGTTGTCGGGCAGCAGGATCACGCCCTCGACGACGTCCTGCTCGACGAACCACCGGCGGATGGTCTTCTCCCGGTTCTCCCCCTGGCTGCCGCTGCCGCGGCTGGCGGCACCGGTGTCGAGGACGACGGCGGCGCGGCCCGCGGGTTTGAGCGAGGCCAGCACGTGCTGGAGCCAGGCCCAGTCGGCGCTCGAGCTGGGCGCGTAGCCGCCCCGGGGGCCGAAGCGCTCGTAGGGGTCGCTCTCGTAGGCCGCCGGGTCGAAGTTGTCCTGGTTCCACATGGGGTTTGTGACCACGATGTCGAATTGCCTGAGGCCCGAGCCGCCAAGGAACTTCGGGTTGGTCATCGAGTTGCCGCGCACGATCTCGCCCGCCATGTCGTGGAGCACCATGTTCATCCGCGCGATGGCGAACGACGAGCCCGTCAGCTCCTGGCCGTAGAGCCGGAGGGGACGGGCGACCGGCCGCTCGCGCTCCGCGAGCGCCAGCTCACACTTGACGAGGAGCCCGCCTGAGCCGCAGCAGGGGTCGAAGACCTCCTCGCCCTGGCACGGTTCCATCAGGTAGGCGATGAGCCAGCCGACTTCCTTCGGCGTGAAGAACTCGCCGGCACTCTGGCCCTGCCCCTCGGCGAACTTCCTCAGGAGGTACTCGTACGCGCGCCCGAGGAAGTCGGGCTCCACGTCCTTGAGCCCCAGGCGATAGCGCGGGTCGGAGAGCGTCTCGACTAGGCCGGCAAGAGCCTCGTCGCTGATCTCGCGCTCGCCGTTCCGCGTCTCGTTGTAATCCACCATATCGATGACGCCCTGGAGCGAGGGATTGGCCCGCGCGATGGCGCGCACGGTGGCCGTGAGCTGCTCGCCCAGGGTCTTCGGATGCCGGTCCTCCGGCCACGGGAACGACCTGCGGCGGCTCACCACGGCCCACGCTGCCTCCGGGGGAATGTAGAAGCGCACGAGGCTGTGGTCGGCCTCGATCACGGAGCGGGCCGTCTCCTCGTCGCCGTAGGTCTCGATCAGGCGCGCGACCTCGTCGTCGAGGACATCGGAGAGACGCTTGATGAAGATCAGCGGGAGGATGTAGTCCTTGAACTTCGGCGCGTCCTTCTCGCCCCGGATAGAGCAGGCGGCGCGCCACAGCATGCCCTCCATGGACCTGGTGTCGAGGGGCTCGCCCGTCGGGGCTTGCTCCGTCCGTCGCGCACGGCGCCGCCGGGGCGCGCCAATCGCCCTCCCGTCACCGAAGTAGCGCTCGACGAGATCCGCGCACTTCTTCCCCCCGGCGCGGATGAACTGTTCGAGGGTATGGAGCGCCAACGCGTCGGGCTCGCTCCGCCCGCTTTCCCAGCGGCTGATGGTGGGGAGGGAGACTTTGAGGTGACTGGCCAGCCCGGCCTGGGTGAGGTCGAGGCGGTCACGCAATTCCTTGACGAGCTTGCTGATAGGCTGCGCCATGCTTCCTTTGGCTCAGCCGTAATGTCAATTACATCACGTGATATGTCAAGTGAAATCTCTCAGAGGCCGAAGTCCTTCAGGTCGAGCCGCTGCCACACGGCCGGCGGCACGCGGTGGCGCGGCGTGTACGCGGCGAGCGAGGGTTTCGCCGTCGCGTCCACGCCCCACTTCGCCGTGGAGCCGTCCTCGCGCGCCGAGGGGTCGAGGTCGGAGCCCCGCGTGTTGGTCACGATCGTGATGTCGCGGTCGGGCTGGCAGCGCGTCGCGATCGCCCAGTTGACCTGGCGGTCGTCGAACACGTCCACGTCCTCGTCCACGACGACCACGCGCTTCATGTAAAGGTCCGCGCCGAGCGCGGCGAGGATCGCGTTCTTGGCCTGGCCGGGCACGCGCTGCTCGATCGACACGAAGCAGGTGAAGGGGCCGGGCACGCGCACCGCCCTGACCGAGGGGACCATCGCGCGGACCGCCCGGTGGAGGTTCGCCTCGATGGGGATCGTGGAGAGTAGCATGTGGTCGAGGTGGGCCACCGTGATGTCGTGGAAGATCGCGTCCCGCCGGTGGGTGATCGCCTTGACGCGCACGATCTCGCGCTGCCGCTCGCCGAGGCTGTAGCCCGTGAACTCGCCGAAGGGGCCCTCCGGCGTGCGCGCGCGCGGCAGGATCTCGCACTCGAGCACCAGCTCGGCGTGCGCGGGCACGAGCACGTCGGAGGTCTCGCAGCGGACCAGCTCGAGCGGCTCGCCGAGGAGCGCGCCCATGATGCCGCGCTCGTCCTCGTCGATCGAGCCGATCGCGAGCGCGCCGAGCCCGATCGCCGGGTGGACGCCGATCACGAGCGCGACCGGCAGCGGCTCGCCGCGCGCCTCGGCGATGCGGTGGAACTCGAAGAGGTGCTTGCCCGTGGTGAGGTGGATGGACGTCGTGTCCCGCCCCTTGACCATCAGGCGGTTGTAGGCGCAGTTCCAGGTCTCCGCCGTCGGGTCCCGGGCGAACGAGATCGCCGCGGTGAAGTACGGGCCCGCGTCGCCATCGTGGTGGACGATCTGCGGCAGGGCGTAGAGGTCGATCTTCTCGCCCGTGAGGACGACCTCCTTCACCGGCCCCGTCGGGACGATCCGCGGCGGGATCGGCCGCTCCATCGCGGCGAGGTACCTGGCGTGGGTCCCCTCGGGGGTCGTGCCCATCGCGGCGGCCAGGCGCGCGCGGCCCGCGTGGAGGTTCGTCAGCACCGGGAAGCGCGAGCCCTTCACGCGCTCGAACAGGAGGACCGGGCGGCGCCCGGCCTCGCGCTCGAGCTTCACGACGAGCGCCGTCAGCTCGTACGCCGGGTCCACCTCCTTCGAGACGATGCGGAAGTCCTCGGGCTTCTGCCGCTTGATCTGCTCGAGATAACTTCTCAGGTCCTGGGCCATGTCTGGTCTCCGATCACCTTGATCCCGACCGCGTCTCGTGCGAGTGCTTCGCGACCGTCCTCATCTTGGTGCTAGAACGACGAGTGCCGACGATGAGCACGTTCAGCTATCCTGTCCTCGTAGGCAACCCGCGCGGAGACTCGGCGCCGATCGAGGTGAAACTCCTCGTCGACACCGGAGCCATGTTCACGTGCCTTCCGGGGCCACAGCTCGAAGCCCTCGGGCTGATCCCACAGTGGCAGGTCCCGATCGTCCTCGCAGACGGGCGCCGGGAGGAATGGGCGGCGGCCGAGATCCTCATGACCATCGACGGTCGGACGCTGCACACGACGTGCCTCTTCGGGCCTTCGGGCAGTCTCCCGTTGCTCGGTGCCGTGTCGCTGGAGCAGTTTGCGCTCTCGGTCGATCCTCTCGCGCGCAGCCTCGTCCCGGCCCGCGTCCCGATGGCATAGTCGCATTCAGTCGTCCTTCCCGCTGCACTCAGAGCCCGTAGAGGCGGCG
>MGBV01000075.1:14605-17925 GCA_001788415.1 Candidatus Rokubacteria bacterium GWC2_70_16 | reverse complement strand
GAGGTGGAGGTCAAGGCCGGCGCGCCCACCAAGGTCACCTTCGAGATGAGCAAGAAGTAACGCCCGATTCGCTCGGCGGCGGGCCACGACCCGCGGTAGAATTCTGCGGGCGCGGCCCGCCGCTCGTTTCGGCGACCGTCGCGAGTGAGGACAGCACGGTGACCGACGAGCGCGGGGCCTTCCGCATCGACCAGGTGCCGCCCGGCGCCTACAAGGTCACCATGGCGATGACGCGGTCGGGGTACTTCCGCGCGGCCGCGGCGAGCCAGGCGGGATAATCCTTCTGCTCGCCGCCGACGGCCAGCAGCGCCACGCGGCTCATGTTGTGCCGCTTCATGGTCTCCACGTAGGCGTCCACCGCCCTGGCGCTCGACACATGCGAGTGCGCGTCGATGAGCGGGCCCGAGTAGTCCGCCGCTTCCACCGGGGACGCGGCGAGGAGGGCGAGGAGCGCGGCGAGCAGTGCCGTGGCCCGGCTCATGCCCGGGTGCTCCGCTCCGCGGGGATCTTGTGCCTCAAGCCGAGCAGCTCCAGCGTGGTCTTGCCCTTCTGGAGCTCCACGCGCAGCTTGGCCTCCTTCTCGACGATGGCGCGCGCCCCGGCGATGGCCTCCTCCAGCCGCTCGGCGGGGACGATGACGACACCGTCGTCGTCGCCGAAGACGATGTCGCCCGGCCTCACGGTGACGCCGCCGATGGCCACCGGCCGGCCGATCTGGCCGAAGCGCTCTTTCACCGGACCGCCCGGATGCACTCCAGCCGCGAAGGTGGGGAAGCCCAGCGCCCTGAGCCCCGCCACGTCCCGCACCGGGCCGTCCACCACCCACCCGGCGATGCCGCGCTGGCGGGCGGCGAAGCCCATGAGGTCGCCGACCAGGGCCGTGGCGGGGTGATTCCCCGCGTCGACGACGAGCGCGTGGCCCGGCGGGCACAGCTCGAGCGCCCGGTGGATGGTGAGGTTGTCCGCGGCGGGCGTCTTCACGGTGAAGGCCGGCGCCACGAGCCTGAGCCCCGGCGTGATGGGGCGGATCCGCTGATCGCAGAGCCCGGTCCGGCCCAGCGCGTCCCCCACATTGCCCGTGGAGAAGGCGGCGAATCGCTCGGCGGGCGTGCTGTCGGTCATACGTGCATGACCTCCGTCACCGCGTAGCCCGCCTCGGCGAGGTGGCGCTTCACGGCGTCGATGTGATCGCGCCCCGACGTCTCGAGGGTCAGCTCCACCTCGGTGTCGCCGATGCGGGCGCGAGAGAAGGCGCGGTCGTGCTGGATGTGGAGCACGTTGGCGCGACACTCGGCCACCAGCCGGGTGAGTCCGGCCAGCGCGCCGGGTCGGTCGCGCAGCAGCACGGTCAGGCGCACGATGCGGCCGTCCTTGACCAGGCCCCGCTCGATGATACGCGAGATCAGGTTCACGTCGATGTTGCCGCCGGAGAGGATCAGCACCACCGTCTTTCCCGCCAGCGCCACCTTCCTGTTCACGAGCGCCGCCAGCGGGGTGGCCCCGGCCCCCTCCACCACCGTCTTCTCGATCTCGAGCAGGAGCAGGATGGCGTTGGCGATCTCCTCCTCGCTCACGCTCACCACGTCGTCCACGTACCGGCGAGCCAGGTCGAAGGTGTGCTCGCCCACGCGCCTGACGGCGATGCCGTCCGCGATCGTGGCGGCCGCCGGCAGCGTGACGCGCTGAGCGGCCGCCAGGGCGGCCTTCATGGCCGGGATCTCCTCCGCCTGGACGCCGATCACCTGCACCCCCGGGCGCTGCTCCTTGACGGCCAGCGCGATGCCCCCGATGAGCCCGCCGCCGCCCACCGGCACGATCACGGCGTCGAGCTCCGGCTGCTGCTCCAGGAGCTCGAGTCCGATGGTGCCCTGGCCGGCGATGATGCGCGGATCG
The DNA here is from genome assembly GCA_001788415.1 of Candidatus Rokubacteria bacterium GWC2_70_16. Classification (GTDB taxonomy): domain Bacteria; phylum Methylomirabilota; class Methylomirabilia; order Rokubacteriales; family CSP1-6; genus UBA12499. The sequence continues at coordinate 16,032 of MGBV01000075.1, read as the reverse complement.
TCGAAGGGGTGGACGAAGACCAGGTTGCGCTCGGCCTCGATCTCCTTGGCCCGGGCGAAGGCCTCGTCGTAGCCGTCGCCGTGGAGCATGACCTCGGCGCCATGGCGCCGGGCGGCCATCACCTTGATCAGCGGCGCCCAGGTGGGCATGACGATGACGGCGGCGATGCCGAGCCGGGCGGCGTGGAAGGCCACGGCGAGGCCGTGATTGCCCGCGCTGGCGGCGATGACGCCCCGGCGGCGCTCGGATGTTGAGAGCTGCGCGAGCAGATTGGCCGCCCCGCGCTCCTTGAACGACCCCGTCATCTGGAGGTTCTCGAGCTTGACGTGGACGCGCGCTCCCGTCATCAGCGAGAGCGTCTCGGAGTAGCAGCAGGGCGTGACCGGGATGATCCCCGTGAGGCGCTCTCGGGCCCGCTGAACGTCGGCCGGAATCATGGGGCGGCAGTCACGGAGTCAGAAGGGCACGATTGGCGCCGCGTGAGATGGCGACATGAAGCCCACCGGCAAGAGAGGGGTCGAGTGGGCCCAACCCGTGCGCCCCCTCCAGTCCACGAGGATCAAGCCGCCCTGGCCGCGGCCCTCCTCCACGAGCACGTCCACGGCGACCCGGCAGGCCTGCCCCGGGTCGTCCACGGACTTGAGGGTTTCCAGCGCGCGGCGGGCCAGGACGACGCGGATAATGGCCTCGCCGTCGCCGGTGCAGGAGACGCCGCCGAGGTTGCTCTCGGCATAGGTGCCGCAGCCGATCAGCGCCGAGTCGCCGACGCGTCCCGGCAGCTTGCCGGCCATTCCGCCGGTGGAGGTGGCGGCGGCGATCACGCCTCGGCGATCCATGGCCACGGCGCCCACCGTGCCCGCCTGCACCGCGCGCAGCCGCTTCTGCTGCCGCTCCGTGATGAGCTCGGCGGGATCGCAGGGGGGGATGCCGAAGGCCCGCGCGCGCTCGACCGCGCCCGCGCCGACGAAGAGCGAATGGCGGCCGGACTCGAGGATCCTTCGCGCCAGCGAGATCGGATGGCGGATGGCCGTCACCGATCCCACGGCGCCGTTGCGCAGCTCGTTCCCCTCCATGATGGAGGCGTCCATCTCCACCGTGCCCGCGCTGGTCAGCACCGAGCCGCGGCCCGCGTTGAAGCGCGGATGGTCCTCCAGCACACGCACGGCGGCCTCGACGGCGTCGAGGGAGGAGCCGCCGGCCTCGAGCGCGTCCCACCCGGCCTGCACCGCCTGCCGGATGCCCTCGCGCAGCTCCTCGCGCCCCTCCTGCGGATCCGCCCCCGCCCCGCCGTGGACGATGAGCGCCGGCACGCGGCTTGTCACACCCCGGCTCCGGCGAGTATCATCTCGCGGTCGAGCTGCCCTCCATCGCTCATGGCTGCCTCCACGCCGTAAGGTAGCCCGGCGTGCGGTTGCTGTCGAGGGCCA
>MGBV01000075.1:0-14597 GCA_001788415.1 Candidatus Rokubacteria bacterium GWC2_70_16 | reverse complement strand
CCCGGCGCGCGCCGCCGCTGACGGAGGCAGGAGCCGCGCAGTGCCCGGGGAGTTGGGGTAATGTAGGGCCCTGGGGCCCGATGGGCGGGGCCCCATCACCTGTGCGGGAGGGAACCATTCCTCGAGCGCAATCTCCGGCGCTTCCCATTCGAGCGCGTGATCTCCCACGTCTTCCCGCTCGAGCGCCTCGCCGAGGGTTTCCGGCAGGCCGACTGGCTCCAGCAGTCGGGGGAGGGGACGCGTATCGCGCGCGCAGCCATCTCCATGGACGCCGGCGCGACGCGGCTCGGGAAAGAGGATCGAACCCCGGAACCGACGGAGGGATGGAGATGAGCGCACCGGGCATCACCCTGTACGACCCCACCGCGGAGAGGCGCACCCTCGCCGTCCCGCTGGCCCCGCGCCTGGCGAGCCTCGCCGGCCGGCGGGCGGGCATCCTCGACAACGGCAAGGCGAACGCGGGCACCCTCATGCTCGCGGTGGTCGACCGCCTCAAGGAGCGCTATGGCGTGACGGAGGTGGTCAAGCGCGAGAAGCCCGTCGCCGGGCCGCCGGCCCCGGAGATCGTGGAGGCGCTGTCCAGCTGCGACTTCGTGCTGGTCGGGAGCGCCGACTGAGGGTCATGCACGTCGTGGAGTATCCACGGCGCCATCGTCCTGGAGCAGCGCGGCATCCCGACGGCCGTGCTGGGCACGTTCGCGTTCGAGGCGCTGGCGCATCTCGAGGCGCGCAACCGGGGGCTCGAGGCGCTCCCGCTGGCGCTCGTGCCCCATCCGCTGGGGGGCATCCACGAGGACGAGGTCCTGCGCAAGGCTGACGGGGTGATCGAGGCGGTCGTCAAGGCGGTGACCCGGTCATGACCGGGCTCGGCGCCGCGGCCAGGACCTTCGTCTTCCCGGGCGGGTACGACGAGGTCGACGCGCACTATCGGGATTGCGGCTGGGCGGACGGGCTTCCCATCGTTCCGCCGACGGCGGCGGCGGTGGGCGAGTTCCTGCGCTGGAGCGATCGTGATCCGCGGGAGGTCGTCGGCGTCCTGCCCCCGCGACAGGGCGAGGCCACGGTCGACCGCATCGCGGCGAACGCCGTCATGGCGGGCTGCCGCCCGGAGTATCTCCCGGTCATCCTCGCCGCCATCGAGGCCCTCGCAGATCCGCTGTTCAATCTCGACTCGATCCAGGCGACGACGCACCCCGTCGCGCCGCTACTCATCGTCAACGGCCCCGTCGCGCGCGAGATCGGCCTGAACGCGGGCTGCAACGCCTTCGGGCAGGGCGTGAGAGCCAACCTGACCATCGGCCGGGCCTTGCGCCTCGTGCTGATGAACGTCGGCGGCGGTCTGCCGGGCGAAGGCGACCTGGCCACGCAGGGCAGCCCGGCCAAGATCGCTGCCTGCGTCGCCGAGAACGAGGCCGACAACCCGTGGGAGCCGCTCCACGTCGAGCACGGCCTTCCGCGCGACGTGAGCACCGTCACGGTGATGGGCTGCGAGGGCCCGCACAATATCCAGGACCACTACAGCAATACCGGCCTCGGGGTTCTCAGCACCATCGCCGGCGCCATGGGCCAGGCGGGCAGCAATAACCTTCTCGGTGCCGGCTGGCCACTGCTGTCGCTCGGGCCCGAGCACGCGGCCACCATCGCGCGCGACGGCTTCACGAAGCGCCAGGTGAAGGAGTTCCTCTTCGAGCACGCCCGGTTCCCGCTCGCGCGCCTGGGTCCGGAGTACCGCCGGTACCAGATCGAGCGCCGGGGCGCCGTCGACGCCCCGGGCACGATGCTGCCCATCGTGCGGTCGCCAGAGGACCTCAGCATCATCGTGGTCGGCGGAGCGGGAAAGCACTCCTGCTGGCAGCCGACCTTCGGCGACGGCACGCGCCCGGTGCGCAGGATCATCGCGCGGCGCGATGGCACCCCGCTCGCGAGCGTGCGGGACCTCAGCCCCCGGTGAGTGTCACAGGACGGGCGCGGGACGAGAGCGCCGGGCTACGCCCGCTGGCGCGCCGGATCGAGGCGTGCCGGCTCTGCCCGCGCCTGGTCCGCCATCGCGAGGCTGCCGCGGCCGCGCCTCCGAAACGGTATCGCGGCGAGCCCTACTGGGCGCGCCCGCTGGCCGGCTTCGGCGATCCCGCCGCGCGCGTCCTCGTCGTGGGGCTGGCGCCGGCCGCGCATGGCGGCAACCGGACGGGGCGCTTCTTCACCGGCGACAGGAGCGGCGACTGGCTCTTCCGCGCGCTCCACGAGGCGGGCTTCGCGAGCCAGCCGACCTCGCGCTCCCGCGACGACGGACTGCGGCTGCGTGGCGCCTACATCACCGCCGCCCTCCGCTGCGCGCCGCCCGCCAACAAGCCGACCCCGGGCGAACTGGAGCGCTGCCAGCCCTATCTCCTCGAGGAGCTGGCCCTGCTCCCGCGGGTGCGCGTGCTGGTCGCGCTGGGGAAGATCGCCTGGGACGCGTGCTTCCGCGCGCTCCGCGCCGCGGGGCGCCCCGTCGCGCGCCCGCTGCCCCGCTTCACCCATGGCGAGCGGGCCGCCATGCCCGACGGACTGATCCTCCTTGGCTCCTTCCACCCGAGCCAGCAGAACACCTTCACCGGCCGGCTTACACGCCCGATGCTCCGCAAGGTGTTCGTGGCGGCCGGCCAGCTGGCGCGTCGGCGTCGGGCTCAGCCGCGGCCGAGCTGAATCACCAGCCCGCCGGCCACGATGAGGGCTCCGCCGACCAGAAGGGAGGGCGATGGCCGGTCTCCGAGCGCCACGAAGGCCACGGCCTGGCTCACCACGAAGAAGACGGCGATGTAGAGCCCGAGCGCCCGCCCGAAGCCGAACGCCGGCTGATTGACGAGCCACCCGTAGCCCGCGAGCAGGCACACCCCCGCGGCATAGCCCCACACCCTTCCGCCGATGCCGATCCGCATGCCCAGATCCCCGAGCACCTCGGCCGCGGCGGCGGCGATCAGCACGATCATGTTCACGCGTGGCTTCTCCTTTTCCGCTGTCGTGTCCCGCGCATGGCGCCTGCGGGCCGTATCAGCCGCATACAGCGGCGTCGGGCTTGCCCGCCTGGAGGGCGTCCGCTATAGTTGGGGCCGCTCGCGCGAGAGGGGGCGGTCGAGATGGTCCTCCTGCACTCAGGCGTCCCGGGGCAGTATACGGTCGGAGCGGGGTATCGGCTCGCCCTGGCCGTTCGCGAGGCCGGGCGCCCGGGCGCGCCCAGGCCCCGCCTCCGGCTCGTCCTCTTCCACGGCAAGCGCCATCCAGCCGGCGCGGTCGCCGCCGGGGTCACGCGGGGCTTGCCACGCCCCCCGGAACGGCGGACCGGTCGCCATGCGCCGCCCGACCGGCCGGATGCTCGCGTAGCGGCGCGCAGGGCGGCCTCCGCGGGCACATGCGCCAAGATACGCCGCACGATCTCGCAGCCTATCGAGGCGTGGCCGCGTCTGTCTGATCGATCGCAAGTCGTGGAATGCATGGAGCCGGATCGGTTGAAGACACCGCGCTGGGCCGTCGCAATAGGCCGACCGGCCTTGCAGGGTTTGCCGGAATGCGCAGACCGGCCTATCCCGAGCCCGAATTGTAGTTCGGCCAGAAGGAGAGAAGGAGACGCGATGGTTAGAGGAGTGCGGTTTCTTGTCGATGACACTGGCCGCAGGACGGCCGTTCAGATCGACTTGAAGAAACAGGCGAGGTTGTGGGAAGACTTCTACGATCGGGCCCTGGCCGAGCAGCGGGCCTCCGAGCCCCGCGAGCCGTTGAAGACGGTCAAGAATCGCATCCTGGGTCGCCGGCGGCGGCGTGGCTGAGTACGCGGTTGTCTTCGCGCGCTCGGCTCGGCGCGAACTCGAACGCCTGGACGTCGGCGTGGCGCGACGGATCATCTCGCGTGTCGAGGCCCTGGCTGGCGACCCGAGGCCGCGCGGATGCGTCAAGCTGCAAGGAGCCGCCGACCTGTGGCGAATTCGCGTCGGGGACTATCGAGTCATCTACTCGGTTGACGACGACGCGCGCCTCGTGGACATCCGTGTCGTACGGCACCGGAGCGATGCTTACAGGTAACGGCACCCACGCGCCGGACCACGGCATCCAGCCGACGACCTTCGGCCGCGGCTGATACCGGCCGTTCGGCCGCAACGATGCGGGTTGTCGGGACGGAAGGAGGGGAAGATGGACGTACGCCAAGAGCGTCTTCTCCGGGTCGCGTTTCTCGCGGGACCGGTCACGGATGCCGCCGCGCTCGTGCCGATGCTGTTTCCGTTCCTCGCGGGTCTTGTCTGGGGTTTCCACGACGTCTCGGGGAGCTACCGCTTCGCGATGGGGTATTGCGCAGCCCTGATGCTGGGTTGGACCGCGCTGCTGATCTGGGCCTACCGGCGCCCGATGAAGAGCCGCGCCGTCGCAGCTCTGACCGCCCTCGTTCTCTACGGCCTCGTCCTGACGGAGATCCTTGCGGTCCTGTCCGGCGCGCTGGAAGCCTCGCGCATGGTTCCAACGTGGTGTCTGCAGGCGGCGTTGCTCGCGTTGTTCGCAAGCGCCTACCATTATCCCTCTCTCCGGCGGTGGGTTGCGGCGTAGCAGGGTGCTCCAGTTGACGCCGCCCAGCGTCGCCGGGCCATGGCGAGGTGCCGTCCGGCGTCCGCCGCTTCCCTCGAGATGGAGTCGTGAACCCGAAACGCACGAAAGGCCGGGCCGCCGGCACGCAGGCCGGCCCGCCGGGAAGACGAGGGCATGCCATGCCGAAGATCCTGCTGATCCAGGGGCCCAACATGAGCTATCTCGGCCGGCGGCAGCCGGAGCTGTATGGCAAGACGTCGGCCGCGGAGCTGGACGCCATGCTGCGCGAGCACGCGCAGGTGAACGGGTACGAGCTCACGATCTTCTACACGCATAGCGAGAGCGCGGCGATCGAGCGGCTCTATCGCGCCGTGGAGGAGGGGTTCGACGGCCTCGTGATGAATCCCGCCGCGTTTCTGTTCGCGGGGCATGCGCTCCGCGACTGTCTCCGCGCGGTGCCGCTGCCCTATATCGAGGTCCACATGACGAACATCGAGAAGCGCGGTCTGCGCTCGATCCTGGCGGAGACCGGTGTGGGACTCATCGCCGGGTTCGGTGTCCAGTCCTACCTCCTGGGGCTCGAGGCGATGCTGGAACACCTGAAGCATCGCGGCAGGGTGCGTGCCACGTCCGATCGACCAGGGCATCCTGCGGATGCTGGCCGAGGTGACGGGCGGCAGGCGAGCGGCGCAGCCGCCGCCAAGCGGACCATGGCGTCGGGGGTTGCTCGTAAGTCCCGACGTCTCGGAAGCGAGGCTGCCCGCCGAGAGGCCCCACGAGCCGGATAGAAAGCGTGACAGTTGAAGCTAAGTGAGGAGCGGAAGTTCACGCCGGCCGAGGTCCTTCGCGCGGCCAGGACCTGCCGCGTGGATCGGATCGTGCGCCCCTACCTGGAGGCGCTGCAGTGACCCGACCTCGCGCGAGCGGACCCGTTCAGTCCATCAGCTGGCCCGGGCACTCGCCTTCGATGGACCGACGCTTGTCGAATCGATCCAGCGCACGTTCGCCCGCCGAGCGACGCGCATTCCCGCGGAGCCGCTGGAGGGGCTGCGTGACGCGTTCGCGAGCGATCCGCTCCACGCGACTCGCTGGCGGGCCTTCCTGGCGAAGGGGCGGCTCCACGTGACCGAGGCCGCCCTCTTCGAGGTGGTCGCGAGCATCCAGCGCTTCGCCCAGCCCGCCCTGGACGCGGCACGCGAGGACCGCCCGTTTGACCACCACTGGCCCCCGGATGGGCCGTGGCGATCGAAGGGGGACGCCGACCATGGCTGACGCGCCGGCGACATCCCACGCCAGGACTCGTCAGCCGGCCGCGCCGACCGATAGCCGGGAGGTCTATCCAGGGGCGCTGCGCGCCTGCTCGCGCAGGACGAACTTCTGGATCTTCCCCGTGGAGGTCTTGGGCAAGGCGCCGAACACCACATGTTTCGGCACCTTGTAGCGGGCCAGCTTGTCGCGGCTCCACTGGATGAGGTCCTCGGCGCCGACGGGCGGGGCCCCGGGCTTGAGGGTGACGAAGGCGCAGGGGACTTCGCCCCACTTCTCGTCGGGCTTGGCGACAACGGCGGCCTCCATGACGGCCGGGTGGCTGTAGAGGACCTCCTCCACCTCGAGGGAGGAGATGTTCTCGCCGCCCGAGATGATGATGTCCTTCGAACGGTCCTTGATCTCCATGTAGTTGTCGGGATGCCAGACGGCGAGATCGCCCGTGTGAAACCAGCCGCGGCGCAGGGCCGCGCGCGTGGCCCGCGGGTTCTTGAGATACCCCTTCATCACGGTGTTCCCGCGCAGCATCACCTCGCCCACGGTGCGGCCATCCCGGGGCACGGGCGCCATGCTCCTTGGATCGGCGATGATCAGGTCCTCGATCGTGGGGTAGCGGACGCCCTGGCGCGCCATCTTCTCGGCCCGCGCCTTGAGAGGGAGCCCCTCCCAGTCCGCCTGCCAGGCGCAGAGCGTCGAGGGGCCATAGGTTTCCGTGAGCCCGTAGAGATGGGTGACGCGGAAGCCCATGGCCTCCATGGCCGCGATCACGGTGGAGGGGGGCGCGGCCCCGCCCGTCGCCATCTCCACGACGTGGTCGAACGTGACCTTCACCGCCTCGGGGGCATGGATCAGCGTGGTCATGACGATGGGGGCGCCGCACATGTGGGTTACCCGGTGGCGCTTGATGGCGGGAAAGATGAGCGCCGGCTCCACGCGGCGCAGGCACACATGCGTGCCGCCCGCGGCCGTCACCGCCCACGCGTATGTCCAGCCGCTGCAGTGGAACATGGGCAAGGTCCAGAGGTAGACGGAGGCCGGGGTGAGGCCGAAGGCCAGCGCATTGCCGAGGGCATTGAGGTAGGCGCCGCGGTGATGGTAGACGACGCCCTTGGGGTTCCCGGTGGTGCCCGAGGTGTACAGGAGGCAGATGGCCTGCCACTCGTCGGCGGGGCCTCGCCAGGCCCAGTCGGGATCGCCCTCGGCGAGGAAGGCCTCGTAGTCCTTCTCGCCGAGGAGCTGCCCCCCCGCGTGGAGCGGGTCGTCAATGTCGATGACGGTGATCTTCCGCCTGAGCATTCCCAGGGCCTGGCCGACGGTGTCGGAGAACTCGCGGTCGGTGATGAGCACCTTGGCCTCGCCGTGCTCCAGGATGAAAGCGATGGTGCGGGCGTCGAGCCGGTAGTTGAGCGCATTGAGCACCGCGCCCGCCATGGGGACGCCGTAATGGGCCTCGAGGAGGGCCGGGACATTGGGCGCCATCACCGCCACGGTGTCGCCGCGACGGATCCCGCGCCGCCGCAGCGCCGAGGCCAGCCGCCGGCAGCGCGCGTAGAAGTCCGCGTAGCTCCAGGTCCGGTCCCCGTGGATGACGGCGGGCTTGTCGGGGTAGACGGTCGCCGCCCGGGCCAGGAACGAGAGCGGCGTGAGCGGCGCGTAATTCGCTGGCCCCCGGTCCAGCGCCTGCTCGAAGGGATTCGTCCTGCGTGCTTTGGTCCTCGGGGTCTTCGTCCTGGGGGCCTTCGTCCCGGCAATCTTGCGGCGCTGCGCCACGGTCGCCTCCTCGGGTCAAGGATCCGTCTGCCCCGATGATAGGGCGACTCCGGGGCCCGGTAAAGGCCGGAGGGCCCCGCCCGGGATGTCCGCACAGCGCGCGTGGCGACAGCGGCCCTGCTGCGACCGGGGACGCGGGCTCGGAGCCGACCAGGCGCCATAACTCCGCTCTAAGGTCGGTTCCCACGAGGGAGAGCGACTCGCCTAGCGGGCGAATCATGCTACCTCGGGCGGGGAGCCCTTAGAGCGGAGTTATGGAGGCGCCGTCGCCCTTGCCCGCCTGGGGAGTGGCCGCTATAGTTGGAGCACTCGCACGAGAGGGGGCGGTCGAGATGGTCCTCCTGCGATGAGGCAGCTCGTCCCGGCGCTGCCCGGCCGACCGGGTGCTCGCGTCGTGACCTGCCGGGCGGTGTCCGCCGGCACCTGCGCCAAGATACGCTGCGCGCTCTCGCAGCCTATCCAGCCGCGGCCACGCCTGGGTGATCGATCGCAAGACGTGGAAAGCATGGAGCCGGATCCGGTTAAGACACCACGCCGGGCCGCCGGAATAGGCCGACCGGCCTCGCGGCATCTGCCGGAATACGCAGACCGGCCTATCCCGAGCCCGAGTTGTAGATGGCGCGGACGCTTCGCGCCGCCCATCATGCGGCTGGAGCGGAAGGGCGGCCCCGCGAGCAAGCTCGGTTCCTTCCGCCGCTCATCCGCCGCCCCCGTTATGCCGAGTACGGAGCAACGGGAGGAGTTTGCTGAGTGGCGTTTGACCGGATGCTCAGGCGGATGCGAGATCTCGTCAGGGCGAGCGAGTACGTTCTGACCGTGCATGGCGCGGATGAGATCGAAGCAGACGGGCTGAGTGTCTTCGACGTGGAGCACTGCATTCTTACGGGTAGGATCGTGAAGCGCCAAAGGGACCGGGTGACGGGTGAGTGGAAGTACCTGGTTGAGGGGCGAACCTTGAGGGGGACACGGGCAACGGTCGTTGCGAAGATCGGGCCGACGGGGAAGCTGGTGCTCATCACGGTGTACGCTCTGTAGCTTGGGAGGGGAAAGATGATCTGCGACATCTGCGGCAAGAAGGGCGCCCGGATCCGAAGGGTGACGAGAACCTACGGCCGTGGTCGGTCAGCCTTCCTGATCGAGGGAGTGCCAGTGATTAGCTGCCCACACTGCGGCGAGAGCTACCTCGCGGCCGAGACGCTCAAGGAAATCGAGCGCATTCGGATGCATTGGCGCCAGCTCTCGACGGACAGGAAGGTGCCGGTAGCGAGATTTCGCGGGGCGGCATAACAGGCGGCTCCACCTGCCCGTCCGCTTTGCGGCCGGCAGGTGAGCCGCAGCGTTCGGCCGAGGAGCGCTGATGAGCATCTACGCCACGATGTGGCGGCTGAAGTTCCCGAGCCACGGAGACGACTATACGGGCTGCGGGTGGATCGAGGTCATCGCGCAGGGCGTTCCGGCACACATCGGCGCTCCGACTCCCGGCTTCGCCAACGGGGGAGAGGACCCGTTCGCGAGCTTCCTGCCACCTGCCATCTTCGTCCCTGCGAATGACGATGGCCAAACCATGCGTGCGGTCGTGTTCGTGACCCAAGCGACGCGCAAAGGAACGGATCGCTCAGCCCAAGAGTACGTCAGCCCGTTGCTCGTCCTCTCTGGGCTGGAGTATTCCACCATCACGTTCGGGGACTTGCACGAGAGGATCTGCGATGCCTTGCGTGGCGATCGGCCACGCCTCGTGGCGGAGTCATTGGGACCAGATGGCCGTCTTCGGCTACTGTTCGAGGACGGCAGTGTCCAGGATATCGAGTCGGGTCAACCGAGCGGCCGGGCGCCCTCATGAGGGCCGGCCGAACCTCACGCTGCAGCGGACCGGGGCTCGCGATGCTCGCCCCGCCCGCTGAGCGTGCGCGATGGCGCGGACGCTTCGCGCCGCGCCATCGGGGGCGGCGGATTGGCATCCGCATGACGGGCGTCGCTTCGCGCCGCCCATCGTGCGGCTGGAGCGGACGGGCGGCCCCGCGAGCACGCTCGCGGTTCGGCCCGCCGCTCATCCGCCGCCCCCGTTGGGCAGCCCCGGTGACACTGCAGCCGGAACCTATGTTCATGGAGACCGACGTCAGTGAACCATAGCGAAATCGTGAGCTTCCTGTGGGGGGTTGCGGACCTGATCCGCGACACGTTCAAGCGGGGCAAGTACCAGGACGTGATCCTTCCGCTCACGGTGCTGCGGCGGCTCGATTGCGTGCTGGGGCCGACCAAGGAGAAGGTCCTGAGCAAGCAGGCCGAGCTGCGCGGCAAGAAGCTCGAGAACCTCGACCCCCAGCTCCGCAGGGCGTCGGGCTTCGCGTTCTACAACACGTCCCGCTACGACTTCGAGAAGCTCCTCGCCGACGCCCCGCACCTGGCGGCGAATCTGCGGAACTACATCGCCGGCTTCAGCCCGAACATGGGCGAGGTGCTGGAGAAGTTCGACTTCGACAACACCATCAGCAAGCTCGACGAGGCGGGCCTCCTCTTCCAGGTGCTCGAGCGCTTCAAGAACGTGGACCTGCACCCGGAGCGGATCGACAACCCGACCATGGGCACGATCTTCGAGGAGCTGCTGCGCAAGTTCAACGAGGCGCTGAACGAGAACCCCGGCGAGCACTTCACGCCCCGGGACGTCGTGCACCTGATGGTGGATCTGATGCTGGCGGGGGACGAGGCCCGCACCCGCGCGAGGGGCGTGGTCCGGACCGTGTACGACCCGTGCTGCGGCTCCGGCGGGATGCTCATGATCACGAAGGAGCACATCACGGTCGGCCTCCGGAGGAACGGAGAGGTCATCCGTCCGCCGATGAACACCGGGGCGGAGATCCACCTCTTCGGCCAGGAGGTGAACCCCGAGACGTGGGCGGTCTCGAAGTCGGATCTCTTCATGAAGGACCCGACGGGGCGTGACGCGGACAATATCGCCTACGGAACCACGCTGTCGAACGACCGCCACGCAGGCACGAGCTTCGACTACCTGATCGCGAACCCGCCTTATGGCAAGGACTGGAAGCGCGATGAGGCCGCCGTCCGCGCCGAGCACGAGCGCGGCGGGGTCGGCCGCTTCGCCCCGGGCCTCCCGCGCATCAGCGACGGCCAGCTCCTCTTCCTCCTTCACATGCTCGCGCATGCGAAGGACCCGAAGGAGGGAGGCTCCCGCATCGCGATCATCATGAACGGTTCGCCGCTCTTCACGGGCGACGCCGGGAGCGGGGAGAGCGAGATCCGCCGCGTCATCCTGGAGGACGACCTCCTCGAGGCGCTGATCGCCCTGCCCGAGCAGCTCTTCTACAACACGGGCATCGCGACGTACGTGTGGGTGGTCACCAACCGCAAGGCCCGCGAGCGCCGCGGCCAGGTACAGCTCATCGACGCCACGTCGTTCTGGGTGCCGATGCGCAAGAGCCTCGGCGACAAGCGCCGAGAGATTCCGCTCGACCGCGCGCAGGACGTCCTGAAGATTCTCGCCGACTTCAAGGACGGCGACACGCGCACGGTGGCAAAGGACGGCAAGGAGGAGGAGATAGTCGTCAGCAGGATTTTCCCGACGACCCACTTCGGCTTCCGCAAGATCACCGTCGAGCGCCCGCTGCGGCTCAACTTCCAGGCCGGCCCTGAGCGCCTCGCGCGCCTCGAACAGGAGCGGGGCTTCCAGGCCCTGGCGCAGTCGAAGAAGAAGGGCGCCGCGGGCGCGAAGGAGCAGGCCGAGGGACGCGCCCACCAGGAGGCGATCCGCAAGCTCGTCTGCACGCTCCCAGACACGCTGTTCAAGGACAGGGAGGAATTCGAGCGGGTGATTGAGGCCGCCGCCAGGACGGCGGGCGTGAAGCTTTCCGCCCCCGTCAGCAAGGCGATCCTCTCCGCGCTTTCCGAGCGTGACGAGACGGCGGCGATCTGCCGCGACAAACAGGGCAACCCCGAGCCCGACCCGGAGCTGCGGGACACGGAGAGCGTGCCGCTGGCCGAGAGCGTCGAGGGCTTCTTCGCGCGCGAGGTGACGCCGCATGTCCCGGACGCCTGGATCGATACTGGCAAGCGCGACCCGAAAGACGGCGAGGTCGGCCTCGTCGGCTACGAGATCAACTTCAACCGCTACTTCTACCGCTACACCCCGCCGCGCCCCCTGGAGGAGATCGAGGCCGAGATCCGCGGCATCGAGGCGGACATCCTGCGGATGCTGGCCGAGGGGACGGGCGGCAGGTGAGACCTCCCCCTGTGGCGAACTGTTGACAGATATGAATAACTGCCTACACTTCGTCACATGCCTGATCCCAGCGATCGCGAACGGCTCCTCCGGCTCGCCCGCCGACGGGGCGGCCTGACCACACGCGACGTCGTCGGCGCCGGTATCCATCGCCAGGTCCTGAGCCGCCTGGTGCGCGAGGGTGCGCTGGAACGCGTCGCCCGTGGGCAATATCGCCTTCCCGGCGCTCTGGTGACCGAGCACCACGGGCTGGCCGTTGCGGCGGCAGCCGCGCCGTCTGGGGTGGTCTGCCTGCTCTCGGCTCTCGGTTTCCACGGGATAGGCACCCAGCTTCCGGCCGAAGTCTGGATGGCGATCGATCGCCGCGCGCGCCGGCCCGCCCTCCCGCATCCTCCGCTGCGGGTTGTCCGCTTCAGCGGGCAGGCGCTGACGGAAGGGATCGAAACCCACCGCGTCGAGGGGCAGGCCGTGCGCATCTACGGCGTGGCCAAGACCGTTGTCGACTGCTTCAAGTACCGCAACAAGATCGGCCTCGACGTGGCGCTCGAGGCTCTGCGGGAGGCGTGGCACGCGCGCCGCTTCACGATGGACGAGCTGGACCGGTACGCCAGGACCTGCCGCGTGGAGCGTGTCATGCGACCGTACCTCGAGGCACTCGTGGCATGACCGACTCCTCGGTTGCTCTCGCGCAGTCGGTCCAGGCGCGTCTCGTGCGGCACGCCAAGACGCTCGGCGTGGACCCGAACCTCGTCCTCACCCGCTTCGCGATGGAGCGGTTCCTCTACCGCCTCTCGCGCTCGCCCTACGCCGAGCGGTTCGTGCTCAAGGGCGCGCTCCTGCTGCTGGTCTGGCTGGGCGAGATGATCCGGCCGACCCGCGATGCCGATCTGCTCGGCTTCGGCGACCTGTCGGACGAGGCGCTGGCGAGGATCTTCCGCGAGGTCTGCGCCGTCGAGGTCGAGCCCGATGCCATGACGTACCTCGGGGACTCCATTCGCATCGCGGCGATCCGTCAGGAGGATGCCCACGGCGGGAAGCGCGTCACCCTGCAATCGCGTCTCGGCCCGGCGCGCCTTCGCGTGCAGGTGGACGTGGGCATCGGCGATGCCGTGACCCCAAAGCCCGTGTGGTTCGACTACCCGAGCCTGCTCGAGCTTCCGCGCGCGCGTCTCCGCGCCTACCGGCCCGAGACGGCGATCGCCGAGAAGTTCCATGCCATGGTCACCCTTGGCTCGAAGAACAGCCGCATGCGGGATTTCTTCGACATCGATGCCCTCGCCGAGCGCACGTCGTTCGACGGACAGCGACTAGTCGAAGCGCTGCGCGCGACCTTCGAGCGCCGCGGCACGCCGACCCCGTCTGGCGTTCCGCTCGCGCTGACGCCTGCCTTCGCCGGATCGAGCGAGAAGCAGGCGCAATGGGCGGGATTCCTGAAGAAGAACCGTCCCTCCTCCGCGCCGCAGGTCCTGGGGCAGGTCGTCGAGCGGCTGGCGCGGTTCCTCGGACCGGTCATCGATGCCGCCCGTCGCGGATCCGACGTTGATCTCGTCTGGCGACCGGGTGGACCCTGGCAGCCGAGCGAGGAACCCCGCGCATGACGACCGCCCAACGCCCCTCCCGCGAGATCGACGGCAAGGGCCGCACCGTCCGCGAGTGCCTCGCCGGCCGCAGGTACTCGATCGACTCCTACCAGCGCCAGTCAATTCGGCAGGCGAAGCAGATGTGCGAATTCGGGGGAAACACTCCGGAGGAGGTGATGGAATGAACGAGTCCTTGACTCCCAACGCTTGGCTGACCCGCGCCGGCCGCCACGGGCACGCGGTCAGCCGCGTCATGTGCGCGCCGTGGAATGGGTGCGGACCGATGTCCCCCGCGCGGAGTTCCAGCAGGATCTTCTGTACTCGCTGGGCGCGTTCATGACCGTATGCCGGATCCAGCGCAACGGAGCGGCAGGGCGGCTGCTTCAGATTCTCGAGGGCAAGAAGGACCCCGGACCGCCGCCCGAATCAGGCGTGAAGGAGAAGGACCCGGCACCGGTCGCCCATACCGAGGAGGCGGCCGTGGACGTCGCGCAACTTGCCCATGACCAGATCGTCGCCAGGATCGAGGGGCGCTTCCGCGGGCACGACCTGGCACGTCTGGTCGATGCCATCCTCACGGCCGAGGGCTACTACACCCAGGCCTCGCCCCCGGGGCGCGACGGCGGAGTCGACATCCTCGCCGGACGCGGCACCTTGGGCCTGGACAGCCCCCGCCTCTGCGTCCAGGTGAAATCGTCGAGCAGCCCGGCGGACGTGACCGTCCTTCGTGCGCTCCAAGGGAGCATGCAGACCTTCCAGGCGGAGCAGGGACTGCTCGTGAGCTGGGGCGGAGTGACGAGCGCCGTCACGAGCGAGGCGCGGCAGAGCTTCTTCACGGTACGCATCTGGGATGCCCAGGCTCTCGTCGAGGCGCTCTACCGCGTCTACGAACGACTCCCCGAGGAGATCCAGGCCGAACTGCCGCTCAAGAGGGCCTGGACGCTGGTGCTCGAGGAGGATGAGGAGTGAAGACTGTCGGTGAGACCGGGCGCTGTGCGAGGCCGCGGCAGGAGATCTACCGCCGGCTGGCCGGGCGCATCTGGGCACCGGAGCGGCTGGAGCAGGAGACGGTGTCGTGAGCGGGGCGGCGGCGAACGGCGGCTCAACCCTTAGACGCTCGCGAGACACGCCAGGGGTGTGCTTGTCAGAAGTGACCCACCCGATCGGGGAGCTGGAGGGCAGGCTGCCAGACGACG
>MGBV01000074.1:19263-25999 GCA_001788415.1 Candidatus Rokubacteria bacterium GWC2_70_16 | reverse complement strand
GCATTCTCTGCGCCGTGAAGCAGCTTTGCCGTGTCTTCCTCGATATGCAGCCGGGTAATTCCGATTCTCTTTGCCTCTCCCTGCCCCATCTCAATCTCCAGCCATCCCCGCTGGGATAGCGGCTGGTCATACTGGCTGATTTGATACCCTTTCGGCAGATCGGGGTAGAAGTAATGCTTGCGGTCAAATTTTGATTCGGGCAATACTGCGCAATTGAGCGCCAACGCGGTTTTCACAGCCATTTCCAGTGCCTGACGATTTGGCACGGGGAGCGTCCCCGGATGCCCCATGCACACCTCACACACCGCAGTGTTCGGCGGTCTCTCCTCTCCCCGATTATCGCATCCGCAGAACATCTTCGATTTCGTCTTTAATTGGACATGGACTTCAAGTCCGATGATAGTCTCTACTGACATAATTTTTTATTGAGAAATAATATCAACTACCTCTATGACTCGTTCCGTTATCGTGCGCTGCTTGAGATAATGGATCTTACTTGACGGGACATGAAATATCTCAAACCCCCTTTTGATTCCCTCCTCTACTTTCACTTGATATTCCTCACTTTCTTTACGCATACCATCTGCGATAAGCGGAATAACACCTAAGGAAAAATAAATAAAAAGATCTATTTAAGGATACATAGTGTCGTGCCATGCCGGCAAGCAAGGGTTCAAATTTAAAGTCTTCTTCCGTGTTCCGCAATGCCAAGTAATACGCATAATTATCGAGCGCGGATCGGTCACACACTACCACGGCATGCTGGTCAAGAGTCGTATTGTGTTTGGGGTCAATTACACTCCACGAATTCATATTCATCAGGCCAAATGCCCCTACGCCGTACTTCTCGCATACCCCTTCAGGATCGCCATAACCGAATGCAGGAGACTGATGACGCACCCCTTCGGAAAAGTATATCAAATCCGGTCTCTGTTTTCTCATTTCCTCAAAAAATACCGTCGTTTTCCCGGTCCCGTGCGAACCGATAAGAGCAATAACCATGGGGGTAACTACTCAGGTTCTTTGACAAGACTACCCTTGAAAAATGAGAGAAAAAGGAGTATACTGGCACGCATATATGACGCCTGTGCTCCTCCGGCAGCGACTTCACGAGTTCACTCATGAACAGCTCATTGATGTAATCTGTGACCAGGTTGTCCAGATTGAAACGCTGAAGGCCGAGATCGCGCGCTTGAAGAAGGACGGCTCCACCAGTTCCAAACCTCCTTACCACCGATCGGAAGCCGAACCGCACCCAGTCCTTGCGGCAACCAAGCGGCAAATCATCCGGCGGCCAGCCGGGGCACCGAGGAACCACGCGCCCGCAGGTGGACAATCCCGACGTCACGATTTCCTGCCGGCCGCACCAGTGCGCGCGCTGCAGCATGGATTTAACTGATATACCCGGTACACGCACGGGTATGCGTCAGGAAGCCGACATTCCGCCGGTCCAAGTCGCTATCACCGCCTACCAGCAGGAAGAAGTCGTCTGTCCGGGATGCGGGAAGCGTAATCAAGGATCGTTCCCTGCAGGTATCGTTGCGCCCTTCCAGATCGGTCTCAATCTCAAGTCGTTCGTGGTGTACCTCAACGTGGCGCACCACATCCCGTTTGAACGGCTCACCGGCATCCTCTCCGACCTCTTGTCGGTACGCATCAGCCGGGGTACGGTTGATAATACCCTCACCGATGCGTACCGCGTAGGCGCGTCCCTTGCTGCCGAGATTCTCCGAGCCGTTAAGCGGGAATCATGGGCAGGATCGGATGAAACCGGCACGCGCGTGAACGGCGATACCTGTGGCAGTGGACGTGGCAGAATCTTGCCGGCACCTACTACGCCATCGAACCGAGCCGTGGATACGACGTGGTCAAGGCACACTTTGGCGAAGACTACGCGGGCAAGCTCCTCCACGACTGCTGGTCGGCACAGAATAATACGCCTGCCCGCGCTCACCAACTCTGCCATCCTCACCTGCTGCGCGACCTTCAGTTCTGCAGGGACGCGGAACGAAGCCGGTGGGCAGGCACCATGACGGACTTCCTGCTCGAAACGGAACGGATCCGCGATGAGCTGTGGTCAGAAGGATATGAATCGAATCTTCGGGAACAGACGATTCAATCCTATCATCAACGATTCCAGCGATTGATCCGCGGACGGGTGAAGGGGAAGGAATCCCGCACGCTGCAGAAACGCTTTCAGAAACATTCCGACAAGATCCTCACCTTCCTGTCCGATCCCGAACTTCCCTTTCACAACAATTCCTCGGAGCAGGCGATCCGCAACGCCAAGCTCCACAAGAAGATCTCCGGCGGCTTCCGCAGCGAACGGGGAGCCAGACGGCACGCCGTCCTCCTCTCCATTATTGAAACCTGCAAGAAACGCAGGATGGACATCCTTGGTTCGCTCAAGCTCATGCTACAGGGGAAGCTGTCGTTTCAAGGTCCTTGAAGATCGCCGCCGTCTGTTCAATTCATGGTCATGGTGCAACGACCTCTCTCATTTGGTTAATGTGTATTGTCTTGTAAAAGAACCTGAGTAGTTACCCATGGGGAGATTATTTTATCAACCTAAAAATTTCCTGATGGATTTTTTCTTGTGTTTGATTCGCATTCACTACCTGCCACCCATACCGATTGGCTAATGCTTGATGTTTCTCACGACACAACGCGGTAAGCGCGTCCTGCCGTTCGTGAATGTGATTGCGCTCTTTTGCGTGCAGGAAGCGCTCGCCGTCGAGTAGTATTGCCGCATCTTCCTTCAATAATCCTCCGTTCATCTTCTCCAATGTCTCCAAATGCGCTCCCTTAGTCCACCCCCACGCAATCCCCGTGCCCGTATAATCTTCTGCAACCATCCATGTTCCCCTCTCCAATATGCTTCTTAACTTCGGTTCGAAATCCCTGCGGTTCTGCGCGTAAATTTTCTGTAATTCAATCTCTGATATTCCCTTCTCTATATCCTCCCTCAAAATATGATCCAATCGCGGGCCGGTGGGTTCAAGATCATAAATCGGAAACTTCATGCTCTCTGTTTCAGTACCTCTCTGCCTTAGCGCCTCAACGAGCATCCTCACCTGCGTACTTTTGCCGATGTTATTGATGCCGTAGATGACAATGAATTTCCCTCTCATAACGTTATTGCTTTCAAATAATCCCGTAACTTCTCAAGCGTCACGCGGTGCGTGCGGTGCTGAAGCATTTCATCCTCATCCATTTCCGCGTATGTCTTCGCACTGCCTGCGGGAATGAAAATCGCGTCCCATCCCCATCCCTTATCTCCCCGCGGAGCCTGCGGCATAGTACCTTCTCTCCGTGCGGTAAATGTCTTTATCTCCTTGCCATCAAAATATGCAAGAGCGGTTTCAGTGGTAATGGCGTGATTATCAAAATAATTTGCTATCTGGCACATTTTCTCCAGCGTCACTTGCTCCCAGAACCATTTAATCAAAGGACCGGGGAAACCATTTAAGCAATCCATATACACCGCCTGGTCCCATACAAATACCGGCTCGTGTGCCATTCCCCACGCTTCCCTTACCTTATGCTCAGCGATTTTTTTGACGTCACGATCCTGGATTTCGATTAAATTAAAGTCTGACGATACCAGCGAAATGCCAATGATTTTTTCCGCTTCTCGTAACTTGTTTTTATTACCGGTGACAAAATGAAGAGACATGGTAAAATTCCTATCCGTATTTCTCTAATAAAAGCTTTGCCGCCTCTTCAATCTTTTCCAATCTGAAAAAAATCAATTTATTCTGCGTCGTCACCGCAAACTCGGTGATAAGATTTTTTCCCATCACCTGCCCGCATGCATAGGCGATAACCTTCTTTTCAGCCGGACTAAAAAACTTTTTATCCCCATGCGTGTGCTGCAGATCGCGATAGTGATATGAAAAACGCGCATCAACCGTCCCCTGCCTGCTTAGATCGTTTATGGAGCCGCGCACCCCTTCCACTGTCACCCGCGTGCCTTCCGAAAGAATTGCCCCTGCTTTCTCCCATTTCCATGAGGGGTATACCACGAAGACCGCATCCCCTTCTTGCTGCTCTTGCAATTCATCCACAACCTTGCCGACATTCTTCTTCAGTACCCAGTTATCAAATACGTTCTTCCATAGCTTATGCGGGTTCGTGAGGGCTGCGGTACGAATTGTCCAGCCAACATAATCGCGTATCCTTCCAATTTTCAATTCATCAGAAAACTTCACAAACTACCACGCGGGATGCGGGAGCCGAAAACGTTCGATGAGCCGTAATCCTTGAAGAATGGTCATGGATCACTGTCTACGATAGACGACAAATTTATACTTCGCGCCGTTCTCCTCCTGCACCTCTGATTCTGTGTTCTTATTAAATTCTTGCGGAAGAGGAGGAAAGAATGTATCACAATTGAAGATGCCCTCGACCTCTGTCAGATAGATCGCTTCGCACCCCTCCATAGCGATTGCCTGCCGGAAAAGCTCTCCCCCGCCGATGATGTACGCCTTTTCAAGCGTGGCGTCCTTATCAAGCCCCGCCAGGCACTCCTCAAGCGATGAAAACCGTAGCACGCCGTCCGGCACCGGATAATTCTCGTCCCGCGTAATCACGCAATTAAGCCTCCCCGGCAAGGGACGCCTCTTTTCAGGAATGGATTCCCATGTCTTTCTCCCCATAATGACTGCGTTGCGTTTTTGAACGCCAGCGACTTCCGAGGTTACGCGATGAAAATACGCAAGCTCGCCCGGCAAATGCCAGGGCAGCGTGCCACCTTTGCCAATCCCCATTTCTTTGTCGCACGCTGCTATTAATGCAAAGTCCATAATTTTCTCCTCAAGCGAGGGTGGTCGATTGTGCAATACCCTCCGCGGTCAGCCCGAGCATGGTCCCCCGAGCGCATCGGGGGTTGGGCTGACGAGGCGGAGCGCCATGCCGCGCTGGCGGCGTGGACGCGTGGATTGCCAACGACCATCCGAGCGATCATACCGCAATGGGAAATTTAATACCCGGATAACTCTCATATCCTACCACTTCCGCATCCGTATACTGCCAGTCAAAAAGCGAGCGGAAATTATTGATCTTCAGCTGCGGCAAGGGATACGTCTCCGGATCGCGCGCGAGTTGTTCTTTGAGCCCCTCCACATGATTCAAATAAATATGCGCATCGCCTAGAAATCCAGTGAGCTTTCCCGGCTTCAGGCCGGTTTCAAGCGCAAGTAAAATTAGCAGAGTCGCGTAACTTGCGATATTAAACGGGAGTCCCAATGCCAAGTCGGCGGAACGCTGAAACCATATCAGATTGAGTTTCCCGCCCAAAACCGTCCCCTGATATCCGAAATGGCAAAACGGCGGTACGACTTTGTCGCGGTCCATCGGGTTCCAGGCAAGCACGAGCATTTGGCGGCTGTGCGGTGTCGTTGTAATGTCATGCACGAGTCGCCTAAGCTGGTCCACGCCTTCGCCGGTATAGTCAACTTCGTAGCCTCGATACTTTGCGCCGAAATGCCGCCACTGCCAGCCGTAGAGGGGTCCTAAGTCGCGCTCTGCAAGCATTTTTTTCTTCGTCTCCTCATCATGCGCGTACTGCACTTTCAAAGGCGTCGCCCACTCGTCCCAGATGTGATTGTCACGGCTTTTCAGCCACTCTTTATCCGTAATCCCTTTGATGAAAAATTCGAGCTCGGACGCCACCAGCCGGTAGGGCATCTTCTTGGTCGTGAGCAGAGGGAATCCTGCCTGCATGTCATGTGCAAACATCATGCCGGGCACCGACAAGGTCCCCGTGCCGGTGCGATCGTCCTTCTTCATGCCGTGTTCCATCACTTCCTTCACGATTCTCAAATATTCTCTCATAAGAAACAAAATACCCTTTCCTTGGGTATTTATCTTACCATATTTTCCACTCTTCACCCACCACTAAACACCTGTGCTACTCCATCGATTCTCACCTCTCTCTGAGGAGCTTAATTCTTCAACTTCAGAGAATTCAACGTTTTCCACTGTCTGAATGAGGAGCTGCGATACGCCTGAACCCGTCTCAAGCGTCACCGGCGCTTCAGTGGTGTTATAGAGGATGGGAAGCACTTCGCCCCGATAGCCACTGTCATAGACACCTCCCATGTTGGTAAGCCCGCGTTTTGCCGCATGTCCTCCGCGATCCCACATAAGGCCAACAAAGCCCGCAGGAATCTCTATTGCCACGCCCGTATGCACCACGACCCGTTCGTGGGGAGGAATAACCACCGCATCAAGGCAAAAAATATCAAGCCCCGCATCGCCCGTCAAGGCATAGCGGGGAAGCTGGGCGCGAGGATCGAGTTTTTTGACTTTAAGAACAAGGGACATGGAAATTTGCCCAAATGTCTCCCGAATGACACCGAATCGTGAACCGAATACACAACCGAATATCGACACCAAAATTCGGGCGATATTTGGTAAAATTCGTTACTATTCGGCGATCATTCGGGCAAGAAGGTTATACACCTCTAACTTAAACGCTTCTAAACTTCCTTCGTTCACTATCGTGAAATCCGCCATCGCCATGGGACCGCCTTTTTCCAAGTTCTCAATTTCTGAATAATCGCGGGAGCGGGATTCTTCTGGCGTAAACGAGCGGAATTTCTTCTCCTTGTCTTCCCCGTGGCGCGTATCACGCGAGGACAAACGTTTATAACGGACCGCGGGTGACGCCATGATCACAATGACCTTAAACGCGTCCCCGTATTGCTCTTTCAATACCTTGTACTCCGACCAG
>MGBV01000074.1:14342-19198 GCA_001788415.1 Candidatus Rokubacteria bacterium GWC2_70_16 | reverse complement strand
TTTTCTTTCGTTCGCCTCATTCACGCTCCAGCCGCGCTTCACAACCTCATCAAGGGTAATCTGCCCGAAACGAACTGCCTGCCAACCAGAGGACAAAAAAACCGACGCCGCTTCGGTCTTGCCAGCGCCAGCCATTCCTACTATTGCCACGATCTTCTTTTTATTATCCCCCTTTGCATCCATACCTCATTGGTATATTTCCTTGTCTTTTCGAATGAGGAATTATGAATCTCGAATTATGGAGTGCGTCGCACGTTCAAAACCTTCATTCGTAATTCCTTATTCCTTATTCGAGTAACGTTCCACCTCATCATTCAATACATCGAGCCTTATCCCCGCCTGCTGAAACATCTCCCGAGTCATCTCGCCGCGCTGGTAGCGCTTCTCCGCGACCACACGCGTGATGCCCACGCTGATAATCAGACGCGCGCAGACATAGCACGGCTCCATCTTGCAATAGAGCGTCCCGCCAACCAAAGAAATGCCGAAACGCGCCGCTTGCGCGATCGCGTTTTGCTCGGCATGAATGGTACGAATGCAATGCTGGCTGCGACTCCCCGCCTCATCCAGAAATTCCGCCATCTGATGCCCTGCTTCGTCGCAGTGCGGCATGCCGGGAGGAGAGCCGACGTAGCCGGTCGTCAAAATCCTTTTGTCGCGCACAATCACGCATCCGCTCCTGCCGCGGTCGCACGTCCCGCGCGTCGATACCGTCCGCGCGATCTCCATGAAATATTCATCCCAGGTAGGCCGGTTGGCCATACGGTTTATGGGTTTATGAGTTCGTGAGTTTATGAGTCTTTCTTGTATCAGATTGTTGGAGAAATCTCACATAACCCTGGGTCGCCTTAATGAGCGACACGTACTTTTCAGCAAGGTCATCTGCGTGTTGCTGATCGCACAAGCACTTTTTCCCGCAACGAACCAAGTTGGTGCGCGTTTCTTCTGCTTCTCCGAGAACGATGCTACGGAGAATGTGTACTTGTTCTCGCAGTGTTATTTTTCGATATGCCTCAGCAATATTATTCGCGACCGCCGCGGATGAACGAAGTAACTGATCTACGCTGCGGAACCGTTCGTCAGATGGGAAAATTTTCGTAAACTCGTGGACTTCAAGCTCGAGGCTTTCCGCCATTTGATATATCTTCAAATTTTCAATTCCTGTGCTCACAGACTCAACAACTCATAACCCAATAACTCTACAACTCAGAAACTCATAAACTAACTCGCACGCCTGGCCCCATCGATGAGGTAAGGGTAATCGTCAAGAAGTAGGTTCCTTTCGAAGTCGAAGGTTTGGCGCGGCGGACCGCCTCGTGGAAGGCGCGAAAATTCTCCACTAATTTTACAGCATCCCAGCTCACCTTGCCGACGATCTGATGCACATTGCCCCCGTCGTCGTTTTTAAACGTGACTCGCCCGCCCTTGAGCGCCACCACGGTTTTTGCAATATCCGCCGTCACGGTTTCGTTCTTTGGTGATGGCATCAAGCCCTTAGGTCCGAGAATTTTCGCGATCCCCGCCAGCTCCTTCATCATATCCGGCGTGGCGACCGCAACGTCAAAGTCGAGTTTTTCCGAAGCCCTGATTTCTTTGATCAATTCCTTGCCGCCCACGACATCCGCGCCCGCCGATCTAGCCTCCTCCTGCTTCTCCCCTTCCGCAAACACTGCCACGCGCTTGCTCTTCCCGCTCCCGTGCGGCAAGGACACCACGCCGCGCACCTGCTGTTCGCCCTTCGCCGGATCAATGCCCAGGCGAAAATGCGCCTCCACCGATGCGTCGAACTTGACCCCTGAAGTTTTCTTCACAAGCTCCGTCGCTTCCTCTATCGAGTAGGTTTTTTTCGGATCAATTAACTTTGACGCTTCCTGATAGCGTTTCCCTCGAGTAGACATATCTGTATAAACTCTAAGCTCTAATTTCTAAACTCTCACCGATGTTCAAAACTCAAATTTCTAAATGTTTGGAATTTTGGTCTTTGGGTTTGTTTAGAATTTAGAGTTTCGGATTTAGGATTTACTCAATAATGATCCCCATCTGCCGCGCCGTGCCTTCAATAATCCGCATAGCCGCCTCGACATCATCAGTATTCAAATCGGGCATTTTCTTCATGGCAATCTCCCGCACCTGCGCCCTGGTCACCTTGCCCACTTTTTCCTGCAAAGGCTTGCCCGAGCCTTTCGGTATGCCTGCGGCTTTTTTAAGAAGCTCTGCCGCGGGCGGCGTTTTCAAAATAAACGTAAATGTCCGGTCTTCATAGATCGTCATCTCGACCGGCGTCACCTCGCCCGTGCGGTCGCGGGTCGCTTCGTTGAATTTACCGACAAAATCGGAAAGATTCACCCCGTGCGGCCCCAAGGCAGTGCCCACCGGCGGCGCAGGAGTGGCCTTGCCTCCGGGGATTTGCAGCTTAACGATTATCTTAATCTTCTTAGCCATATTACTTTATTGGATACTTATCTCATCAATTAAAACAATCAACTTTACAATTTTCTCTTTAAACATAGGAAATATTATTTGTGGATTTCTAAGTCTTCTCTGCTCCTCCCCTGGCGCAATGTGTAATTCTAGACTTCTACGCAAGCTAACTAATCGGCTTAAGTCATCAGTTTCTTTAATTTTTCGCAAAGAATCAGACGTAGGAACTGATAAAAACGATAAGTAGTCATCCGTTAGCAAATCGGCAAGCAACTGTTTAATTTGTAACTTAGCGTTCTCTATTTTTTTTTCTAATTGTAGTTCGTCGTCTTGTTGATTATCCATATTAAATCTTCTTCACTTGTAAAAAGTCCAATTCAACCGGCGTTTCACGCCCAAACATCGAGATTAACACTTTAACCTTTCCACGGTCAACGTCCACTACCGAGACCTTCCCTTCAAAATCCTTGAACGGCCCGTCAGTGATGCGCACCGGCTGGTTTTCAGTAATGTCTATCTGGTACTTCGGCTCTTCCACGCCCATGCGCTTCTGCAGCAACTTGATCTCCTCGTCTGAAATGGGCGTCGGCGTGGTGCCGGAGCCTACGAATCCGGTGACATTCGGCGTATTGCGCACTACATACCACGAATCGTCCGTCACCATCATCTCCACGAGCACATAGCCGGGAAAAATCTTTTCACGCACGGTTCTGCGCTTGCCGCCCTTAATCTTTATTTTGGTCTCTGTGGGAATGAGGATATTGAAAATTTTGTCCTCCATGCCCATGGATTCAATCCTCTGCTTGAGGTTCCGAGACACGTTCTCCTCATACCCCGAATAGGTGTGGAGCACATACCATCTGCGGCCGAGTTGTTGCACTTGTCGGGGCATTTTGTCAGTGTTTAGTAAGTAGTGATCAGTAGTTAGGCATAACTCAACTTAAAAATCCTAACCACTAACGACCAATAACTAACTACTAGAGCACAAAGCGTTCGAGCGCCCAGTTAAACGCATAATCCAGCGCAGCCAAAAACGCCGCCACGGCCAGGCTGATCCCGATGACCAGCAGCGTGTGGTTTTTCGTGAGCTCCCGGGACGGCCACGTCACCCGCCGCAATTCCGCCACCGAATCTTTAAAATATTGCCGGATACTTTGCACCATTCCCATACAAAGAAGCGATACAACTAACCACTGACTACTGCCCACTAAAAAGGGTCTCAAAAAAGCCCTTTCGGGCTCTTGTGTATAATCCGTGATTACTATACCAATTATCGAAAATTTATGCAAATTTTATTTTTCCCACCGTTCAAAGCAGTTCCTTAAACTGTCCATCCGTAAGCCCCGCATCACGGATAATCCCTTTCAGAGTGTAGGGATTCACGCGACTGTGGCGCGGGATAGTGATTTTCCTCGTCCCGTTTGACATGCCAACGTGCTTCGCCCCCTAAAATTCAAAAATCCAAAATCCTACCCTTTCAAATGCTCTCACTGCCCGATCCGACGATACGTCAGTAAAGAGCATAGCGACTCAAGCAAACGCCACTTCGACCTCCCTCACTTGAGCACCCTTTAACTCTTCCTGTTCCATGGCCAGATAGGTCTTTATGGCATCCTGAATATTCCCCATCGCTTCCTGTTCGGTATCGCCTTGACTGTGACAGCCTGGCAAGGAAGGCACGTGCACGTCGTAGCCGTATTCGCTTTTTCGAATGATAACCGTATATTTCATGCCCTCACTAATATGCCGCACGCGAATAATTGTCAAAAAAAAATAAGCAAATTAAGGGATTGAGATTATTCAGCCAGCGCGCCGATCAGACCGCCGTCAATCTTGCTTCTCCGGCTGCGCAATTTCGCGCGGCTGACGCTTATGATTCGCCACATTCTCGCACTCCCTGGGGTGGCTGTCAGTGCGTACCCTGCTGGTGCACTGGCTGCCATCTTTTAAGAAAGCACAACAGGGTATGAAAACATGTTCCTCCTGCTCCTTATCTGTTCCCATAATGCCCTCTTTAGACTATTTGTAATAAAAGTTTATGACTCCTTTGTACCACGAACTCTCTCTCTCTGTCAAATTTCGCACATTGTCATTTGTCATTATGGAGTCCCGACGCATCGGGACGATAGAATCCTCAAATTTCGACGCGCTCCCCGCCGAATGAAGACCCTATCGCTCGCCTCGCATTCGCTTTGGCGAAGCGGGCTTCGCTCCAGGGTGACAAAAAGTGAAATTGCTTGAAACGTGAAAACTTGGTATCTTGCAAGAGATGTCTTGTCATTCCTCCAATCACAATCATCATGTCATTCCCGACCGAGGTCGAGGGAATCCAGAAAAGAACACAAAAAAGAAACGATTGTTTTGTTTTTTGCTTTTTGTCGTCTGGATTCCCATTTTCATGGGAATGACAGTGCGCGGTGTTGCGCACGCGCAAA
>MGBV01000074.1:13842-14320 GCA_001788415.1 Candidatus Rokubacteria bacterium GWC2_70_16 | reverse complement strand
GCAAAATTATTCTCCCAAACCTTTGAGCTTAATCCCGATCAACTTGCCCTCGGAGCGAAGATAACCACGACCGCTACGACGAGCGTTGAAATTCCTCCCGTTACCTCCACTGCTCTCATGATTGAAATCAAAGAACTGCCGCCGGAAGAGCTCCCTGACATCGCATGGGCCTCCACAACGATGTCTACGGTCTGGCACATTGACGTGAAAAATCCTGACGGCGCGATATGGCTGCCCAAGCCCTTCATAACGGTTACGTTTCCCGCCGAAGGCCCCTTCTATTACAAAAAAATAGTTTACTTCTGGGACGGCAATAAAGAGGACTGGCGCCCGCTGCCGTCGGAGACTGATTTCAAAAATAAAACGGTATCCGCCCGCTACCCGCTCCCCTACGGCCGCTTCATCGTGCGCGACCGCGCATCCGTCTTCGAGGGCATTGCCAGCTGGTATCGGTGGGAAAACGGCAACTTTGCCGCCT
>MGBV01000074.1:13509-13766 GCA_001788415.1 Candidatus Rokubacteria bacterium GWC2_70_16 | reverse complement strand
GGCGAGGCCGGCCGCGGCAAGCACGAGCATCGCCGCGCCGGCGCCCCTCGCCCGCGCCGCGCTACCGAAGACCTCGCGCGCGGGCCGCCCCGCGCCCGCGCCGCGCACGAAGCCTCCGAGCGCCCAGCCGGCCCAGGCGCTCCCCGTCGCGGCCAGCGCGACGCGCGGCGCGGCGGCGACGACGTCGGCGAGCGGCCACGGCCGGGCGACGACCCACGCCATCCACGCCGCCTCCTGCGCCTGCGTGGTCAGGGCGA
>MGBV01000074.1:8642-13459 GCA_001788415.1 Candidatus Rokubacteria bacterium GWC2_70_16 | reverse complement strand
ATCGGGATCGGCGTCAGCGTCGCCGTGCGCATGCCGGCGGCCTGGAGCACCAGGTTGATCGCGAGGTGCTCCGCCGTGAACACGACGGCGGCCGCCGTGGCGGCGCCGGGGCCCAGGGCACGCACAGCCGTCAGGAAGACCGCAGGCAACAGCAGCGCCAGCAGGAACGGGTAGAAGTCCGGCGTGCGACCCCAGGGGTCGAGCGTGTAGTGGTCGAGCGCCACCATCGCCTTGTGCACGAGGTCGGCGAAGCCGAAGAGCAGGATCACGCGCGGCACGAGCCAGCCGGGCCCCCGCGCGTAGCGCGTGTGGGCCGCGAGCGCCAGCATCAGCCCGACGGCGATCAGCACGGTGCCGGCGAGGCCGACCAGGTGCGGCGGGCTCCAGAGGTTCACGTCCTTGCCGACGTGCCCGTGCCACCACTCGTCGAGCGCCGCGCCCGCGAGGGCGAGCAGGAACCCAACGGCGCCGAGCGCGAACGCGGCGGGCGCGCCGTGGCGACGCCGGCCCCACAGCACGGCCCACGCCGCGACGAGGCCGTTCACGGCGACGCCCGTGTACATGAGGGCGTGCGGCGGCGAGAAGAACGTGTCCCGTCCGATCGAGCGGTGCCAGGCGACGTCCCAGAGGAGGCCGGGAAACCCGAACCAGCCCGCGCCGAGCGCGAGCGCCAGGGCGAGCGTGACGGGGTCCTGGACCCTCACGGATCTTTGAAGGTCACGCCCAGCTCGACCCGCGTCGTGGCGGGCCCGCCGGCCGCCGGATGCGCGATCGTGTAGACGAAGCGGTTCTGGCTCGCGCGCTGCGACGCCGACGCGACGCCCACCCACGCACAGTGGGCGCCATCTCGCAAGCGCAGGCGCACGAGCGGGTACGGCGAGAGGTCCACGGGCGTGCCGTTCACCTCCATACGGAAGCGCACGTCCGGCAGCGCCGTGGCCAGCGCCGCCTCGGTGGGCGCGCACCACGCGGGGCCCACGGGCATCGGTAGGCCGTCGATGATCCCCTCGCTCCGCGCCTCCACGCCCGCGGCGAAGGGCCAGCCCGCGGCGAAGAACGCGTTCCAGAAGATCGCCTCCGTGTACGGGAACACCGGCGCCGGCTCGAGCTTGAGCTCCGCGACGGTCATCGGCGGGCCGTAGCGCTGGGGCGCGTAGGTCGCCGTGAGACCGAGCACCGAGAGGGCGAGCGCGCCGGCCGCAGCCGCCCGTGCCCGGCCCCGGCCGCCGAACTCAGCCGCCGCGGCGCCCGAGCCCGTCGGGGCAACCGCCACGCGCAGGAAACCTCCCACGACCCAGCCCACCCAGCCACTCCCCACGCCCGCGATGAGCGTGCGCGGCAGCGCGGCCAGCAGCAGGTCGAGCGACCACGGTCTGCTGACGCCCCAGCGCATCCACGCCACTTCCGTCACGAGGAAGACGCCGGTGAATGCGAGCGCGGCGCCGACCGCGACCCAGGCGCGCCCGCGGCGCCGCCCTGCGACCTGGAAGACCAGCGACAGCGCGGCGGCGGGCACGGCCAGGACCGGCGTGAGCGTGTAGCGCTCGTAGTCGATGAGCCGGAGCATCACATCCATGAGCCACGCGGCGCCGAGGAACGCCAGGCACGCCAGCGTCGGCGCCCACGGGCCGACCGCGCGCGCCGCGGCGACCAGGACGACCGGCGCCAGCAGCGCGACCAGGAACGGGTAGAGGTCGGGCGTCCGCGAGTGCGCGAGCATCGTGTAGTGGGCGAGCACGAAGTGGCCGCGATGGACGAGGTCCACGAGCACGGCGAGCATCGCGGCCCGCCAGAGCCAGGGCCGGGCGAACACGCCCCGCCCCCGCTCGGCGGCGACGGCGAAGAGGAGCCCGAGCGCCGTGATGCCCGCGCCCAGGTGGAGCTGCAGGTGCGGCGGGCTCCAGATCAGCACGTCCTTGCCGAAGGTGGCGTGCCACCAGGCGTCCACGGGCGCCGCCGCCATGATGACGCCGATGCCGAGCGCGGTGACGCTGAAGCCGGCCGGCAGGTGGAGGCGCCCGAGCCGCCAGACGGGGCCGCCGACCGCGCCCGGCGTGCGCGTCGCCAGCGCGATGCCGCCGAGCGCCGCCGCCAAGACGCCGAGGCCCCCACCGTAGATGAACAGGTGCGGCAGGATGAAGAACGAGTCGCGGCCGACGCTGCGGTGCCAGGCGGTGTCGAGGTAGACACCGACCATCCCGGCGGCGCCCGAGACGAGCCCCAGGACGACGAGTCCCGCGAGGGTGGCCGATTGCATCGGTTCCGGCCGAGCTTATGTTAAGCTGCCTGACATCACCAATGGTTTCCTTGACGGGCCCGCTCTACCGCCTCTACGCGTGGCGCCTGGCTCGTCGCATCCGCCGGGGCCCGGTGCCCAGCCACGTCGGCATCATCCTGGACGGCAACCGTCGCTACGCGCGCGAGCGCGGGCTGGCCGACCTCGATCTCGCCTATGGCATCGGCGCCGACAAGCTCGACGAGGTGCTGGCCTGGTGCGTCGAGCTGGGCATCCCGACGCTCTCGCTCTGGGTGCTTTCGACGGAGAACCTCCGGCGCCCGCCCGACGAGGTCTCGGGGATCCTGGCGGCGGTCGAGGCGAAGCTCGGGCGCCTCGCCCAGGATGGGCGCATCCGCCGCCACGCCGTGCGCGTGCGAGCGCTCGGCAAGCTCGAGCTGCTGCCGGACTCGACGCTCGCCGTCATCCGCGCCGCCGAGACAGCGACGGCCAAGCACCAGGGCATGACGCTCCTGATCGCCGTGGCGTACGGGGGCCGCGAGGAGATCGCCGACGCCGTGCGCGAGATGCTGCGGGACAAGCTCAAGCAGGGCGAGGAGGTTCCGGCGCTGATCGACACGATCACCCAGGAGGAGATTGCACGCCACCTCTACGCGCCCGACGTGCCCGACCCGGACCTGATCATCCGCACGAGCGGCGAGATCCGCCTCTCCGGTTTCATGCTCTGGCAGAGCGCGTACAGCGAATTCTACTTCTGCGACGCCCACTGGCCCGCGTTCCGCCAGGTGGATTTCCTCCGGGCCGTGCGCGCCTACCAGCAGCGCCAGCGCCGCTTCGGGCGCTGACCCGCGAGCGCCCCTCCTACCCCTTGTGCACGGCCGGCGCCCAGGCGCCCACATCCTGTGGCCTCGGCGGGTGTCGCCAAAACCGTCGCGCCGCGGCGCGCCGCGCTCGTATCCTAGGCGCATGCGCCTCGCTCGTTCCGTCGTCGCCGTCGTCCTCGTCGCGCTCGCGCAGGGCGCTCTCGCCGGTGCGGGCGTGGCCGCGGCGGCCGACCGGGCGAACGTGCCCCTCAAGAACTGGGGCGGCTTCTCCGTGTACCGCGATGCGCTCTACGACGACCTCGAGCGGCTCGTCACCGCAGGCTTCGCCGACCGCACGCTCCTCAGCACCAAGCCGCTGAGCCCCATCGAGGCCGCGCGCACCGTAGCCCGCGCCATCGAGCGGATCCGCGGCGACGCCGCCGGCGCCTACAACCTGCGGCGCGACCTCGAGCCCGTGCTCGACCGCCTCATCACCGCGCTGCGCCCCGAGCTGGAGCAGCTCGGCGCCGTGAAGCCCGCCGCGCCCCCCGCCCCGGCGCCGCTCGTCGCGTTCACGCCCGCCGACCGAGCCCAGGTCGGCTTCGGCTGGGCGAGCCGCACCTACTCGCTGATCAACGACCAGGGCCACACGCTTCAGCACGGGGCCAACGCGCTCGGCACGTTCGAGAGCCGGATGCAGATCGGCGATCTCCTGACGTTCTACGTGCAGCCGGAGCTTCAACGCAACGAGGACTTCGGCCAGGCCCGGCTCGCCACGGGCTACGCCAAGCTCACGCTCTGGAACGTCGAGCTGCTGGTCGGTCGCGACAGTCTCTGGTGGGGCCCGGGCCTCCGCGGCTCCCTGATCCTCTCGAACAACGCCGCCCCGCTCGATCAGGTCCGCCTGCAGGCGGCCGAGCCTTTCCTCGTGCCCTGGATCGGCCCGTGGGTCGGGCCCACCAAGCTCCTCTTCTTCCTGGGGCAGCACGAGGAGCGGCGTGACCACCCGGACGCCAAGCTCATGGGTATGAGAGCCACGGCCTCACCCTTCCGCTGGCTCGAGCTGGGCCTGAGCCGCGTGATCCAGTTCGGCGGGAGCGACCCTCCTCGGCCCGACGCCGGCGACACGCTGAAGATCCTCTTCGACCCGCCGGCCGGCGATGTGCACACGGGGCCGGAGCGGCGCTTCCGCAACAACAACCTCCTCGCCCTCGACGCCGACCTCCGGCTCCGCGATGTGGACCGATACTACGTGCCGAGCCGGGATCTCCGTCTCTACGGCGAGTTCTACTGGGACGACACCTGCTGCGACGACAACTGGTTCACCGCCAACATCCTGCCCAAGCGCCAGGCCTCGGGCGGCCTCCTCGGCGTGCACCTGCTCGGCCTGTTCGGCCGGGAAGGCCTCGACGCGCGCTTCGAGTGGGCCAAGACGTCGAGCCTGTCCTACAGGCACGACCAGTTCTACAGCGGCTACTGGACGCGCGGCCACGTCATCGGCCACTTCATCGGCAACGACGGCTCGGACTACTACGCGCGGCTGACCCAGCGCTTCGGGGACAATCTGATGCTCGGGTTCGAGATCGATCGCGCGGTGATCGGCACGACGACCGGGCAGTTCGTGCCCCAGCAGCGCCGGATCGGGGGCGGCGCCGACGTGTCGTGGCGCTTCTGGGAGCGCTATGCGCTCTTCGCCCAGTACCTCGTGGGCCACGTCGAGAACCGCGGCTTCAGGACCGGCGACGACGGCTTCGATCAAGTACTCCGCGTCGAGCTGA
>MGBV01000074.1:3058-8633 GCA_001788415.1 Candidatus Rokubacteria bacterium GWC2_70_16 | reverse complement strand
CCCGACACCCCCCTGTACGGGATCGCGTGTGCCCGGTTCCTTCACGCCCGCTGAGCGGCCCGCCGCGCGGGGCCTACAGATACCCGTAGGCGGACCAGCCGCCGTCCACCGTGAGCACCTCGCCGGTGACGAACGACGCCGCGTCGCTCGCGAGGAAGACGGCCGCCTCGCCGATCTCCTCGGGCGTGCCGAGCCGACCGAGCGGCGTCCGGCGCGCGAGCGCCCCGAGGTCGAGAATGCCCTTGGCCGAGAGCCCCGTCAGGAACGGGGTCTCGACGTAGCCCGGGGCGATGCAGTTCACGCGCACGCCCGACCCCGCCCACTCGATCGCGAGCACCCTGGTGAGCATGTTCACGCCGGCCTTGGACACGCAGTACGCGAGCCGCTGGGGGAACGCGACGGCGCCGTTCATCGAGCCCACGTTGATGATCGCGCCCGACTGCCGCGCGAGCATCCCCCGGCCGAGCGCCTGGGCCAGCAGGAAGTAAGCGTTCAGGTTCAGGTCGAGCGTGTAGCGGTAGTCGACCTCGGGCAGCTCGACCGAGGGCGCCACGCGCGGCTGGCCCGCGTTGTTGACCAGGACATCCACACGGTCATCCATCGCCCCGAGGGCATCGAGCGCCAGCCGCCGTACCTCCTCCGAGCGCGACAGGTCGGCGGCGATCGGAACCGCCGCCGGCCCCAGCTCACGGGCCACGGCGGCACAGTCGGCGGCGCTCCGCGAGTGGATCACGACGAGCGCCCCCTCGCGCACGAAGGCGCGGGCGATGCCGGCGCCGATCCCCTTGGTCGAGCCCGTGACGACGGCGTGCTTGCCCGCGAGCCTCATGGGTCCCCGGCTACTTCGAGCGGACCGACTTCAGGAAGCGGAGCACCGCGCGGTTGAACAGGTCCGCCTGCTCGAGGAAGAAACCGTGGCCTCCCGGCAGCACGCTCAGGCGGGCGCGCCGGCCGATCGCCCTGGCGAGCGCGCGGGAAAGCGCCGGCGGCGTCAGGATGTCGTCCCGGCCGACGAGCACGAGCGTCGGCACGCGGATGCCGCGGAGGCGCTTGGTGCGCGTGCCGTTCCAGGCGAGGATGCCGCGCGCCTGGCGCTCGATGGCCTCGGCCTTGGTCTGGTGCGGATACGCCATCGCGCGCTGGAACGCCTGCTCGACGTTCTCCTTCTTCGCGAAGAACCCCGGCGTGAAGATCCACGGGTAGAGAACGTAGCGGTACCGCTCCTCGGTCGGCACGCGGTAGGCGAGCGACACCCAGGCCTCGATGGTGTGCAGGAAGCGCGCATCCCCCTCCGCCCAGGTGCAAGCGAGCACGAGCGCGCGCACGAGCCGCGGGTGGCGGAGAACCAGCTCCTGGGCGATCGTGCCGCCCATCGAGGTGCCGAGCACGTGGGCCCGCCTGATCCTCAGGTGGCGCAGGAGCGCCGCCGCGTCGTCCGCCATCTGGGCCGTCGTGTAGATAGGCTCGGGCGGCAGGTCGGTCTCGCCCACCCCGCGATTGTCGAACGTGATCACCTGGAAGTGAGGCGCGAGCTCCTTCACCTGCGGGAGGAAGTTGGCGGCCGGCGCCGAGAGCCCGTTGATCAGCAGGAGCGGCGCGCCCTCCCCGCTTACCTCGTAGTGCATCCGGATCTTGTTGATGATCGCGTAGGGCATCAGATCTCCAGCGCTACCTTGATGGACGCGGAGTCCGCGTGCGCGGCGAAGGCGTCGGCGATCCTCTCGAGGCCGAACCGGTGGGTGACGAGCGGCCGTGTCCGTACCACACCCGCGGCGACCAGCCGGAGCGCCTCGGGAAACTCGTCCTGGTAGATCATCGAGCCGCTGATCGTCACCTCGCGGCGGACGACGGAGAAGAAGGCGACGGGCGTGGGCGCGTGGGGCAGTCCCGTCAGCACGACCCGTCCGCCCGGGCGCACGAGCTCGAGGGCGTGCGCGACCGCTTCGGCCGTGCCGGCAGTCTCCACGACCAGGTCGACCCCCTCCCGGCCCGAGAAGCGGCACGCCGCGGCGTCGAGCGCACCGTCGGCGACCGCCCATGTCTGCTCGGCACCCAGCTCGCGCGCCAGGGCGAAGCGGCGGTGCGTCCGGCTCACGACGAGGACGCGCACGCCACGCGCCCGCAGCACCTGGAGCGCCAGCAGCCCCAGCGTGCCGGCACCGATGATCGCGGCGCTCTCACCGGGCCGTGGGGCGCCGCGGTTCACCGCGCGGACGACCACGGCGAGGGGCTCCGTCACCAGGAGGTCCTCGTCGTCGACGTGCGCCGGCGCGGGCCAGCAGCAGCGCGACGGCAGGCGCACCAGCTCGGCGAACCCGCCGTCCACGTCGATGCCGACAGCCGTGCGCGCCAGGCACAGGTTGCGGTTGCCCTCGCGGCAGAGGTGACACTGGCCGCAGGAGTAGTTGGGCTCCACGACGACCCGCACGCCCGGAGCGAGGCCGCTGACGTCGCGCCCGACCTGCTCCAGGCGTCCGACCACCTCGTGCCCCATCACGCGCGGATAGGCGACGGGTCGGGCGCCGCTCCAGATGCGATAGTCGGTACCGCAGAGCCCGGCGGCGGTGACGCGGACGAGAACCTCCTCGGGCCCGACGGCGGGCTGCCGCGCGGGCTCGACCCGCAGGTCACGGGGACCGTGGAGCACGGCGGCCTTCATGTGCCGCACACTGTACTCGACGCTCTGAGTGGGAGCAAGCTTTGTATTCCAACAGCTTAGCCTTCCGTGCCCGCGACGATCCCTCAGCCCGCCGAGTGCCCCCCGTCCAGGAAGATCGTCTGGCCCGTCATGAAGTCCGACGCGGCCGACGCCAGGTAGACCGCCAGCGGCCCGATTTCCTCGAGGCGCCCGGTGCGCCGCATCGGCACGTCCCGCAGCAGCCGGTCGGCGAGCTTCGGCTGGCCGAAAGCCGCCTCGTTCATGTCGGTGACGAACCAGCCCGGCGCCATCGCGTTCACCTGGACCCCGTGGCGGGCCCACTCGACGCCGAGCGAGCGCGTGAGGGCCATCACGCCCCCCTTGGTGGCCGCGTAGAGCGTGTAGCCCGTCAGCCCCACCTGCCCCAGCACCGAGGCGAGGTTGATGACCTTGCCCGACTTCTGGGCGATCAGGTGCGGGCCGGCGGCGCGGCAGCCGT
Organism: Candidatus Rokubacteria bacterium GWC2_70_16; assembly: GCA_001788415.1. GTDB lineage: Bacteria > Methylomirabilota > Methylomirabilia > Rokubacteriales > CSP1-6 > UBA12499. Next base: position 5,496 of record MGBV01000074.1, on the reverse strand, counting down.
TGAACACGCCCGTGAGGTTGACGTCGAGCATGAAGCGCCAGTCCTCCGCGGTCGCCGCGGCGAGCGGCACGACCTTGGCCACGCCCGAGTTGTTGACGAGCACGTCCAGGCGGCCCAGCTCGTGGAGCGTGCGGGCCACCAGCGCCTCGACGTCCTCGTAGCGCGCGACGTCGGTGGGGACGACGAGCGCGCGGCGGCCGGTGGCGGCCGCTAGGCGCGCGGTCTCCTCGAGGTCCGCCTTGCTGCGGGCGGCCAGCGCCACGTCGGCGCCCGCCCCGGCGAGCGCGAGCGCGATCGCCCGCCCGAGCCCGCGGCTCGCGCCCGTGACGATCGCGACCCTGCCCGCCAGCGGATACACCGGCGTCAGCGGCCCTCCTCGAGGCGCCTCACGCGGCGGTCGAGACCGGCGTGCGACAGGCGGATCAGGTCGCGGACCTCCGTGAACTCGCCTCTGACCTCGACGCGGAACGCATCGAACTCGGCACGGTTGTCTCCGATCTCGCGACGGATCTGCTGCAATTGCGCGTCGACCTGGGCGAAGTGCGCATCGACCCGGGCGAAGTGCGCGTCGACCTGGGCGAAGTGCGCGTCGACCTGGGCGAAGTGCGCGTCCACCTCGCCGAATTTCTGGCCGAGGAACCGGATGAGCTGGCCGTACTCGTCGTTCGTCATCGCCCGACCCCGACGATACACGAGCCCGGCTTCCCCGAACAGTCCCTGAACGGACACATCCGCGTCAACCCGTCAGCGGTACAGCTCCTCGATCACGTCCATGTACTTCTGCGAGACCACCTTGCGCTTGACCTTCAGGGTCGGCGTCAGCTCGCCGCCGTCGAGCGTGAAGTCCACCGGCAGCACGGCGAACTTCTTGATCTTCGCGTAGGACTGGAGCTGCGAGTTCTTCTCCTCGACCGTGCGCCCGACGCGCTCGAGGAGCTTCGGGTGCTTGACGAGCACCGTCGGGTCGGTCGTGAGGAGCCCCTGCTCGCGCGCGAACTTCCCGAGCTCCTCCGGGCTCACGGTGATGAGCGCCACCGGGTAGGGCCTCCGGTCGCCATAGACCATGACCTGGCTGATGAAGGGGTCGGCCTTCAGGAGATTCTCGACGTTCTGGGGCGCGATGTTCATGCCGCCGGCCGTCACGATCAGGTCCTTCTTGCGGTCGGTGATCGTGAGGAACCCGTCCTGGTCGAGCGTGCCGATGTCACCCGTGTGGAACCAGCCGTCCGGCTCGAAGGCCTCCGCCGTCGCCTGCGGCTGCTTGTAGTAGCCGCGCGTGGCGATGTTGGGGGCGCGCGCGACGATCTCGCCGTCCGGCGCGATCCTCAGCTCGACGCCCGGCAGCGCCTGGCCGACCGTGCCGAACTTGTAGTGGTCGCGCCGGTTGAACGTGAGCGCGGGGCAGGTCTCCGTGAGGCCGTAGCCCTCGAGCAGCAGGATGCCGGCGGCGTGGAAGAACTCGGCGATGTCGCGCGCGAGCGGCGCGCCGCCCGAGACGGCGAACTGGAGCCGCCCGCCGAGCGCCGCGTGGAGCTTAGAGAAGACGAGCTTGTGGGCGATCTTCCGCTTCAACTCGAGCGCCGCGGGCACGGGTTGGCCGCGCTGCTGGTGGCGGCTCACGTCGCGCCCCACCCCGACGGCCCAGCGGAAGATCTTCTGCTTGGCCGGCGAGCCCGCCTCGACCCCCGCCAGGATCTTCGCGTAGACCTTCTCGAACACCCGCGGCACGCTGCAGATGAAGTGGGGCCGGGTCTCGCGCAGGTTCTCGGCGACCTTGTCGAGGTTCTCGGCGAAGGCGGTCGTGAGCCCCTGCCCGACGCCCAGGAACGCCTCGAGCCGCGCGAACGAGTGGGCGAGCGGCAGGAAGAGCAGGTGCACCCAGCTCTCCTGGGCCGGCGTGGCCTGCCGGGAGGCGTTGACGGACGCGATGTGGTTGGCGTGGGTCTGCACCACGCCCTTGGGCGGCCCCGTCGTGCCCGAGGTGTAGACGATCGTCGCGACGTCCTCGGGCCGCGTGGAGGCCACGCGGTCGGCGAGCGTGGAGCGGTGCGCGGCCTCGCTCTCGCGCCCGAGGCGCCGGAGCGTCGTCCACGTCATGACCTTCTTCGGCGGCTGCGGCGCGTCGTAGCCGCTCACCACGACGATGTGCTCGAGCTCCCGCATCTGCGCCTGGGCCTCGAGCACCTTCGCGAGCTGCGCCGGGTCCTCGACGATGATCGTCCGGGCGCCCGAGTCGTTGACCACGTAGGCGATGAGATCGGGCGGGTACGTCGGGTAGACGGGGACGGTCACGCACCCGGCGCTGAAGATGGCGAAGTCCGCCTGCACCCACTCGGCGCGGCTCGCCGAGAGGAGCGCCACGCTGTCGCCCTTGCCCCGCCCGAGCGCGATCAGGCCGAGCGCCAGCTCGCGCACGATCTCCCCCATCTCGCGCCAGG
>MGBV01000074.1:1824-3013 GCA_001788415.1 Candidatus Rokubacteria bacterium GWC2_70_16 | reverse complement strand
GGTCCGCGCTCCGCTCGACCCGATCCCAGAACAGTCGCGCCAGGGTGTCGACGGCCATGGCCTACCCCTCCCTCTGACGGCTCGAGCCCTAACCACCCGATCTTAAAAGGGTCCTGACGGTAGCACAGCCGGCATGACGCGGTGCGACAAATCAATTGACTCCCTATAACGCGCCGCGTTAATCTAACGGCAAGGAGACCGACGCATGGCGCGAGCCAGAGCGACCCGAAGAAAGCAGGAGGAGACGGCGATGATCGACGAGAAGAAGGCGCAGGAGAAGGCGCTGGAGACGCTGACCGTGTGGGCCGACGCCAGCCAGCGCGTGCTGCGCGAGGTGGTCGACCTCGGCACGGCGACCGCGAAGGAGAGCGTGCGGCTCTACGGCGAGCTGCAGCAGAGCGCGCTCGAGGCGTTCCGCGAGCCCCAGAGCGCGTTCAAGCAGATCGAGGCCCAGGTCCAGGCCTGGACCCGGTCGGCGGAGCGGCTCTCGGCCTCGGCCGAGCAGGCGGGCAAGGGCATCCAGGAGGGCTGCACGGCGGTGGTCGCGAAGCTGAAGGACGTGTACTCGAAGAACTGACCAGCCCGGCGGCGCCGGGTCCGTCCTACTTGGCCTGGGCCCGGCGCTTTTCGAGCCGCTCCTCGAGCGCGCGCAGCCGCTCGCGGAGCAGCGAGACCTCCTCCCGCAAGCGCTCGGCCTCGTGCTCGGCGCCGTCGCGCTTGCCCTCGGGCCGCGCCGGCGCGGCGCCCGGCGCCAAGCCCCCCCACCCCGCGCGCGCGGCCCAGTCCTGGAACACGCGCTCCATCTCACGCTGGTTCGACACCACGCCCTCGAGGCTCGACCGCATGGACTTCGCGATGAAGTCCTGCCAGGCCTCGCCGTGCTTGATGAGCTGGTGGAGGAACGCCGTCGGGAGCGTCGTGCGGTGGTTGCGCTCGTTCTCGAGGATGATCTGGGTCAGCGTCACCGCGGTGAGGTCCTCGCCGGACGCCGCGTCGACGACGGCGACTTCCTTGCCGCTGCGGACCATCTCCTCGATCTCGTCGAGGGTGACGTAGCGGCTCTCCTGCGTGTCGTAGAGCTTTCTGTTCGAGTACCGCTTGATCACGTACGCCATGTGCTCCCCGCCCGGGACCGCCCCGGTGCTGCCATGATGACGGCCTTAACACCGCGCGTCAAGGGCCCGGGGCG
>MGBV01000074.1:0-1678 GCA_001788415.1 Candidatus Rokubacteria bacterium GWC2_70_16 | reverse complement strand
CTACGTCTCCAGCGAGGCCGCCGCCCGGGAGGTCGCCGAGCAGATCGCGAAGCTCGGCCGCCGCGCCGTCCTGGCCCAGGCCGACGTCGCCGACTACCCCGACACCTTCCGCATGGCCCACGAGGTCCTCCGCGAGTTCGGCCACCTCGACATCCTCGTGAACAACGCCGGCATCAGCTCGGACAAGACGTTCGTCAGGATGGACCACGCCTCCTGGCGCCGGGTGCTCGCGATCAACCTCGACGGCGTGTTCAACTGCACCAAGGTGTTCGTCGACCAGATGCTCAAGCGTAGCTACGGTCGCGTCGTGAACATGACCTCGGTCATCGGCCAGATCGGCAACTTCGGCCAGGCCAACTACGCGGCCTCGAAGGCGGGCGTCGCGGCGTTCACGAAGTCGCTCGCCAAGGAGCTGGCCGGCAAGGGCGTGACGGTGAACGCGATCGCGCCGGGGTTCATCGACACCGAGATGGTGCAGGGCATCCCGGAGAAGGTCCGCAACCGGCTGCTCGACCAGATCCCGCTCCGGCGCTTCGGGACGGCGGAGGAGGTCGCGCGGGCCGTCGTCTACCTCGTCTCCGCCGACGGCGACTACATCACGGGCGCGGAGCTCTCGATCAACGGCGGGCTGCTGATGTGAGCAGCGCCGCCCAGAGCGACATCGCCTCGGCCGCCCACCGCCACGGCTGGAGCGCGAGCGTCGCGAGCGGCGTCGCCGCGCCGGCCGGCTCCCGCCCCGGCGCCTCGTAGACGACGCGCGCCGGCGACGGCAGCACCCACGCCTCGCCCGTGAGCACCTCCTCGCCCCGCTGGTTCGTGCAGACGGTCGTGAGGCGCAGCCGGTTCCGCTCGCGGAGCACCTCGAGGACCTCGACGCGCGCGGTGATCGTGTCGCCCGCCTTCACGGGCCGGGTGAACCTGAGGCTCTGCGAGAGGTAGATCGCGCCGGGTCCCGGCAGGCGGGTGCCGATGACGGCCGAGATCAGTCCCGCGGTGAAGATGCCCGGGGCGATCGGCTCCGCGAACGGCGTCGTCGCCGCGTAGCCGGCGTCGCTGTGCACCGGGTTCCCGTCGCCGACCGCGTCCACGAACCTCGCGACGTCGCCCGCTTCGACCCGCCGCACGATCTGCGCGTGGTCGCCGGGGGCCAGCTCCGCGATGGTCCTGCCGATCACCCGCGCTCCCTGGCGTCCAGGCGGCGCAGCACCGCGCCGAGGGCGTCCTCGAGCCGCTCGAGCCGGTCCTCCAGCTCGACGAGCTGCCGGGCGACCGCCGTGACCTGGGCGCGCGAGGGGAGGTTGAACGTCTGGAGCGCCTGCTCGATCTGCTGGTCCATCGCCTTCCGGACGGGCGCCTGCGCGGCCAGCATCGCGTCGAGCTGCTGGTTGATGAGCTTGGCGAACTGCTCGGTGCCCATCGCCTCGCCGAGCGCCCGCGACCAGGCCTCGATCCACTGGTCGAGGAACTGCTTCCACTGCGAGAGCAGCTCCGGGCTCGCGGGCGTCTGGGCGAACAGCCGCGCCCACGTCTCGAGCCCCTCGTTCAGCACCGGGCGCCAGAACGCCGCCGGGTCGAGCGGCGGCGCCTGCGGCGCCTGCTGGCCGAGGAGCCGCGTCCAGGCCCGGGTGCCTTCCTCGAGCTGCCGCTTCCACAGGTCGAAGAGCTGCTGGCTCGCCGC
>MGBV01000073.1:2280-6952 GCA_001788415.1 Candidatus Rokubacteria bacterium GWC2_70_16 | reverse complement strand
GCCGCGCCTACCACAGCGCCCACAAGCTCCAGACGGTCGCGCTCAGATACTTCAGCGTCTACGGACCCAGGCAGAACGGCGTCTCCGATGGGGCGCTCGTCCCGACGCTCATCGACACCCTCCGGCGCCGCCGCCGCCCCCTCATCGCCGGTGACGGCCGGAGCGTCCGGGACTTCCTCTTCGTGGAGGACGCCGTGGAGGCGACCCTGGCGGCTGCTGTCTCCCCCGAAGCCGCCGGCCGCGTGATCAACGTGGGCTCGGGGCAGCCGGCCTCGGCGCTCGAGGTGCTGGACATCCTCAAGCGGCTGCTCAGAAGCGATGCCGTCCCGCGTCTCACGCACCGATCCGCCGAGCCCGCCGCCCCCATGACGGCGCGCACCACGCTGGCCGCCGAGCTCCTGGGATGCGCGCCCCGGGTGTCCCTGGTGAACGGGCTCGCCCGGTCGGCGCAGTTCTTCGCCGATGCGGAGCGGGCGGATGAGCGCCTCCTGGCCGAAGTGGGGTCCCATGAAGAACGCTCTGACGTTTGACGTCGAGGAGTACTTCCACGCCGAGGTCTTCTCCGGCGTCCTCCGTCCCGAGGACTGGCCGGGACTGGAGAGCCGCGTCGAGCACAGCACCCAGCGGCTGCTCGACATCCTCGACCGGGAGCGCGTCCGGGCCACCTTCTTCGTCCTGGGCTGGGTCGCGGAGCGCCACCCCGCCCTCGTGCGGGAGATCGCGGCGCTGGGCCACGAGATCGGCTGCCACGGCTACGGCCACCGGATGATCCAGCACCTCGAGCGTCACGAGTTCGCGGAGGACGTCAGGCGCGCGAAGAAGGTGCTGGAAGACACGGCGGGGGCAGCCGTCATGGGCTACCGGGCCCCCACCTTCTCGGTGATGCGGGAGACCCTGTGGAGCCTCGAGATCCTCGGCGAAGCGGGCTTCCTGTACGACTCGAGCATCTTCCCCATCGTGCACGACCGCTACGGGATCCCCGACGCCCCGCGGTTCCCGCACCGGCTGCGGCTCAACGGCGCCGGCGGGATCACCGAGTTCCCGCTCTCGACGGTCACCCTTCTCGGGCGGCGCCTCCCGGTGGCCGGCGGCGGCTACTTCCGCCTCCTGCCCTACGAGATGACACGCCGGGCGATCGCCCGGCTGAACGTCCGGGAGCGCCAGCCGGCCATCGTCTACCTGCATCCCTGGGACGTGGACCCGGACCAGCCGCGACAGCCGGTCAACGCCTTCTCCTGGTGGCGGCACACGGTGAACGCGGACAAGGTGGCGGGGCGGCTCCAGCGGCTCCTGCAGGACTTCCGCTTCGCTCCGGCCTGCGAGGTGCTCGCGGACTCGGACCTCCTGCCCATGGGAGACCCGAGATGAGGATCGCCGCCGTCGTCGGCGCCCGGCCGAACTTCGTCAAGATCGCCCCCATCCTGGCCGCCCTCAGGGATCGGTCCGAGGCGCGGACGACCCTGATCCACACCGGGCAGCACTACGACGTCCGGATGTCGGAGGCCTTCTTCGCCAACCTCGAGATCCCGACGCCGGACGTAAACCTGGACGTGCGCTCCGGGACGGCAGCGGCCCAGATCGCCGGAGTCATGGAGCGGCTGGAGCCGGTCCTCGCGGAGTCCCGGCCCGACGTCGTCGTCGTGGTGGGGGATGTCAACTCGACGATCGCCGCGGCGCTGACCGCGGTCAAGGTCGGCGTGCCCGTGGCGCACGTGGAGGCCGGGCTCCGGAGCTTCGACCGCTCCATGCCGGAGGAGATCAACCGCGTGCTCACGGACGCGATCTCCGATCTCCTCTTCACCACCGAGCCCGCCGCGCAGGGGAACCTGGCCCGCGAGGGCATCCCGGCCCAGCGGGTCCACTTCGTCGGCAACGTGATGATCGACACCCTCTTCCGCTACCGCGAGCGGGCGGAGCAGTCGCCGATCCTCGCGACCCTGGGGGTCCAGCCCGGCGCCTACGCCGCGCTCACACTGCACCGGCCCAGCAACGTGGACAGCGCCGAGGCGCTGGGCCGCATGGTCTCCGCGGTGGCGAGGATCCAGGCCGAGATCCCGGTGGTGTTCCCGGTGCATCCCCGCACCCGGCAGCGTCTGGCCGGCATGGACGGCAGCCTGCCGGCGCTGCCGGGGCTACGGCTCATCGACCCGCTGCCGTATCTGGACTTCGTCTGTCTCATGGCGCATGCCCGCTGCGTCCTGACCGACTCGGGCGGCATCCAGGAGGAGACCACGGCGCTGGGCATCCCCTGCCTCACCCTCCGGACCAGCACCGAGCGGCCCATCACGGTGGCGCGCGGGACCAATCGGGTGGTGGGCGTGGAGCCCGAGGCCATCTTCTCGGCCTGGCGACAGATCGCCGAGGGGCGCTGGCCGGCCGGAGAGCTGCCCGAGCTGTGGGACGGCAAGGCGGCCGAGCGGATCGTGCGCATCCTGCTCGGGGCGGCGAGGTAGAGGCGCCGTGGACGTTCGCGTGCTGAGCGACGAGACTGTCGAGTGGGACGCCTTCGTCCGCGGGGCGCCGGACGGCAGCCCCTTCCACCTGATGGCGTGGAAGCGAGCCGTCCAGACCGCCTTCGGCCACCGCCCCCATTACCTTGTGGCCGGAGGCGCCACGGGCGTCGAGGGCGTGCTGCCGCTCTTCGAGCTGCGCGGGCTCTTCGGAGGCCGGGCGCTCGTCTCGGTCCCCTACGGCGTCTACGGGGGCATCTGCGCCCGGTCGGGGGAGGTCCGCCAGGCGCTCCTCGACTCGGCGACCCATCTCGCCCGGCGGCTCGACGCCCGCTACGTGGAGCTGCGCCACCGGGCCCCGCAGCGGATGGACCTCCCCACCAAGGCGCTCTACGTGACCTTCTCACGCCCCATCTCGCCTTCCGAGGACGAGAACCTCGCGGCCATCCCGCGCAAGCAGCGGCGGATGACGCGACAGGGCGCCAAGTTCGGGCTGCGCGCCGAATTCGGGCCGGAGCACCTTGACGGCTTCTACGACATCTACGCATCGAGCGTCCACATGCTCGGCTCGCCGGTCTTCCCGCGGGGCCTCTTCCATGCCATCGCGCAGGAGTTCGGCAAGGACTGCGAGCTCCTGACGGTCTGGAAGGACGAGCGGATGGTCGCAGGGGTCCTGACCCTCCTCTACGAGGACCAGGTCCTGCCCTATTACGGCGGCGCCCTGCGCGAGGCCTTCCAGTACGCCGTGAACGACTTCATGTACTGGGAGCTCATGTGCCACGCCGCCCAGGCCGGCTTCCGCGTCTTCGACTTCGGCCGGAGCCGCGAGGGCACGGGGCCCTACGACTTCAAGCGCCACTGGGGCTTCGAGCCCGTGCCCCTGCCCTACCAGTACGTGCTGCGGGGTGGCGCGGCGCTGCCCAACCTGAGCCCCGCCAACCCGAAGATGCGCCTGGCCATCGAGACCTGGAAGCGGCTGCCGCTGGGCCTCACCAAGCGCATCGGCCCGACGCTCACGAAGTACTTGCCCTAGGACTCCCATGAACATCCTCATGCTCGGCCGCTGGCTGCCCGCTCCCCGCCGTGTCGAGGAGATGGGGCGGGAGTACCGGTTCGCCCGCTCTCTCGCCCGGTCCCACAGGCTCACGCTGGCCTTCGTCACCGACGAGCCCAATCCGGTGGGCTGCGTCTCGGCGCTCCGCGCGGAGTTCGGCGACATCGAGTTCGCCGTGGTGCCGCGCGGCTGGAAGACCGTGTCCAGCGCCGTGCGCCTCGCGACCGGCGAGTCCTGCACCATGGCGTATCACCGCTCCGAGGCCCTCAGCACGAGGCTCGGCGACCGGATGCGCACCTCCCGCTACGACCTCGTCCTCGTCTCGGCATCGAGCATGATCCGCTACGCGCTGGAGCTGGGGCCGGACGTTCCGGTCATCATGGACTTCGCGGATATCGACTCGGAGTGGTGGCTGCACCAGGGGCAGGTCCGCGGGTTCCCCGGCGCGAGCTTCTACCGGACCGAGGGCATGCGGCTCCGGCTCGCCGAGGCCGCCATTGCCCGGAGAGCCGCCCGCTGTCTCGTCGGCAGCCCCCAGGGCGCGCGCGTGCTGGCGACCTTCGCCCCCTGGGCCCCCGCGACGGCCATCCCGAACGGCGTGGACTCCGAACACTTCACCCCGGTGCTCCGGCTCCCGTCGGCGCCGACGGCCCTCTGCGTGAGCGCCATCGAGACCGACGGCGACGTGGATACCACCGCCGAGTTCTGCCGCTCGGTTCTCCCGCGCGTCCTGGCCCGCATCCCGGACGCGCGCTTCGTCGTGGCCGCCAGGCAGGCGCCCCCGTCCATCCGCGACATCGAGCAGATCCCCGGCGTGGTCGTCGCGGCGCCCGTGAGCGACGTGCGTCCCTTCCTCCACCGCGCGGCCGTCGCCATCGCCCCCCTGGCCGCGCCCCGGGGACTGCAGACCGGCGTCCTCGAAGCCATGGCCAGCGGCGTTCCCGTCGTGACGACATCCCAGGGGATCGAGGGCATCGCCGCCACGCGAGGCCGCCACCTGCACGTGGAGGACGGCACCCCCGGCTTCAGCCAGCGCGTGACGGAGCTGCTGGAGGATCCGGCGCTGCGCGCTGAGATCGGCGCCCAGGGGCGGGGCTTCGTCCAGACGCACCATTCCTGGGACGCGGCGAGCGCGCAGCTGCTGGAGCTGGTCGAGACGGCAGCGCCC
>MGBV01000073.1:0-2259 GCA_001788415.1 Candidatus Rokubacteria bacterium GWC2_70_16 | reverse complement strand
GCGCCGCGCGAATTGAGGGTGCGGGTCGGGACATGAAGGTGCGCCGCATCGAGTCCCCGGAGGAGTTCGAGGCCCTGGCGCCGGTCTGGAACGACGTCGCCAGGGCAGGCGGATGCGCTTCGCCCTTTCTCAGCCATGACTGGTTCGCCTGCTGCTGGCGCGCCGCCGCCCGGGCCCGTCGTCCGCTCCTGCTCCTCGTCGAGGACGCTGCCGGTCCCGTCGCCCTGGTCCCCCTGGCGCGCTGGGCGGCGCGGCTTCGAGGCCTGCCCGTCCGGGTGCTCGGAACGCTCGACGCCCCCGATACTCCCTTCGTGGACTGGCCCGTGGCCGGCAGCCCGGAACCGGTTGCCGAGGCCGTGATGGCGCACCTCGTCGCGCGCAGGGACTGGGATCTGCTGATCCTCGAGAAGATGCCCGTCGACTCCCCGATCGTGAAGGCCCTGGAGTCCGGGATGCCGGGCGGCGCCCGCTGCCAGCGCGCGGCCACCCTCCGGTCGCCGTACCTCGATGTGAGCGGGACCTGGGAGGACTTCTGGTCGCAGACGAGCCAGCGTTTCAAGAAGACCTTCCGCAGCGTCCGGAATCGTCTCGAGAAGGCGGGGCGGGTCGCCGTCGAGGAGCACCGGAGCCTCGGCGTGGACGGCGGCCCCTTCGCCGAGGCGCTGGAGGTGTCCCTGCGCAGCTGGAAGGGTCCGCGCCGGCTGGCCATGGCCAACATGCCGGGGATGCCGGAGTTCTTCCGCTCGCTCACCGAGCGCGCCAGCGCGCGGGGATGGCTCCGGCTCTGGGTGCTGAGGCTCGACGGGCGCGCGGTGGCGACCGAGTACCAGCTGGAGGCGGACGGCCGGGTCCACGCGCTCCGGGCCGACTTCGACGCGAGCCTCCCCGAGGATCTCTCGCCGGGCGCCTATCTCAGCGGCCACATCGTCCGGGCCCTCTTCGACCGCGAGGGGATCCACGAGTACGACATGGGGCCCGGCGACAACGAGTACAAGTCCCGCTGGGCCACGGGCGCCCACGAGACGGTGCGGCTCCGGCTCTTCCACCCCGGGATCTACGGCAAGTCCCTCTTCGCCATGGAGACCCGGGCCGTCCCCGCGCTCCGGCGCCTGGGTCGAGGGCTGCGCGCATCATGACGCTCATCGCCGGCATCGCCTTCCGGGATCCGAAGCGGCCCGTGCAGGCGCACGACCTCTCGCCGCTCCTCGCCCGCGCGCCGCAGGCCGGCAAGACCTGGCGGATCGCGCTGCCGGGAGCCGGCCTGGCCGCGGCGGGCGACGGCCTCTGGGTCGAGCAATGCGAGCGGGGCTGGGCCGTGGGCGATCTCGACCTGACGAACCCCGAGGAGCTGCCCGGGCCGGAGGCGGGCCCTTCACCGGAGCGGCGCCTCCTCGACTCGCTGCTCGCGCGCGGTGGCCGGGGCCTCGACCGGGTGCGCGGGGCCTTCGCCCTGGCGCTGTGGGATGCCCCCGCCCGGCGGCTCCTCCTGGCCGTCGATCCCTTCGGGCTCCGCCGCCTCTACTACGCCGCGGCGGGAGACACCCTCGCCTTCAGCTCGCGGCCCCTCGCGGCGCTGGCCATCCCCGGGGTGAGCCGGGATCTCGATCCCGATGCCGCATACGCGTACCTGAACTTCGGCACGGTCCCCGCGCCTCAGACCATGCACCGGGCCGTGCGCCGGCTGCCCGCCGGACACATCCTCGTCTGGCAGGACGGGCGCCTGACCCTGGAGCGGTACTGGGACCTCCGCTACGACGAGCGCCCGCTCCCGACGGCGGCCGCCGCGGCGGCGCTCTGGCGGCACACGGAGGACGCGGTGCGAGAGGCAGTCCGCGGCCTGGACCCGAAGCATGCCGGAGCGTTCTTGAGCGGCGGCACGGACAGCAGCACCGTGGTCGGCTTCATGAGCCGCATCGCCGGCGAGCGCGTGAACGCCTTCTCCATCGGCTTTGCCGAGGAGCGGTACAACGAGCTCGCCTACGCCGAGCTGGCGGCGCGGCACTTCGAGGCGGCCCACTACACGAAGCTCGTCACCGCGGACGACGCTCTCGCCTGCGTCCCCGACCTCATCGAGGCCTACGACGAGCCGTTCGGCAACGACTCCGCGATCCCGACCTACCTCTGCGCGAAGCTGGCGCGGGAGGCGGGCGTCCAGACGCTGCTCGCCGGAGACGGCGGCGACGAGATCTTCGGCGGCAACGAGCGGTACCGGCGCGACCGGATCCTCGCCCGCTACCAGCGGCTTCCGGCGGCCCTCCG
>MGBV01000072.1:6202-8845 GCA_001788415.1 Candidatus Rokubacteria bacterium GWC2_70_16 | reverse complement strand
CCAGTGCAGGTCCAGCGACGGGGGCTCGCCGATCATGGCGGCCTTGAGGACGCCGCCCATGCGGGGCGTCTCCTGGGCCGTGGCGGCCGGCGCGGCCACGAGCAGGGCAAGGAGCGCGAACACGGTCAGGGCTCTGGTCGTCATGGGGTCACGCCTCCGGTTGTGCCCCGGCAAGGGGCGGTGAGGACCTGGGTCTGCCAAATGTAGGGCATGGCAAGCCGCTTGACAAGCCAGGCGCAATGTTGAAGATGAGTCAACTTGCCCAGCCGCCCATCTCAGCGAGGAGGACGCGCCATGGCTCGACCCATCGCCCTCGGGATCTCACTCCTGGCCGTGATGCTCTGCGCCATGCCCGACCCGGCCCTGGCCCAGCAGCCCAGGCGGGGCGGGGTTCTCCGCATCGCCGAGCGGGAGGCGCCGGGGCTCGACCCGCACCTCACGGTGAGCTTCCTGAGTCACTCCTACATCAGCCTGGCCTACAGCCAGCTCGTGCGCTTCCCCAACGGGCCGGAGCAGAAGCACCCGGCCGACTTCTCGATCCTCCCTGACCTCGCCGAGAAGTGGGAGTACAAGACGCCCACCAGTCTCGTCTTCACGCTCCGCAAGGGCGTCAAGTTCCACAACAAGCCCCCCGTGAACGGGCGGGAGGTCACGGCCGAGGACGTCCGGTACTCGCTGGAGCGCTTCCGCGCCAAGTCGGGCTTCAGGTCCCGCTTCGACGCCGTGCAGGTCATCGAGGCGCCGGATCGCTACACGGTGCGGATCACGCTCAAGGAGCCCTTCGCGCCCTTCCTCAACCATCTGGCCAATCCCACCTTCACGGCGATCCTGCCGCGAGAGGCCGAGGAGAAGTTCAAGGACTTCAACCACCCGGACGCCGTGATCGGCACCGGGCCCTTCATCCTGCGCTCCTACGACAAGGGCGTGAAGGTGGTGTTCGAGCGCAATCCCGATTACTACATGAAGGGGTTGCCGCACCTCGACGGAGTCGTCATCGAGATCGCCCCGGACACCCAGACACGCCTGTCGCTCCTGCGGGCGGGGAAGGTGGAGATGGCGCATGTCTGGGGCTGGCTCTCCCCGGAGGAGGCGCGCGGGGTCAAGCAGACCAACCCCGAGATGGTGGCGACCCCGTACAAAGTCATCGGCGTGGGCCACATCTACATGCGGACGGACCAGCCCCCGTTCAACGACGTGCGGGTGCGCCGCGCGGTGTCGCTGGCCATCGACCGGAAGGGCTGGAACGACGCCCTCCTCTTCGGCGAGGGGTGCGTGGACTCAGGGCCCGTGCCCTGCGCCATGACGGACTGGAAGCTCGACGCCTCCAAGATGGACCCGGCGAAGACGAAGACCCTCGTGGGCTACGACCCGGCGGAGGCCAAGCGCCTCCTGGCCCAGGCCGGCCATCCCAAGGGGTTCACCACGCCCATGTTCCACTGGCCGGGCTATGTCTCGCCGTGGCGCTCCTACTACGAGCTGGCGGCCGAGGCCCTGGGCAAGATCGGGATCACCGTCGAGCTCAAGCCCGAGGAGTACGGCAAGTACATCTCCACGACCTACCTCGGCAAGTTCGAGAAGATGGCCATGGGCCCCTCCACCCCCTTCACCGAGGTGGACGACTTCCTGTACGGCACCCATTTCCCGGAGCAGCCCAACAACAGGAGCAGCGTGGCGGATGCGGAGCTCAGCAAGCTGCTCATCGCCCAGCGCCGGGAGCTGGACCCGAAGAAGCGCAAGGAGATCGTGGACGACATCCAGCGCTACCTGGCCGACAAGCAGTACTACGTCTACGTGCCCCAGTGGCCGCAGTACGTGGCCCATCCGCCCTACGTGAAGGGCTTCAAGCACCACGACGGCTACGGGCTGGGCCTGCGGCTGATGTACACGTGGCTCGACAAGTAGCCGTGGTCCGCGGCGCGCGTGCGTGAAGCAGTACGTCCTCCGCCGCGTCGCGCTGGCCGTGCCGACGCTCTTCCTCGTGTCGGTGATCGTCTTCGCCATGATGCGGCTCATGCCCGGGGACGTCGCCACGCGCATGGTCGAGGGGCATGCCTACGCGCCCACGCTGGAGGCGCTCAGGAAGGACCTGGGGCTCGACCGCCCGGTGCATGTCCAGTACCTCGAGTGGGTGGGGGCCATCGTTCTCAAGGGTGACTTCGGCCGCTCGTACTGGACGCGCCAGCCCATCTGGGAGGAGTTCGTGCGGCGCTTCCCGGTGACCCTCGAGCTGGCGGCGCTGACCATCCTCATCTCGGTGGTGATCGGCATCGCCGTGGGCATCGTGTCGGCCATGCGCCAGGACACTCCCGCCGACTACATCGGCCGCGTGGGGGCCATCCTGGCGCTCTCGGTGCCGTACTTCGGCCTGGCCGTGCTCGTGGTGGTGCTGCCCTCCATCTACTTCAGGTGGACGCCGGTCTGGACCTACGTGCCGCTGACGACGGACCCCGTCGCCAACCTCAAGATCATGATCGTCCCGGCGCTGGTGTTCGGCGTGACGCGGGCCGGCCCCATCATGCGGATCATGCGCTCGGCACTGCTGGACGTGCTGCGCCAGGACTATATCCGGACGGCGTGGTCCAAGGGGCTCGGCGAGCGCACCATCGTGCTCCGCCACGGGCTCAAGAACGCCATGATCCCCGT
>MGBV01000072.1:0-6136 GCA_001788415.1 Candidatus Rokubacteria bacterium GWC2_70_16 | reverse complement strand
CCGCCTGCCGGGCGTCGGCCACTTCTTCTTCGAGGCGCTCACGAGACTCGACTACCCGGTGGTGCAGTCGGTGAACCTGATCGTCGCCGCGATGGTCGTGGGCCTGAACCTCCTCGTGGACCTCGCCTATGCCTTCCTCGACCCCCGCATCCGGTACCGGTAGCCGGGAGGCGTCCCTGGAGCCGGCCGCGGGCGGGGCGGCGCTGCGGCTCGACCTGCGACGTCTCCCGCATACGCGGGCCTGGTACATGGAGGTCTGGATCCAGCTCCTGCGCCGCAAGCCGCTGGGCACCATCGGCGCCGTCATCGTCGTGGCGATGCTCGGCGCCGCCGTCCTGGCCGACGTCATCGCCCCCTATGGCTTCGCCCAGACGAGCCTCCGCGAGCGGTTCGTGAGGATGAGCGCCGAGCACTGGCTGGGAACGGATCAGCTCGGCCGTGATCTGCTGACGCGGCTCCTCTACGGCGCCCGGGTCTCCCTCTACGTGGGCTTCGGCGCCGTCGGTGTCGGCTGCCTCATCGCCACGGCCATCGGCATCCTCTCCGCCTACTGGGGCGGCCGCGTGGACCTCCTCCTCCAGCGTGGCGTGGACGCGTGGATGGCCTTTCCGCCGCTGCTGCTCCTCATGTCCATCATGTCGCTGGTGGGGCCGGGCGTCTGGAACATCACGGCCGTGCTGGGCGTGGCCTTCGGCATCCAGAACTCGCGGGTGATCCGCGGCGTCGCGCTCTCCATCCGGGAGCATACCTATATCGAGGGCGCGCGGGCGGCGGGGGCCGGGCATGCGCGCATCACCGCGGGCCATATCCTGCCCAATGTGCTGCCCACCATCATCGTCGTGGCCACCACTGGGCTCTCGACGGTGATCCTCACGGAGGCGAGCCTGTCCTTTCTGGGGCTCGGCGTGCCGCCGCCCTATCCGACCTGGGGCGGGATGCTCTCGCTGGCGGGGCTCGACCACATGTACCAGGCCCCAGGCCTGGCCATCTGGCCGGCAGTGGCGCTCTCCCTGGCGGTTTTCGGATTCAATATGTTAGGCGACGCCCTTCGGGATTTACTCGATCCCAGGCTGCGGGGCGGGTGAGGGCGGCCTGCCCGCTCTCGCGCCGGTCCTGGCGATTGGCTTACGAAGCGCCCGATCTGCTACGATGCGGCCGTGAGCCAGGCCACTGACGAAGCGCTCGGAGCCCTCTCCGGAATCGCGGCGACGAACCGGGGTCTCTCCCTCCTCGTCCTCTTCGGCTCCCGCGCTCGCCGCGACTCCCGGGAGGGCTCCGACTGGGACCTGGGATACCTGGCGGGGCCAGAGATGGACACATCCGCCCTCCTCCTCGACGTCGTCACCGCGCTCGGGACAGACCGGGTGGACCTCGTGGATCTCGCTCGCGCCGGCGCCCAGGTGCGTTTTCGCGCGGCGGCCGACGGTCGCGTCCTGTACGCGGCGGCCGAGGGCGCATTCGAGCGCTTCTGGCTCGAGGCCGTGTCGTTCTGGTGTGACGCCGAGCCCGTCATCCGGGCGGGTTACGCCGACGTGCTGGCCAGCCTCGCACGGTGAGCGCCCTCGACCGGGACCTGCTCGCCGAGAGGACGATGGTCGTGCGTCGTCACCTGGCGCGCGTGGCCGAACGGCTTCCCGCTGATCCCGCGGAGTTCAGGCCGGCGACGGATGCCTCGGACGCGGTGACCCTTCACCTCTGGCAGGCTGTGCAGGTGGTGATCGACCTGGCGCTGTCGGCCTGCCTCCACCTCAACCTCGGTGCGCCCGCCAGTTACGCCGATGCCTTCCGCCGGCTCTCCGGGGCCGGAGTCATCGACGACGCCCTCGCAACGCGGCTCGGTCGCGCCGCCGGCTTCCGCAACGTGGTCGCGCACGCCTACGACCAACTCGACCTGGCGCGGGTTCTCAGGGCTGCCCGGGAGGGTCCGCGCGACCTGGAGGCCTTCCTCGCAGTGCTTCGGGATCGGCTGTCACCGGCCGCGGGAGGCTGACGATGGGGCTGCTGGACGGCAAGGCGGCGGTGGTGACGGGAGGCGGGACCGGGATCGGCCGGGCCGTGGCGCTGGGGCTCGCCGAGGCAGGGGCCCAGGTGGTCGTCAACGACTATGGCGTGAGCGTGGACGGGCGTGAGCCCTCGAGCGCGCCGGCCGAGGCGGTCGTGAAGGAGATCGAGACGCGGGGCGGCCAGGCGCTGGCCAGCGCCGAGAGCGTGGCGACCATGGCTGGGGGCCGGGCCGTCATCGACGCCGCGCTCAAGGCTTTCGGCGGCCTCCACATCCTCGTCTGCTGCGCCGGCATCCTCCGCGAGCGCATGATCTTCAACATGAGCGAGGAGGAGTGGGACGCGGTGATCGCCGTGCACCTCAAGGGGCACTTCACCGTGATGCAGCCGGCCACGCGCCACATGCGCGAGCACCGCGCGGGGCGCATCATCACCTTCACCTCGGCCGCGGGGCTCGAGGGGAGCCCCGGCCAGCCCAACTACTCGGCCGCCAAGGAGGGCATCGTCGGGCTCACGCGCTCCACGGCGCTGGCCATGGCCAAGTACGGCGTCACCGTGAACTGCATCTCGCCCACCGCCGAGACGCGGATGACCCAGCGGCTGCCGGACGAGCGGCGCGGGCAGGCCATGGCGCCGCCCGAGGCCATTGCGCCCGTCGTGACCTTTCTCGCGAGCGACCGGGCGGCCCACGTCACGGGCCAGGTGATCGGCGTCAGGGGCAACGAGGTGACGCTCTACTCGCACCCGGCGCCGCTTCGCCAGATCACGAGTCGCGAGCCGTGGACGCCGGAAGCGCTCGCCGAGATCTACGACCGCACGCTGGGCCAAGACCGGCTCCGCCGGCTCGACGCGCTACGGATCCCCTGGCCGCCCGGGCCGGCCTGACCCCGGCCGCGATGAGTCGGCGCGCTGTCCCGTCGTGCCTCGTCCTGTGTTTCGCGCTCGGCGCGGCTGTCTCCACGGGCGCGGCCCGGCAGGCGCCTCCGTGCCGACCACGTCAACGAGTGAGGCGCCGCCGTCGCGGCGACACCCGCAGCGCCTGGCTATCAGGCGGGCACGAGCCATCGCACACACCACGGAGGGCGAGGAGAATCCAGCGTCCCGGGGAAGCCGAGGGTGATCGAGCCACTGGAAGCGCATGCGTGCACGCCAGCGCGGATCCAGTCAGCGGCGATTGACCAGATCGGCATCGGAGTCGGCTCTGGTACCTCCTCGACGAGCGAGGGCCGCCGCGTGGCGGGGGCCGGGGTGAGCCTGCCCGCGCTCAGATGCGCGAGGCGCGGCCGGCCCAGTAGGGGTCGCGCAGCTCGCGCTTGATCAGCTTGCCCGCGGCGTCGCGGGGGAAGTCCCCGTGCAGCGACACCTCGCGGGGGACCTTGTAGTCGGCCATGTGCTGGCGCGCGAAGGCGATCACCTCGGCCGCATCCAGCGTCTCACCGGGGCGGGGCTGGACGGCGGCGTGGACGCGCTCGCCCCACTCGTCGTCGGGCACCCCGAACACGGCCACGTCCTGGATCTTCGGGTGGCGGTGCAGCCCGTCCTCGATCTCCGCCGGGTAGATGTTCACGCCGCCCGAGATGATCATGTCGCGCTTGCGGTCGCAGATGTAGACGAAACCCTCGTTGTCCATGTAGGCGACATCCCCCACCGACACCCAGTCGCCGCGCTCCGTCTCCCGCGTGGCCTCCGCGTCCTTGTAATAGCCGTCGAACATGCCGGCATAGCGGCGGACGTGAAGCTCGCCGGGCTGCCCCGTGGGCACCGGGCGGCCCGCGTCGTCCAGGAGCGCCAGCTCGACCCCCGGGGCGACCTTGCCGCAGGAGCCCGGCTTCCGGAGCACGTCCTCGGGACGGAGGATCGTGTTGATGCTGAGCTCGGTGGACCCGTAGAACTCGTAGAGCACCGGCCCGAAGCAGCGCATGGCTTCTTCCTTCACGCGCATGGGGCAGGGCGCCGCCGCCACCACGAGCACCCGCATGGAGGAGACGTCGTGGCGGCGCCGCACGGGTTCGGGCAGGTCCACGATGCGCTTGATGAGCGTCGGGGCCATGAAGGTGCTCGTGCAGCGGTGGCGCTCGATGGTTCGGAGCGCCTCCTCGGGGTCGAATCTCGGCATGACGACGACGCTGCCGCCCAGCATGTGGGTGAACAGCGCGAAGCCCCCCGGTGCCGAGTGGTACATGGGGCCCGCGACGAGGTGGACGTGGCTTGGGTCGGCGAGATCGAGGGCCTGCATGAAGCCCAGCAGGATGGTGGGGTCCACCGCGCCCCGGAGGGCGCCCTTGGGCCTCCCCGTGGTGCCGCCCGTATAGATCATCGAGCCGCCGACCGCCGCGCTCGCCGCTGCCGCAGGCGTGTCGGGGCTGCCGCGCTCGATCAGGTCGTCGAGGTGCAGCGCCCAGGGCCGCTGCGCCTCGCCCATGAGGATCCAGTGCCGCACCTTCCCGGCGCCCGGGCGCACCTGCTCGACCACGGGGATGAACGAGTTGTCGGCGAAGGCGATTACGCCGTCGGAGTGGTCGAGGATGTAGGCGACCTCCTCGGCCACCAGCCGGTGATTCATCGGGACGGGGACGGCCCCCAGCGCCCGGACGCCCGCGGGAGCGAGCAGGGCCTCGAGAGAGTTGTGGGCGTACACCACGACCTTCTCGCCCGCCGAGAGACCCAGCCTGGCCAGCGAATGGGCCAGGCGATTGCGCCGCTCCAGGAACTCGGCCCAGGTCCAGGCGCGCGCGCCCTCGATGAGGCAGACGGTATCAGGCTTGCCCGCGGCGTGGATGGCGATGAAGTCCATGGGCGCTCCGTCCGCGCGCGGCTAGCGGATGCGCCCGCCGCCGGCGCCGCGGAGGCGGGGATCGAGGACATCCCGCAGGGCATCCCCCAGCATGTTGAAGCCGAAAACCGCCAGCGAGATGGCGGCGCCGGGCCAGATGGCCATCCACGGCGCCCGGTACATGTAGGAGCGGCCGGAGCCCGAGAGCATGGCGCCCCAGGACGGGTAGGGGGGCGGCACCCCGAAGCCGAGGAAGGACAGCGCCGACTCGGCCAGGATGGCGCCCCCGAGCCCGATGGTGGCGAGGATGATGATGGTCGCCGCGACGTTGGGGAGGACGTGGCGCAGCATGAGCCGGAGGTGCCCCGCGCCCATCGCGCGGGCCGCCTCGATGTAGGCGTTTTGGAGGACGGAGATGGTCGCCCCGCGGATCACGCGGGAGGCCGCGGCGGCGCCGAGGATGCCAAGCGCCAGGATCACGTTCAGCATGCCCGGCCCGAGCACAGCCATGAGCGAGAGGATCACCACCAGGAACGGGAAGGACTGCCACGCATCCACCACGCGCTGCACGGCCATGTCGTACTTCCCGCCGAAGTAGCCGCTCGTGATGCCGATGGCCGTCGCGAGCACGTTGGCGAGGAGCACGGCGCCGAAGCCCACGGTGACGGACACGCGCGCCCCGTAGACGACACGGCTCCAGATGTCACGGCTCAGGTTATCGGTGCCCATCCAGAACTGGGCGCTGGGGGGCTTCATGCGGGCCCCGCGGATGCTGTCGTCGTAGGCGTGGGGGGCGATCCAGTGGGCGAAGACCGCCATGAGGATCATGCCGACCACCACGACCCCGCCGAGGGCGCCCAGCGGCTTCCGGCGGCAGAAGAGCCACAGGCCTCGCATCTAATGCCTCTTGCGGATCACCGTGACGCCGAGGACCAGCAGGCGGGGGCGCTGCCTGGACCTCGCACCCCCGTCACCGCCGATCCGCGGACGTGGTGCAAACGAGAGGGGCGGTCGCCGGCTTCGAGACCCGCTACGGCACGGGTCCAGGCAGCGCCCCCGCCTGCCGGCCCCCGGCCCATTCGCGTAACCAAATTCGGCAAGAGTCATGAGCCGGGCCCCGGGGGCTCGCGCTCGGCAGAGTCGGGCGCGCTCATCAGTACCGGATCCGGGGGTCGAGCCAGGCGTAGGCCGCGTCCACCACGAGGTTGATCAGGACGACCACCGAGACGATCAGCAGGTTCACGCCCTGAATCACCGGGTAGTCGCGCTGATTGATGGCGTCGAAGAGGAAGCGGCCCATCCCGGGGAGCCCGAAGATCAGCTCGAAGATCACCGTCCCGCCGAGGATCTGGGCCACCTGGA
>MGBV01000071.1 GCA_001788415.1 Candidatus Rokubacteria bacterium GWC2_70_16 | reverse complement strand
GGGCGGTAGCGCCCCGGTCTGCCCCACGTGGCATGCGATGCAGAAGTGGGTGCGGGTCGGATGCGGCGTGATGGGCGCGTCCTGCTCCCCGGTCGTGTGGCAGTCCTGGCAGAGCGCCTTCCGGTTCTCCACCTCGTGGGGGATCAGCGGAGGGGCGCCCTCGTACGCGCGCGGCAGCCGCTTGCCCTCGCCCGCCTTCGGCGCCTGGGCGAGCGCCGTCCCGCCTCCGAGCGCGAGGAGCAGCGCGGTTCCTGCGATCCCGATCTTCCGCCAGGTATCTCGGCTCATGGTCCGGTCCCCCATGGTCAGGCCTTCTCGAGGCGCACGGCGCACTTCTTGAAGTCCGGCTGCTTCGAGATGGGATCGTAGGCGTCGAGGGTGACGAGGTTGATCAGCACCTGCTCGTCGAAGAACGGCACGAAGACCGTGCCCTTCGGCACCGAGTTCCTGCCTCCCACCTGGGCCTGCGCCACCACCTCACCGCGGCGCGACGTGATCTTCACGCGCTGTCCGGCAGCAACGCCCAGCGCCCTGGCATCCTCGGCGGCGAGCCACACGGATGCGAAGGGCACGGCTCGGTGCAGCTCCCGCACGCGCCGGGTCATGGTGCCGGTGTGCCAGTGTTCGAGCACGCGGCCCGTGGTCAGCCAGAAGGGGTACTGGGCGTCGGGAGCCTCGGCCGCGGGCTCGTAGGGACGGGCCCAGATCACCGCCCGCCCGTCCGGCTGGCCGTAGAACTTCACGCCCTCGCCGGGCTTCACGTAGGGATCGAACCCCTCTCGATAGCGCCAGCGGGTCTCGCGATTGTCCACCACCGGCCACCGTAGCCCCCCACGAACCTTCACGTAGACGTCGTAGGGGGCCAGGTCCTTGGCCTTGCCGAGACCGAACTTGCGGTACTCCTCGAAGAGCGCCTTGTGGAGGGGCTCCTTGCCGTAGCTAAAGAGGGACCCCAGCCCCAGCCGCTTCGCGAGCTCCACGATCTGCCGGAGGTCGTCTCGCGCCTGTCCCGGCGGCTCCACCATCTTCTGCCAGTGCTGGGTGCGTCGCTCCGAGTTGCCGAACATGCCCTCCTTCTCGACCCACATGGCCGATGGGAGGATGAGGTCGGCGACCTTGGAGGTCTCGCTCGGGTAGACCTCGGAGACGATGACGAAGCGCTCGCCGCCCTTGCGCGCCCCCTTCGCGTAGCGCCCCGCATGGGGAAGGCTCTGGAAGGGATTCGTCGTGTTGATCCAGATGACCTTGATATCCCCGCGGTCCAGCGCCCGGAACATCTCCACCGTGTGATAGCCGGGCCTGGGCGCGATCCGTTCCACCGGCACCCTCCAGATCTCCGCCGCCCGCTTGCGATGCTCCGGATTCGCCACGAAGAGCCCACCGGGCAGGAGGTGGCTGAGCGCCCCCGTCTCCCGCGTCGTGCCGCACGCGGAGGGCTGGCCGGTCAGCGAGAACGGGCCGTTGCCGGGCTCGGAGATCTTCCCGGTGAGGAGGTGGAGGTTATAGACGAGGTTGTTGATCCACGTCCCCCTCACGTGCTGGTTGAAGCCCATGGTCCAGAGCGACATGCACTTGCGCCTGGGATCGGCGAACAGGCGGGCGATTTCGCGGATCTGCCCCGGCGGCACGCCGGAGACCTCGGCGGCGTACTCAGGCGTGTACGTCTCGAGGAACGCGCGGTAGTCCTCGAAGCTGATGGCCTGCGCCCGGTCGGCGAACGGCTTGTAGGCGGCCCAGCCGGGCGGGTGAGCCGCGTACTCGTCGGTGTCCTTCACCCCGTAGCCGATGTTCTCGATCCCCTTCTTGAAGGTCGCGTGCTTGCTCACGAACTCCTGGTTGTAGAGCCCCTCCTTGACGATGACGTGCGCCATGGCGTTGGCGAGCGCGAGATCCGTGTTGGGCTTGAACAGCGCCACGATGTCGGCGGGCTCGTCGGTGCTGCGGTTGGTGAAGGTCTGCAGGCTCACGATCCGGACCCGCGGGTCCTGGTGCTTGTGCTCCATGATGCGGGAGAAGAGGACCGGGTGGCACTCCGCCATGTTGGAGCCCCAGAGGAAGTAGGCGTCGGCCAGGTCCAGGTCGTCGTAGCACCCCATGGGCTCGTCCATGCCGAAGGTCGAGTAGAATCCGGCGACGGCCGAGGCCATGCAGAGGCGCGGGTTGCCCTCGAGGTTGTTGGAGCCCAGCCCGCCCTTCATGAGCTTGTTGATCGCGTAGCCCTCGAAGATCGTGGACTGCCCCGAGAAGTACGCCGCCACCGACTCGGGGCCCGAGGCTGCGATGGCCTCCTTGAACTTCTTCGCGGTCAGGTCCAGCGCCGCGTCCCAGGTGATGGGCACGAAGCCGTTGCCCTTGCGCAGGAGCGGGGTGGTGAAGCGGTCCGACCCGTAGAGGATCTTCGGCAGGCTGTAGCCCTTGATGCAGAGGAGCCCCCGGTTGACGGGGCACTCCTGGTCACCCTTGACGGCCACGACCCTGCCCCGGCGCAGCCCCACGAGCACGCCGCAGCCGGCTCCGCAGAACCGGCAGGGCGCCTTCTGCCAGCGGTCGGCGGGGACTTGCGCCTGCGCCTCGAGGGGCACCAGGAGGTCCTGCCCGAAGGCCCCCGTGACGCCGGCGGCCACTGACGATGCCAGAAACTCGCGACGGCTCCACTTCATCGCCTCGGGCTCCCTTGGGACTGCGGCCGCGTGAGACAGACCGCTCCTGTCGAGTGCTGTTGGATGATACCGCGACTGGCATGCCAGCAGAAGCGCCGACGGCGTAGTGGCGCAAGTGCGTGACGGGACAGCGCGGAGGCGCCGAGGGCCTCGCCCGCCTGTCGCGTGTCTGGGGATGCGAGGGTGGGACAGCCGTGCCCTCATGGGGCGAGGGTTTCTCAAGCACGCGCGCAACGGGTGCCGGCGTCGGCTGGGCCGCGTGTAGAATGCCCGCGTGAGCCTCCGTGCGCTCGTCCTCGCCCTGGCCCTGACGGCAAGTCAGGCCTGCGCCACCGCGCCGTCGTCCCCGCCCCCGACGTGGCTGCTGGAGCAGGTCAAGACCCTCTCCGCCCCGGACACCGAGGGGCGGGCCTCCGGCACCCAGGGCGCCGACCGCGCCGCCAGCCACATCGTTTCCGTCTTCCGCCAGGCCGGTCTCAGGCCCGGCGGGGAGGGCGGAGGCTATCTCCAGCCCTTCGAGGTCACGACCGGGATCCGTCTCGGCCCCGCCAACGCGCTCCGGATCCTCGCGCCCGCGCCGCTCGGCCTCACGCTCGGCCGGGACTACACGCCGCTGGCAGTCTCGGCCGACGGCACCGTCGAGAGCGATCTGGTCTTCGCCGGCTACGGCATCACGGCCCCCGAGCTCGGCCATGACGACTACGCGGGGCTCGACGTGCGCGACAGGATCGTGCTCGTCCTGAGCCGCGAGCCGCGGGGGCGGGACCCGTCGAGCCCGTTCAGGCGGCCCGAGGCCTACCACTACTCCGAGCGCAGCCACAAGGTCATCAACGCCAGGCAGCACGGCGCGCGCGGTATCCTCCTGGTTGAGCATCCCGAGGCCGGGGCGGAGCGCCTGCCGCGGCTGGCCGGCATCAGCCAGCCGTGGGGCGTGCTGGCCGCCTTCGTCACCCGCGCCGTCGCCGACTCGCTCCTGGCGCCGTCGGGCAAGCCGCTCGGCGAATTGGCCGCGGCCATCGATCAGGCCATGGCCCCGCGCTCGTTCCCTGTGGCCGGGACGCGCGTCCGCCTCGAGGTGAGCCTCGCCCGCGAGCGCGGGACGGCGGCCAACGTGGTCGGCATCCTCCCCGGCACCGATCCGGCCCTGGCAGACCAGGCCGTCCTGATCGGCGCCCACTATGACCATCTCGGCCGCGGCGGCGAGGGCTCGCTGGCCCCGGATCTGCTCGGCACCATCCACCCCGGCGCCGACGACAATGCCTCCGGGACGGCGGCGATGCTGGGGCTGGCCCGCCTCTTCGCCGCAGCTGGCGGGGCGCCGCGCACTTTGGTCTTCGTGGCCTTCGCAGGGGAGGAGATGGGCCTGCTCGGCTCCGCCCACCAGGTCGAGCACCCGGCGCTGCCGCTGGACCGCATCGCCCTCATGCTGAACCTGGACATGGTCGGGCGGCTCCGCGACGGGAAGCTCTACACCTCCGGGGTGGACAGCGGCACCGGGCTGCGCGCGCGCGTGGCCGAGGCTGCCCGGGGGCTGCCGCTGCATCTCCAGCTCCAGGGCGATCCCCACGCGCCCTCGGACCACACCTCCTTCTACACGCGCGGGCGGCCCGTCCTCTTCCTCACCACTGGCGCCCACGAGGAGTACCACCGACCGTCGGACACCTGGGAGAAGATCTCGGCGCAGGGGCTCGAGACGGTGACGGCCTTCGCCGCGCGGCTCGTGGGCGCGGTGGCCACGGCCCCGACGGCCCCGACCTATGTGAAGATCGAGGCCCCGCCGGCGCGCGGACCACGGGCTGCGGGGTACGGGCCGTATCTCGGCGTCATCCCCGAGTTCGGCGAGTCCCCCCGGCCCGGCGTCAAGGTCAGCTCCGTGCGCGCCGGCAGCCCGGCCGACAAGGCCGGCGTCCGCGCGGGAGACCTCATCGTGAGATTCGGTCCCGTCACGGTGAAGACGCTCAACGACCTCACCTTCGCGCTGCGCGGCCAGCGCCCGGGCGACCGCGTGGAGCTCTGGCTCCTGCGCGACGGGGCCGAGGAGCGCGTCGAGGCCGTGCTCCAGGAGCGGCGACCGTGATCCCCTGGCGGCCCGATCGCCGGACGATGCTGAGGCTCGGGCTCACCGGCTCCGCCTGGGCGCTGGTGGAGTCCATCCAGGCCCGGCGACGGCAGGCGCAGGCCGCAGCCCTCCCCGCCGATGCCCGGGAGCGCCGGCTCGCGAATACCCGGCAGCTCACCTTCGGCGGCCAGAACGCCGAGGCCTACTTCGACTGGACCGGCACCCGCCTGGTCTTCCAGTCCACGCGCCCGCCATTCGGCTGCGACCAGATCTTCACCATGCGCGCCGACGGCAGCGACGCGCGCCTGGTCTCCACCGGCAAGGGGCGCACCACCTGCGCCTTCTTCTTCCCCGACGGCCGGCGCATCATCTACGCCTCGACCCACCTGGGCGCCGCCGAGTGCCCCGTGCCGCCCGACCGCTCGCAGGGCTATGTCTGGCCCATCTACCGCTCCTACGAGATCTTCGCCGCCGACCTCGACACGGGCGCGCTGACCCGCCTCACCCACAACGACGGCTATGACGCCGAGGGCGCCGTGTCGCCGGACGGCACGCGCATCGTCTTCACCTCGCTGCGGGAGGGGGACCTCGACCTCTACGCGATGGACGCCGACGGGGGCAACGTGCGGCGGCTCACCGACGGGATCGGCTACGACGGCGGGCCCTTCTTCTCCTGGGACGGGCAGCACATCGTCTTCCGCGCGGCCCGTCCCGCCCCGGGGGTCGATCTCGACGAGTACCGGTCGCTCCTGGGGCAGTCGCTGGTGCGGCCGCGGCGGCTCGAGATCTTCTACATGAAGGCGGACGGCAGCGGCCTCACCCAGGTCACCCGGAACGGCGCCGCCAACTTCGCGCCCTTCATGCATCCGGATTCGCGGCAGATCGTCTTCTCGTCGAATCTCCACGACCCCGCGGGGCGGAGCTTCGCGCTCTACCGGGTGGATGCCGACGGCGGGGGGCTCGAGCGGCTCACCTGGGCCGAGTCCTTCGCCTCCTTCCCCATGTTCTCCCGCGACGGCCGCCGGCTCGTCTTCTGCAGCAATCGCGGCGCGCGCGCCCCGCGCGACCTCGACATCTTCATCGCCGACTGGGCCTAGGGGACGAGGGCGAGGCCGGCGCGGAAGGCGCGGAGCGCGCGCTCGACGCTGCCGCCGGGGCGGCGGGCGGTGACGGCGCGCTCGGCGGCCTCCACCGGCACGGCCCCGGATAGGCCGACGATGGCGCCCAGCGCCACGAGGTTCGCCCCCATGGCGGTGCCGAGCACGCGCTGCGCCGTGGCGGTGATGGGCAGCGCGTGGCAGGCGAAGCCCACTCCCTCCTCCAGGGGCACCTGGTCCCGGTCCACCACGAGCGTCCCGCCGGGCTCGAGCAGGGAGACGTAGCGGTCGTAGCCCTCCTGCGTCAGCACCACCAGGGCGTCCACGCGGTCGGCGCAGGGGAACTCGATCTCGCCGTCGCTGATGATGACCTCCGCCTTGCTCGCCCCCCCGCGCGACTCGGGTCCATAGGCCTGGGCATGGGTGGCATTGCGTCCCGCGGCCACGGCGGCCTCGGCCAGGAGGAGCCCCGCCATCACGATGCCCTGACCGCCGGCGCCCGCGAGCCTGATCCTCATGGGGCCTGTCGGGGGCGCTCCGTCTCCCGGCGAGAGGCTCGGGGTCTCGCCCGCGGCGGGAGCGGGCTCCGGCCGCGACCTCCGCGGCGCCGAGGCCGCCGCACGCTCGGCCAGGAGCGCGCCGAGGTCGGGCCTGTCCTCGCGGTGGAGGACGCCGGCAGTGAAGGCGGGCGCCGCCCCGCCATGCGGCGCCTCCAGCCCGAGCCCCGGGACGAAGCTCTTGTCGGTGAGCCTGGCGCCGAGCCACTCCACATGGCTCCGCTGCGCCTGCAGCATCTCCGGCCCGCGGCCGAGGTCGTTGTAGCGGCCGAAGAACTCCGGGCAGTCGCTCAGCACCTCGAGGAAGGAGAAGCCCCGGTGCTGCATGGCCTGGACGATCAGGTCGTCGAGCTGGAGCGGCTGGGCCGTGAGCCCCCGGGCCACGAAGGAGGCACCGGCGCCCAGCGCGAGCCGGCAGGCGTCGAAGGCGGGCTCGATGGCGCCGCCAGGGGTGATGCTGGTGCGCATCCCCTCGGGCGTCGTGGGAGCGCCCTGGCCGCCCGTCATGCCGTAGACGGCATTGTTGAGGAGCAGGCAGGTGAGATCCACGTTGCGCCGGGCCGCGTGGATGAGGTGGTTGCCCCCGATGGCCAGCCCGTCGCCGTCGCCGGTGATGACGATGACGGTGAGCTCCGGCCGCGCGAGCTTGAGCCCCGTGGCGAAGGTGAGCGGCCGGCCGTGCGTGGTGTGCAGCGTGCAGAAGTCCACGTAGCCGACGATGCGGCTCGAGCAGCCGATGCCGGAGACGAAGACCACCTCCTCCCGCCTGAGCCCGAGCCGGTGGATGGCGCGCAGGATGGCCTTCAGCACGATGCCGTGGCCGCAGCCCGGGCAGAGGATATGCGGCATCATGTCCAGGCGCAGGTACTGCCGGTAGTCGATGGGCGCCGTGACCACCGTGCTCATCGGGAGACTCCCGCCGGCGCCAGCCGCTCGAGGCTCGCCAGCACGTCCTCCGGCATCAGCGGCAGCCCGTCCGCGCGCAGGCACGGCAGCACGGGCAGCTGCCCGCCCAGCGCGCGCTCCACCTCGCGCAGCATCTGCCCCATGTTCATCTCCGCGACGAGAACCCGCCGCGCCCGGCGCGCGACCCCGGCCAGCTCCCGGTCGGGGAAGGGCCAGAGCGTCCGAGGCCGGAAGAGGCCGACCCGCTCGCCGCGCGCCCGCGCCACCGTCATGGCCTGACGCGCGGCGCGAGCGGCGATGCCGATGGCCACGACGATGGTCTCGGCGTCCTCCACCCCCGTGGCCTCCCAGGAGACGATCTCCTCCCGCCCCCGCTCGAGCTTGGCGTGCAGGCGCTCCTGCAGGCGCGCGACCTCCGCTGCCTCCTGAGTGGGGTAGCCGCGCTCGTCGTGGGTGAGCCCGGTGACGTGGAAGCGGTAGCCCGAGCCGAAGTCCGCCAGCGGGGGCACGCCGGTCTCCGTGGCGGCATACGGGCGGTAGCCGGCGGCGGGGCCCTCGGGACGCGGTCGCTCGACGAGCGCCAAGCTCGAAGGGTCAGGCAGGAGCACCCGCTCGCGCACATGCCCCACCACCTCGTCGTAGAGGAGGATCACGGGGGTGCGGTACCGCTCGGACAGGTTGAAGGCCTCCACCGTCAGCGCGTACACCTCCGCCACCGAGGCCGGGACGAGCACGATGATCGGGTGGTCGCCATGCGTCCCCCAGCGCGCCTGCATGACATCGCCCTGCGCGGGGCTGGTGGGCAGCCCCGTGCTCGGCCCCGCGCGCATGACGTTGACGACGACGCAGGGGATCTCGGTGAAGGCGGCGTAGCCGATATGTTCCTGCATCAGGGAGAAGCCGGGGCCGCTGGAGGCGCTCATGGCCTTGCGCCCCGCCAGCGAGGCCCCGAGCACCGCGCCCAGGGAGGCGATCTCATCCTCCATCTGGAGGAAGACGCCGCCAAGCGGCGGCAACGCGACGGCCATGGCCTCGGCGATCTCCGAGGAGGGCGTGATGGGATAGCCCGCGTAGAAGCGGCAGCCCGCATCCAGCGCGGCGCGCGCGCAGGCCTGGTTGCCCTGGACCAGCTCGCCCCGCCCGGCCATCTCAGGCCCCCTCGTGGACGGCGATGGCGAAGTCGGGGCAGAGCAATTCGCAGAGCCGGCAGCCGGTGCAGGCATCGTCGCGGAGGACGCGCACCGTGTCCGCGCCCCGGCCCCCGCCAGCCGAATCGATGGCCAGGATGCGCTCGGGGCAGACGCGCACGCAGATCTCGCAGGCTCGGCCCTTGCACCACGCCTCCGTGATCTCGAGCCGCGCCGCCCGGCCGCGTCCCTGCGCATACCCGTTGGTAGCGGCGGCGGCGCGCGCGGCCTGGGCCAGCGTCTCGGCGGGGAAGCCGAGCGCGCGCCCTGCCGCGAAGGCCTTCTCGTTGGCGGCCACGGTCGCGCGCGGCACATGGTCGTCCAGCGAGCCGCGCCAGGCCTCGTCCGGGAAGGGCAGCAAGGGCGCCAGCACGCCGAGCAGCACGCTGTTCTGGGCCTTCGGGCTCCCGATCCGGCTTGCGATCTCCATGGCGTCGCAGGCCCGCACATCGCCCACCTCGCTCAGCAACGCGTCCAGCGCCAGCGCGGGATAGGTCGTGGCCCCCCCGAGCCTGTCGCGGCAGGCGCCGGGCGGCACCGTGCGCTGCAGGTTGATAACGAGCGGGCCGCCCCGGCGGAGATAGGGCAGGGCCCGCAGCCCCTCGTTCCACTCCACGGCCACCACGGCATCCGCCTGCCCCGCCTCGATGAGCGGTGAGTGGACGCGGCGGCCGAAGCGCAGGTGAGAGGAGACGACCCCCCCGCGCTGCGACATGCCATGCACCTCGCTCTGCTTGACGTCCCAGCCCGCCCTGAGCGCGGCATCGGCCACGATGGCGCTGGCCAGCACCACTCCCTGCCCGCCCACGCCGATGAGGAGGATGCTGCCGCCGTCCTGCATCATCGCTTCCGGCTCCAGCCCGGCACGGGCACCATGGCCTCGGTGGGGCAGACCTGGGCGCAGACGGTGCAGCCGGTGCACGTGGGGATATCGATCTGGACCTTCCGCCGGCCCTCGTGCCAGCCCTCGCTCCAGGTGATGGAGGGGCAGCCGAGGTTCATGCAGGCCTGGCACGCGGTGCAGCGCTCGGCGACCACGTGGAAGGGGTGGTCCCGCACCTTCACGGGCGCCTCCACGCAGGGGCGGTTGGTGATCACCACGGACACGCCGGGCGCGGCGGCGGCCTGCTCGAGGGCCAGATGCGTCGCGGCCATGTCATAGGGGTCCACGACGCGCACGGAGGAGGCACCGAGCACGCGGCAGAGCTCCGGCAGGTCCACCACGGAGGCGGCATCGCCGCGGATCGTCACGCCTGCTGCGGGGTGAGCCTGGCCGCCCGTCATGGCGGTGGTGGCGTTGTCCAGGATGAGCACCGTCATTCGCGTGCCGTTGTAGGCGGCATCGGCCAGCGCGGGCAGCCCGGCGTGCAGGAACGTGGAGTCGCCGATGGCGGCCACGACGGGCCCGGGGGCGCCTCCGGAGCGCGCCAGCCCGATGGCCATGCCGATGCTCGAGCCCATGGCCACCGTAGAGTCCATGGCTGTCAGCGGCTCGGTGGCCGCCAGCGTATAGCAGCCGATGTCACCGGCCACCACCGCGCCGAGGGCGCGAAGGGCGAGGAAAGGGGCCACATGGGGGCACCCGGGACACATCACCGGGGGACGTGTCAGGGTCTGACCCAAGGATCGGGAGGCGCTCTCGGTGGCCGTCAGGCACCCGGCGCGCTCGAAGCCCCGCCGGACGGACTCGGGCGCCAGCTCGCCCGCGCGCGAGAAGTGCGTCTTGCCCTCGACGGCGAGGCCCAGGGCGCGCACCTGCTCCTCGAGGAAGGGCTCCAGCTCCTCGACCACGAGGAGGCGGCCAACGCCCGCGGCCAGCTCGCGCACCAGCTCCCGTGGCAGGGGGTGGCTCCAGCCGAGCTTGAGGACGCTGGCCTCGGGAAAGACCTCGCGCACGTAGTGGTAGGCGATGCCACTCGTCACCACGCCCACGGCGCGCTCGCGCCACTCGATGCGGTTCAGCGGGCTTAGCTCCACCTCGTGCTCCATCGCCTCGAGGCGCTGGAGCAGCGCCCGATGGCGCGGGCGGGCATGCGCCGGGAGCATCACGAACTTGGCGGGCGCGCGCTCGAAGCCCAGCACGGGCGCGACCTGGATCGTCCCGGGCGCCACGACGCCGCGGGCATGGGAGACCCGGGTGGTGGTGCGGATCAGCACGGGGACATCGAAGCGCTCGGAGAGCTGGAAAGCCTCCACCGTGAAGTCACGCGCCTCCTGGCTGTCGGCGGGCTCGAGCATCGGCACCCCCGCGAAGCGAGCGAAGACGCGGTTGTCCTGCTCATTCTGCGAGGAGTGGATGCCGGGATCGTCGGCGCTGACCACGACCAGGCCGGCGCGGACGCCGGTGTAGGCCGCCGTCATGAAGGTGTCGGCGGCGACGTTGAGCCCCACGTGCTTCATGGCGCAGAGCGCCCGGGCTCCACCCATGGCGGCGCCCAGCGCCACGTCCAGGCCCACCTTCTCGTTGGTGGACCATTCCACGTACACCTGCCGCCCCGGGTCCATGCGCACGAGGCTCTCCAGGATCTCGGTGCTGGGCGTTCCCGGGTAGCCGGCCGCCACTCGCACCCCCGCCTCCCGGGCGCCCCGCGCTATCGCCTCGTTGCCCGAGAGCAGGATCGGCCGGCTCGGGGCCGGCGAGCCCAGCGCGGCGGGGTCCGGTGATGCCGATGGCTTGGACGCGTTCATTCCATCCCCTGGTCGAACAGGCTGATGAGACAACTGGTTTTCGACGATAGAGGACCGCGGGGAGGCCTCACAATAGGCCAATCGCACTAGTGCGCTACAGCATCTCCTCTCCCCCGAGGAGGAGGGCCCGCGGCCTGGCGATGAGGCGCTCCTCGTCGGCCCTGAGCTCCTGGCCCACGGGCGAGGCATAGGCGGCGCGCAGCGCCTCCAGGCTGTCGAAGCCCAGGATGGCGGCCCGGTAGCGCTCGGCGGCAACGGTCCGTGTCTCGACCAGGCGGCCGATCACGTACCGGCGCAGCCCCGGCAGCTGCCGGGCCAGCGGCACGTGGTGCTCCCGGTAATGCCGCTCGGCCTCTTCCAGGGTGAAGCGCTCGGGGTTGAAGTCGAAGCTGCCGACCATGTAGAGCATTGGCGCCTCCTCGGGCATGGGGTAACCACGGGCCGGATCACGGACACCTCAGTGGTACACGACCTCGCGGCTCAGCCGGGCGCGCCCGGTCTCGACGAAGCTCAGGTGGCGCGGGGAGATGCCGGCGTCGAGCGCAAGCGCCATCTGGCTCATCCCGCGCGCCCGACGCCAGTGCCTGAGGAGCCCGATGCCGTTCACTGCCAGCGGATGAAGACCTTCACCTTCGGGTACTCGGGGGGCTTCCCCTCGACGTCCACGATCCGCATCCCCTCCGGCCCCTCCAGGAGGAGGTTGTTGTTGCTGTAGGCGACGTACTTGCCCCAGGCTCGGGGCACGGTAACCTCGTACTTGGCCGCGGCGGTCTGGGCCTGCGCCGGCTCCGGGCGCAGCGCGGCGCCGAGCCCGGACTCCGGAAGCCACGGGCGCAGGGCGATCACGGCCAGCGCCAGCGCGATGACGGTCAGCACGGCCTTCATGTAGCGGTCGGCGTTCACGGCCATCCTCCTGGTGAGTGGTGCACTGCGACGCTGGGAGGCTACTCGACCTCGCGCAGACGGAGCAGCTCGGGCCGCCCGTCCATGTACTCCCCCATCTTGCGGCCGAGCGTCTTGAAGTGGTCGGCGGCCCGATGGGCCTCGGCGGCCGCCTGGTCCACGTAGCGCTCGAGGAACACGTAGGTGCCGGCCGCCTCGCCGTGGTGAAGCGCGTAGAGCGCGCACCCCGGCTCGTTGGCGTTGACCTTGGCCACGAGCTCCCTGGCCACGGCCTCGAACTCCTTGTCCATCCCGGGCTTGACCTTGATCGTCGCGACGACGGCGAGCATCGGTGTCCTCCTCCGCGAGCGGGTTCATGGATCAGCATGCGCTCGTTCCGGGCCTGCGCGCCAGCCCGTGCCGTTCTCGGCCGGGGGCTCGGGCGGATTCTACTACGATGTGCTAGACTCGGCGTCGCCCGACACGACCGTCGCCTGGGGAGACAGCCCTCCGGATATGCAGACGCTGGCGGGAATCCGCGTCCTCGACCTGTCCCAGTGGATCACTGTATGCTGGCCGTCACGACGCATCCCGCCGCCGGACGGACGGTCATGGTGAGCCAGCCGGTGCGCCTCCACGCTGCCGCCCCCGCCGCCGTCCGCCCGGCGCCGCTTCTGGGCGAGCACACGGAGGAGGTCCTGCGCGAGCTCGGCTACTCGCCCGCCACGATCCGCGACCTGGAAGCGCAGGACGTGATCAGGTGCCGCCCCGAGCCCGGGCCATGAACATCGGGACCCTGCTGCCGAAGCACGCCCGCTGCCGCCCCGACCACCTCGCCCTGGTGTGCGGCGACGACCGCCTGACCTTCCGTCAGCTCAACGCCCGCGTGAACCGCCTGGCCAACGGCCTCGGCGCCGCGGGGCTGCGGAAGGGGGACAAGCTCGCCACGGTGCTGCCCAACTGCATCGAGCAGCTCGAGATCTACCTGGCGGCGACCAAGACTGGCACCGTCGTCGTCCCGCTGAGTCCCATGCTCCAGGAGAGCGGGCTCGCCTCGCTGCTCCGGAACTCCGACGCGGCCATGGTCGTCACCTCCGCGGCCTTCGCCGGCACGCTCGCCCGGCTGCGCGGGGGGCTCCCGGCCATCCGCGACGACCGCTACGTCCTGGTGGACGGCGCGCCCCCGGGATTCCGCTCGTACGCGAGCCTGGTGACGGGGGCCTCGGAGGGCGAGCCGCCGGAGGCCGGGATCGCGGGCAGCGACCCGTACAACATCATCTACTCCAGCGGCACGACGGGCGAGCCCAAGGGCATCGTCCACACCCACGACGTGCGCGCGGGGTACTGCACGCTGCTGGCCTCCGCCTGCCGCATGACGCCGGAGAGCGTGGTGCTGCACGCCGGCTCGCTCGTCTTCAACGGCGCCTTCATCGACATGATGCCGTGGCTCATGCTGGGCGCCACCTACATCCTCCACAAAGCCTTCGACGCCGATGCGGTCATCGTGGAGATCGAGCGGAGCCGCGTCACGCACATCGTTATGGTGCCCTCGCAGATCGTCGCGGTGCTCCACAGCCCCGGGTTCGCCCCGCAGCGCCTCGAGTCCCTCGAGATGCTGCTCACCGTCGGCGCGCCCCTGCACGTCGAGCACAAGCAGCGGCTGAACGAGGCGCTGCCCGGCCGCTTCTACGAGCTCTACGGCCTCACCGAGGGCTTCGTGACCGTGCTCGACAGGACCGACGCCGTGCGCAAGATGGGCTCCGTGGGCGTCCCGCTGGCCTTCTACGAGATGCGCATCCTGGACGATGCCGGGCGGGAAGTGCCCGCCGGCCAGGTGGGCGAGATCTGCGGCCGCGGCCCGATGATGATGGCTGGCTACTACAAGCGCCCCGATCTCACCGCCCAGGCCATCGTGGACGGGTGGCTCCACTCCGGCGACCTCGGCTTCGTGGACGAGGACGGCTACCTCTACCTCGTGGACCGCAAGAAGGACATGATCATCTCGGGTGGCGTGAACGTCTACCCGCGCGACATCGAGGAGGTCGTCGTCCAGCACCCGGCGGTGCGGGAGACCGCGGTGTTCGGCGTCCCGGATCCCCGGTGGGGAGAGACGCCGGTGGCCGCGGTGGTGCTCCGCTCCCCGGGCGCGGTGTCGGCGGGCGAGCTGGCCGACTGGATCAATGCCCGCGTGGGGGCGAAGTTCCAGCGCGTGAGCGAGGTGATGATCGTGGCCGACTTCCCGCGGAACGTGGCGGGCAAGACCCTCAAGCGCGTCCTGCAGGAGGGGTACAAGAAGGCCGGCTGAGCGGCCGGGGTCGTGGGGCGGCGGCGATCAGCCGCCGCTGCCCTGAAGCTCCCGGATCACCCGTCGCAGCCGGTCGGCGTCGCTGGGCTTGCGCACCGGGAGGCTGAACTCGATCCGCGTCGCGAAGTCCCCGTACCGCTCCAGGATCTTCCGGGCGACGTCCCGGTACGTCCCCACCACGGCGATGGTCTCGACCACCTCGTCGGAGATGTGCCCGGGCATCTCCTCCCAGCGCTGCTGCGTCGACAGCCCGTGCAGGCGATCCACCAGCCCGCCCCAGCCATGCGCCTCGAACACCGGCCGGTACGTCCGGGTGGAGGCGTAGAAGGCGATGCGTGCGCGGACATCGCGCAGCCGCTCGGCCAGCTCCGCCTCGTTCTCCCCCACGGCCACGAGCGGGCTCAGGGCGACCTCGAACCCGTCGAGCCGGCGGCCCGCCCTCTGGGCGCCGATCCGCACATTGGGCAGCATGACCTCCGTGATGAACTTGCGCGTCGTGATCGGGTGCGGCCGGATCCCGTCGCACGCCTCCCCGGCCAGCTGGCACATGTGCTTGTTGATGGCGGCGATGTGGACGGGGATATGCGGGTGCGCGATGGGCCCGGGGTTGAAGAGGGGGACCATGACGGAGAGGTTGTAATGCTCCCCACGGACGTCCAGCGGCTTGCCGGTCTGCCAGCACTCCCAGACCGCCCGGAGCGCCTGGATGTACTCGCGCAGCCGAGGCACGGGCGGGGCCCACGCCATGCCGTAGCGGCGCTGGATATGGCCCTTCACCTGCGTCCCCAGCCCCAGGATGAACCGCCCCCGGGACAGCGTCTGGAGATCCCACGCCATCATCGCGGTGACCGTCGGGCTCCGGGGGAAGGCGATGGCGACCGCCGTGGTCAGGCTAATCCGCTCCGTCGTGCCCGCCGCCAGCGCCAGCGGGATGAAGGGATCGGTCTTGATCTCGCCGGTGACCATGCCGTCGAAGCCGAGCTGCTCGATCTCGCGCGCCCCGCCCGGCACCGCCGCGAGGTCCAGCTTCGGCGCGCTGCGCAGGCCGGGATCCACCTTGCCGAGGGGAAGCTGAGTCTCGACTTTCATCCTGCCCTCCTCCTGTGGCCGTGCGGTGGCCCCATGATCTGCGAAGTGCCTGCCATGGGTGATCCGTCCTTTCGGGCCACTTCCTTCGGCTGGGGCTCCCGAGAGCGCGCTCAGCCGAGGATGATTCGCACCCGGTGGGTCTTGCGGTCATCAGCGAGCGCGATGCTCCCCAGGCCATCGAGGAGCGTGCCATCGATCTCCACCGTCGCCACCCCCCGGCTCACGCCCCGGGGATTCTCGACGACGATCTCGTAGCGCGCGGAGTGATAGCGGAAGGCGATCGTGAAGCCCTTCCACGCGCGCGGGATACACGGGTCGACGACGAGCCGCGTCCCTCGCAGCCGGAAGCCAAGCAGCGACTCGAGGCCGGCGCGATACATCCACCCCGCTGACCCCGTGTACCATGTCCAGCCCCCGCGGCCGACGTGCGGGGGCGCGCCGTACACGTCGGCCGCGACGACGTAGGGCTCGACCTTGTAGCGGTCGACGCCGTCCCGCGTGCGGGTGTGATTGATGGGGTTCACGAGCGCGAACAGCTCGCCGGCCGTGTCGCCATCACCGAGCGCCG
>MGBV01000070.1:11480-15745 GCA_001788415.1 Candidatus Rokubacteria bacterium GWC2_70_16 | reverse complement strand
GGGCCGCGCTCGGCGTCCTCGACGGCGTCACCCTCCGGGTCGCGCCCGAGTCGCTCCGCCCGCTGATGCTGGCAGCCGACCTCGCGGTGTCCGCGGGCGGCGTGACCGCGCTGGAGCTCGCCGCGACCGCGACGCCGACGGTCGCGGTCTGCCTGGCGCCGAACCAGCGGACGAACCTCGACGGCCTCGCCGCCACGGGCGCGCTCGTCGTCGCCGGCGACGCGGACGACCCGCGCCTTGTTGACACGGTGCGCGCGGCGGTCGCGGCGCTCGCCGCCGAGCCCGAGCGCCGACGGCGCCTGGGCGCGCGCGGGCGCGCGCTCGTGGACGGGCTCGGCGCGGCCCGCGTGGCGGACGAGATGCGCGCGCGCCTCGGGGCGGCGACGCCGGTTGGGGGCCGGCCGTGCTGAGGCTCCGGATCGGCGAGCGCTGGATCGGCGACGGCGAGCCGTGCTTCGTCGTCGCCGAGGCCGGCGCGAACCACAACCGCGACCTGGGGATGGCGAAGGAGTTGATCGCGGTCGCGGCGGCGGCGAAGGCCGACGCGGTGAAGTTCCAGACCTACTCGGCCGAGACGCTCTACTCGAAGAAGACGCCTCGGTTCACGTACCTCGCGGGGCTCACCGACGCGAGCACGTGGGATGTGATCAAGGCGATCGAGCTGCCGCGCGAGTGGCAGCCGGAGCTCGCCGCCGAGGCGCGCCGCCACGGTCTCGTCTTCCTGTCCACGCCCTTCGACCATCGCGCGATCGACGAGCTGGACGCGCTCGGCGTCCCGGCGTACAAGATCGCGTCGTTCGAGATCGTGGATCTCCCGCTGATCCGTGACGCCGCGTCCCGCGGCAAGCCGATGATCCTCTCGACCGGGCTCGCCACCTACGAGGACGTCGAGGACGCGGTGGGCACGTGCCGCGGCGCCGGCAACGACCAGATCGCGCTGCTCCAGTGCGCCTCGCTCTACCCCGCGCCGCCGGCTCGCATGAACCTCCGCGCCATGGAGACGATGCGGCGCGCCTTCGGCGCCGTGGTGGGCCTGTCCGACCACACCCTCGGGATCCACGTCGCCGCCGCCGCGGCGGCGCTCGGCGCGTGCATCATCGAAAAGCACTACACGCTGAGCCGGAAGCTCAAGGGCCCCGACCACCCGTTCGCGGTCGAGCCGAAGGAGCTCGCCGAGCTCGTGGGGCAGGTCCGCGAGGTCGAGGCGGCGCTGGGCGACGGGCGCAAGGCCGGCCCCGCGGCGGACGAGCTCGAGATGCACGAGAAAGCGCGCCGGAGCCTCGTGGCGGCGTGCGCGATCCCCACGGGCACGCGGATTGCGCGGGACATGGTGACGATCAAGCGGCCGGGCTACGGCATCAAGCCGAAGTATCTCGACCTCGTGATCGGCCGGGTGGCGAAGGCCGACATCGAGGAGGACACGATCCTGACGTGGGATCTCGTGTGAGCGCGGCCGGGATGCGCCTGCGTCCGGCGGACGCCGGCGACTGCGAGGCCCTCTGGCGCTGGCGGAACGACCCGGAGACGCGCCGGGCCTCGTTCGACGAGCGGGAGGTGCCCCTCGACGTCCACGCGCGCTGGTTCGAGGGCGTGCTCGGGGACGCCGACCGCCGGCTCTACGTGATCGAGGTGGAGGCGGCCGCCGTGGGCATGGTCCGGCTGGATCTCCAGGGTCGGGCGGCGGTCGTGTCGATCAACCTCGCGCCGGAGTGGCGGGGGAAGGGGCTCGGGCTGGAGGCGCTCCGGCGGCTGGGCCGCGAGGCGTTCGACGTCCTCGGCCTCGAGCGTCTGATCGCGCGCGTCAAGGGGCAGAACCTGGCGTCGCTCGCGACGTTCGAGCGCGCGGGATATCGGCCGAGACCCTCCGGCGCGGCAGGCCCGACGGTGGAGCTCGTCTGCGAGCGACCCGCGGCGGGGGCGCGGCCGTGACGAGGGCGTCGGCGCGCAGGTTGTGCGTGATTCCCGCCCGGGGAGGGTCCAAGCGCTTCCCGGGGAAGAACCTGGCCCGGTTCGAGGGCAAACCGCTGGTGGCGCACGCGGTGGACGTCGCGCGCAGGAGCCGGCTGTTCGACCGCGTGGTGGTGTCGACCGAGGACCGGGACATCGCCCGCGTGGCGGCGCGGGCGGGCGCCACGGTCCACCGGCGCAGCCGGCGCCTGGCGAGCGACTCCGCGCGGGTCGTGGACGTCTGCCTCGACGTCCTGGACGACCTGACCCGCCGCGGCGAGCGCTTCGGCGCCTTCTGCGTCCTCCTGCCGACGTCGCCCATGCGGACGGCGCGCCACGTGCGGGAGAGCTGGGCGCTCCTCGACCGGCGGCGCGCCGACGTGGTGATGTCGGTGGTCGAGTTCCCCCACGTCCCCTGGTGGGCGGTCCGCGAAGCGCGCGGCGTCCTGCGCCTGGCCTTCGGGCCCCGGTTGCTGAGAAGCCGCTCCCGGCTGCCCCGGCTCTACCGGCACAACGGCGTCGCGCTGTGGGCGCGGACGGACGGGTTCCGCCGCGCGAAGGAGTTCTACGGACGTCGGGTGGTCGCGTACCACATGGACCGGGAGTCGTCGGTCGACGTCGACCATCCCCTGGACCTGGAATTCGCGACGTTTCTCAGGCGAGGGCGCAAGGCATGAGACACAGCGTGATCGGCAGTCGCCCGTGCGGGGACGGCCACCCCGTGTTCATCGTCTTCGAGGCGGGCCCCACCCACCACGGGTTCGAGTCGGCGCGGCGGCTCGTGGAGGTGGCGGCCGAGGCCGGCGGCGACGCGATCAAGTTCCAGATCCTGGACACGGACCGGCTGATGGGCCAGCGGGACGTCGCGATCACGTACAAGGTCCTCAACGCCGACGGGTCCGTCGAGGACGTCACCGAGCCGCTCGAGGTCATCCTGCGGCGCCGGGAGCTGACGCGGGCGGAGTGGGCCGAGCTCAAGCGCTACGCGGACAAGCTCGGCATCACCTTCTTCGCCACCGTGGACTATTCCGAGACCCTCGATTTCGTCCGGGAGCTGGGCTGCCACGCGGTCAAGGTCGCGTCCGGCGACCTCAATCATCACCCGTGGCTCGCCCGGGTCGCCGCCAGCGCGATCCCGGTGATGATCGACACCGGCTCCTCGACGATCGGCGAGATCGAGCGGGCGGTGGAGATCATCACCGGGGCCGGCAACGACCGCATCATCATCCACCACTGTCCGTCCGGGTATCCGGCGCGCCTCGAGTCGATCAACCTGCGGATCATCCCCACGCTCCGGCAGATGTTCGAGTTCCCGATCGCGTTCTCCGACCACACGCCCGGCTGGGACATGGACATCGCCGCGGTGGCGCTCGGCGTCAACATGGTCGAGAAGACGCTCACGCTGGACCGCCGCACGCGGAGCCCCGAGCACATCATGTCGGTCGAGCCGCACGAGGCCGCCGCCTTCGTCCGGGCGATCCGCGACCTGGAGGTCGCGCTGGGCCGCGCCCGCCGGATCATGTCCCCGGAGGAGGCCCAGGGGAAACTGAAGGCCCGGCGCAGCCTGTTCGCGGCCCGCGATCTCGCGCGCGGCGCGCGCCTCACGGGGGACGCCGTGGACTGGCGGCGGCCGGGGACGGGGATCACGCCCGCGGAGCTGCCGTACGTGCTCGGGCGCACGCTCGCCCGCGACGTCGGGCGCGGGACCATGCTCGCCTGGAGCGACCTCGCGTGAATCTCGGCATCTTCGTGATGCGGCGGAATTACTTCAAGCACTTCGCGGGGCTGATCGAGCATGCGCTCGCGCGAGGCGACCGGGTGACGCTCCTGTGCGACCACCGCGGCGTGAACACGCCGCGACGGGGGCCCAAGGCGTACGAGTTCCCGTACCTCGAGGAGGTGCCGGCGTTCCGCAACGGCACGCCGCGCGCCGCGGCGTTCGCCTCGCTGGACGAGCTGGCGCGGCTCGTCCACGAGGCCCGGCTCCACGTTCTCTTCGCGCAGGCCGAGAATCCGGTGCTGGAGGCGCTGCGGCTGCATCCGCTGGCCGCGGGCGTGCTCCTCGCGCAGCTCCAGTGCTTCCCGCACCCGAGCATCATCTCGGCCGTGCACCTGTTCGACGTCGTCTACGGCTTCTCGGCCGAGTGGGTTCAGTGGTCGGCCGAGTACGTGACGCACGAGCGCGCGCTGACGCGCGAGGAGCATGACCGCTACCGCAAGGATCTCGGCGCCATCTTCGTCCCGGTGGGTTTCGCCGAGCTGGAGCAGCTCCGCTTCATCGACCGGGCGACGGTCCGGGCCCGGCTCGGGCTGCCCGC
>MGBV01000070.1:0-11454 GCA_001788415.1 Candidatus Rokubacteria bacterium GWC2_70_16 | reverse complement strand
CTACGGTCGGGGGCGACTCCTCCAGTACGCCAGTATCGCGCTCTCGGGCCGCACAGAGTACCTGCCGTACCCGAGGAACGGCTGGAACGACCGGCGCACGGCGCAGAGCGTGCGGGAGTTCTGCGACCGCAACGGCGCGTTGCTGGTGGTGAAGTCGCGGATGAAGAACCCGGTGCCGCGGTACGTGCGCCGCCTGGCGGATCGGGTCTTCTACGACGAGGCCTACTACCCGGCCACGATCCTCGAGCTCCTCTCGGCGGCGGACCTCTGCGTCCACTTCTACAGCGGCGCGCTCTGCGAGGCCGCCTTCGCCGGGGTCCCCAACGTCTGCATCTCGCCGACGCCCGCGGAATGGCCCGCCTACGGCCGGCGCATGGTGGTGCCGGCGCTCTCCACCGCGCCGGGATGCCTGTTCAATTACCCGGGCGTGACCTGGAGCCTCGGCGTGGGCGAGTTCATCGCGCGGTTCGGCCGGAGCCGGCTCGCGGAGTTCCGCCTGGACCGCGCGCGGCGGCACGAGTTCCTCCGGCGCTACTTCGCGCACGTCGACGTCGACGTCGCCGCGCGGATCGTCGCCGACCTGCGCCGGCGGCTGGGCGAGGAGACCTGATGGCGGGGTCGGCCCTCGTCGAGCGGATCCGCTACGCGCGCTACCTGTGGAGCCAGATCCGGCAAACCCGCGCCAAGCGCGACAAGGACGCCCGCTTCCGCCTGGTGCCGTTCGTCGAGCTGGTGCGGGTCCGGTGCGCCGACCTGGCGCCGGACGCGCCGGTCCTGTCGATCGGCGCGCGGAACGAGGTCGAGCTCGAGGTGTTCGCGGC
The DNA here is from genome assembly GCA_001788415.1 of Candidatus Rokubacteria bacterium GWC2_70_16. Taxonomy (GTDB): domain Bacteria; phylum Methylomirabilota; class Methylomirabilia; order Rokubacteriales; family CSP1-6; genus UBA12499. The sequence continues at coordinate 10,633 of MGBV01000070.1, read as the reverse complement.
CGCCGGCTTCACGAACGTGACGGCGATCGACCTCTACTCGCGCTCGCGTCGCGTCCGGCGCATGGACATGCACCGCCTGCGGTTTCCCGACGCGAGCTTCGGGCTGGTCTTCGCGTCGCACGCCTTCGAGCACGCGTGGGATTTCCCCCGGGTCGCGCGGGAGTGCGCGCGGGTCCTGCGCCCCGGCGGGTACGTCTTCTCGGCGACGCCGCGCGATTTCGTCCCCGACGCGCACGACCGGTACTGCTTCGACCGCCCCGAGGACCTGCTCGCGCACTTCGCGCCGGCGCGCCCGCGCGTGATCCATCAGGAGATCCGCGAGGGCGAGCTGCGGCTGCTCTTCAGGCTGGAGGCGCCGCGATGCGCGGGCCGGTGACGCCGCGGCGCGTGCTGGCGGTGCTCTCGCACAGCCTGCACATCCGCAATTTCGTCGCCTCGGGACTGCTCGACCTGCTGCGCGCGCGCGGCCATCGCCTCACGGCGGTGGTCCCCGCGGCGTTCGTCGCCCGGGTCGCGGCCGACCTCGGCGGCGAGGGCGCCGTGTCGGTCGAGCCGCTCGAGCCCCACGTCGGAGGCCGCGTGCGGCAGCGGGTGCGCGCCGTGCTCCGCACGGCCAGCTACGTGCGCCGCGAGGCGCTCTCCACGTACCGCCACAAGCTGGCGGTCCGCACGCGGACCGTGCGGGGCGCGCTGGAGGTGCGCCTCCTGCGGGCGCTCGGGCGCCTCGGCGACCTGGAGGCGATGGCCCGCGCCGCCGAGGCGGCGATCCCCGTGCAGCGCAGCGCGGTGGCCTTGATCCGGCGGACGGCCCCGGACACGGTGCTGATCCCGACCTTCATCCACGACGCGCTCGACGTCGAGATCGCCAAGGCGGCCCGCGCCGCGGGCGTGCCCGTCGTGGGGTGCCCGGTGAGCTGGGACACCCTCACCTCCAAGGGCTTCTTCCTGGTGGTCCCGGACGAGCTGGCGGTCTGGGGGGAGGACACGCTCCGCCACGCCGTCGAGTACCACGGCGTCGCGCCCGAGCGGGTCGCCGTCACGGGGCCGCCGCACTTCGACATCTACGGGCCGACGTGGGAGGCGCCGGGACGCGCCCGGTTCCTCGCCGCCCGGGGCATCGATCCCGAGACGCGGGTCATCCTGTTCGCCGGGACGACGGTGACCTACTGGGCGGACGAGCCGCTGCAGCTCCGCGCGCTGTCCGGCGCCATCGGCCGCGGAGAGCTGGGCCGGTGCCTGGTCTGGTACCGCCCCCATCCCCGGCGCAGCTACCGCGACGTCAGCGAGCTGGCCGGTCTGCCGGGGGTGTGGATCGACGACCAGATCATGCGGCAGAAGGTGTCGAGCGCCAGCTCCTACTCCGTGGAGCGGGAGGACCTGGCGCACTACCGTGGGCTGATCGATGCGTGCGACGGGGTCGTCACGTCCTTCTCCACGCTGATCATCGAGGCGGCGCTCATGGGCAAACCGTCGCTGGTGGTGGCCTACGGCCTCGGCGACCAGACGCCCGACCGGCTCCTGCAGCACTCCGAGTACGAGCACATGCGGGACGTGATCTCGACTCCTGGGGTCACGCTGTGTCGGAGCCTGCCCGAGACGCTCGAGGGGCTCCGGCGGATCGTGCGCGGCGACTTCGCCCCCTACGCCGAGGTGCTGCGGAAGCGGGCCAGCGAGATCGCGCACTGCCTGGACGGGCGCGCGCGGGAGCGGCTGGTCGAGGTGATCGAGCGCTCCGCCGCCAGGAGGGGGCCGGGTGTCTGAGGCGCACATCTCGGCGCGGACGATCCGCGAGCGGTACGAGACGCTGTACGGCGCCGGGCACCTCTCGCTCTCGAAGAACTACAGCGACAAGTTCCCGCTCCTCGAGCACGTGCTGCGGGACGAGGTACGCGGCCGCACCGTGCTCGACTTCGGCTGCGGTCCGGGGCGGCTGGCCCTCATGCTGGCGCGGTCCGCGCGGGCCGTCCACGGCGTGGACTACGCGGGGGAGGGGATCGAGCTCGCCGCGCTCCTGGCCCGGGCGACCGGGACCTCCAACGCCACGTTCGAGGCGGGCGACCTGGGCAGCGTGCGCGCGCCCGCGGGAGCCTACGACGTCGTCGTACTGGCCGGCGTGCTCGAGCATCTGGAGCAGCCGATGGAGCAGCTGGCGGCGCTCGCCGCGCTGGTGGCCCCCGGCGGCCTCCTGTGCGTCCAGTCTCCGTCGTTCGCGAACTTCCGCGGAGACGTCTACAACACGCTGGGCGCCCTGCTCGGGTTGCCGATGTCCCTGACGGACCTCTGGCAGGTCACGCCGGGGATCATGGCCTCGGCGGCCCCGGCGCTGGGCGTGCGTCTCGAGCGCGTGGTGGGCGGCCACTACCGGCTCGGGTTCCTCGACCGGGCGCTCGAGGACTTCCGGCAGCGCGTGCCCGCGGCCGCGCGCGACGCCGGGCAGGGAGCCGGCTGGCACTGGGACCGGTTCTTCGCCTGGATCGAGGAGCGGGTCGCGCAAAACCGCGTCCTCGTGGACGCGTGGGTCGCCCAGGGATGGCTCAAGCCGGTGCCCGTCTCGCCGCCGCTGGCCGTGCGCCGGCCGGCGGGCCTGGACGACGACGTGTGGCGGCCGCTGGAGCAGTATCTCACGCACGACGGCTGGCGCGAGCCGTGGTACGCCGACGCCCCGCCGCTCTGTTACCACGGGGCGAGCGCAGTCTACCTGTACAGGAAGGGCGGAACATGAGCGAGTTCTGGCAGGACCGTCGGGTGATGATCACCGGAGCGGGCGGCTTCCTCGGGGCGTGGCTCGGCCGCGTCCTGGTGGATCGGGGCGCCCGGGCGTGGGGCTTCGATCTCTCGACCGGCGACTGCCTGGCGGTGCACGGGCTGGCCGACCGGGTGCCGGTGACCCGCGGCACCGTGCTCGACGGCGCGGCGGTGGAGCGGGCCCTGCGCGAGCACGCGATCGACGTGTGCTTCCACCTCGCCGGCCAGTCCATGATCGAGGGCGCCGCGGCGGGGCCCGTGGCCGCGTTCGAGGTGAACGTCCGCGGCACGTGGACGGTGCTGGAGGCGTGCCGGCGCGCCGGACCGCTGCGCGCCGTCGTGTGCGCGTCGTCGAACCATGCCTACGGGCCCCAGGCCGTCGCGCCGTTTCCCGAGGACGCGCCGCTGAACCAGCTCGACCCCTACGGGGTCTCCAAGGCGTGCGCGGATCTCCTGGCGCGGTCCTTCGCGGCGAACTTCGACCTGCCCGTCGTCGCCGCGCGGAACGTCAACAGCTTCGGACCCGGCGACCCGCACACGAGCCACATCGTCACGGGCTCGGTGCTGGCGCTCCTCCGGGGCGAGCCGCCCGTCATCCGGAGCGACGGCAGCCCCGTCAAGGCGTACCTGCACGCGCGCGACACCGTCGAGGCGTACGCGCTGCTGGCCGAGCACGCGGCCGAGCCCGCTGTCCGCGGCCAGGCCTTCAACATCACCCCGGCGGCGCCGGTGAGCGTGCTGGAGCTGGTCCGTACGCTCATCGCCGTCGCCGGCGCCGGTGTCGAGCCCGTCGTCGCGGCGACGGACCTGTCCCAGAAGGGCTACTTCGAGCACCTCTCCGGCGAGAAGCTGCGGGCCCGGCTGGGCTGGAGGCCGCGGCTCACGCTCGAGGAGGGGCTCCGGGACACGTACCGCTGGTTCGCGGAGCACGGCACGCGCTGGATCACGGAACGCCGGCATGCCTGAGCACACCCGGGCGCTCGGCATCATCCCGGCGCGCGGAGGCTCGAAGAGCGTGCCGCGGAAGAACCTGCATCCGCTGCTCGGGCGGCCGCTGATCGTGTGGTCGATCGAGAGCGCTCGCCGGGCGAAGAGCCTCGACCGCCTCATCGTCTCCACCGACGATCCCGAGATCGCCGAGGTGGCGCGCGCGCACGGCGCCGAGGTGCCGTTCCTGCGGCCGCCGGAGCTGGCCGCCGACGACACCCCGGACCTGCCGGTCTTCCAGCACGCGCTCCGGATGCTCGGCGACGCCGCGGGATACGTCCCGGACGCGATCGTCCACCTGCGCCCGACGCAGCCGCTGCGGACCGCGCAGGAGATCGACGAGGCCGTCGGGCTGTGGGAGCGCACGCGGGCCGACTGCGTGAAGTCCGTGCGGCCCGCGGGCGAGCACCCGTTTAAGATGTACCGGCTGCGGGAGGGGAGGCTCGTGCCCTACCTGGACACCGCCGAGCGGCGGCGGCGCGGTCCGGACGTGCCGCGACAGAGCCTGGAGCCCCTGTACCTCTCGGCGGGCGTCGTGGACGTGGTGCGCCGGGAGATCGTCGAGGCGGGGAGCACCGAGGGCGCGGCCGTCGTGCCGTACTTCGCCGCCCCGGAGCGGTACGTCAACCTCGACTCTGCGCGGGACTTCGAGATCGCCGAGGCGCTCATGCGCGCCCTCGGCAGGGGAGTGGAGCCGTGACGACCATCCAGATCGGCGAGCGACTGGTCGGCGAGGGGCAGCCCTGCTACGTCGTCGCCGAGGGCGGCGTGAACCACAACGGCGAGCGCGATCTGGCGCTCCGGCTCGTGGAGATCGCCGCGCGCGCCGGCGCCGATGCGGTGAAGTTCCAGAAGCGCTCGGTGCCCGACATCCTGATTCGTGCGGCGCTCGACGCGCCGTACCTCAGGCCGAACTCCCTCGGCGCGACGTACGGCGAGCACCGCGAGCGCCTCGAGCTGCCGGAGGAGGTGTTCTGGGAGCTGGCCGACGCGGCGCGCAAGCAGGGCGTCACGCTGCTCGCCAGCGCCTGGGACCGGCGGAGCGCCGATTTCGTGGAGGAGCTGGGCGTCCCGGCGTTCAAGATCGCCTCGGCGGACGTCACCAACCTGCCGCTGATCGACCACATCGCGCGCAAGCGGCGCCCGATCCTCATGTCGACGGGGATGAGCGAGCTCGACGAGATCGCCGACGCCGTCGGCACCATCCGGCGCCACCACGATCAGCTCGTCCTGCTGCAGTGCACCTCGACGTACCCGGCGGAGAACGAGGACCTCAACCTGCGCGCGATGGAGCTGCTGCGGCGCGAGTTCGGCGTGCTCGTGGGCTACTCCGGCCACGAGCGCGGGCTGGCGCCCACCGAGGCCGCCGTGGCGCTCGGCGCGGTCGTGGTCGAGCGGCACGTCACGCTCGACCGGACCCTGCCGGGCCCCGATCATGCCGCCTCCCTCGAGCCGCGAGGGCTCGAGCTGCTCGTTCGCAACGTCCGGAACATCGAGGCCGCGCTGGGGGCGCCCGTCAAGCGCCTGCTGCCCCGCGAGGAGCCCGTGCGGGCGCGGCTGGCGAAGAGCGTCGTGGCCGCGCGGGACATCCGGAAGGGCGCGGTCATCACGGCCGCGGACCTCGCCGTCAAGGGGCCCGGGACCGGGATCTCGCCGCGCGACCTGCCGCGGCTGATCGGGGTGGTGGCCCGCGCGGATGTGGCGGGCGACACCCTGCTGCCGAGGGAGGCGCTCGCCTGGTGACCGGTGCCCGCCTCGATCGGCTCAAGCGGCTCGTCCGCCCCCTGGTGCCCGCCGGGCTGCGGCGCGCGGTGCGGATCGCGCTGACGCCGGCCCACGAGCGCTACGCGCAGGCCGACCTCGAGCGCGTCAAGGCGGTCACCGCCGCCGTCTGGCGCGGCGCCGCCCACCGCTCCGCGAAGTACGTCCCGGGGTACTGGGACGAGGTCGATCGGGTGGAGCGGCGGACCCGCGCCAGCCGGCGCAGCGAGTGGCTGGCGGCGCTGCCGCCGTTCGCCGCGGCCGAGAGCGCGCTGGAGATCGGCTGCGCCTCCGGGCGCAACCTGTACGTCCTGCAGGAGCGCTACCCCCGCATGCGGCTCGGCGGCATCGACATCAGCCCCGAGGCGGTCGCGCACGCGCAGAGCCGCGTCCGGGGCGAGTTCCTCGTCGGCGACCTCTACGAGTCCGCGGCGATGCTCGCCGGCCGCACCGTGGACATCATCTTCACCATGGGTGTGCTGATCCACCTCCACCCGGGAGCGCTCCCCGGGCTCCTGGCGGAGATGCGGCGTCACGCGCGGCGCCACCTCGTGCTGTGCGAGCAGCTCAGCGGGACGAACGAGGTCGTCAAGGGACCGGCGTGGTGGCGGCCCTCGCGCAAGGTGACCGGCGACTACATCCAGTGGTCGCCGGACCTGCCCGCAATGCTGCGACGCCTCGGCCTGCCGTGCGAGGTGTCGGACGTGCCGGGGGTCCTGCAGAGCAACGGCGCCCGGCACCTCGTGGTGGTGCCGCTCCGGTGACGGGACGCGAGGGAGGGCGATGAGCGCGACGGGGTCGGTCACGGACGGCGTGCGGAGTGTCGCGAGCCTGCTCGGCGGGCTCCACCGGGCCTGGGCGCTCGCGGCGCTCGTGATCGGCCTGGGCGCCGTCACGACCCTGTTCGAGGGGGCCGGGATCATCCTGATCCTGCCCTTCCTGCAGAAGCTCCTCGGTGGGCCCGCGGCGGCGCTCACCGTCTCCCTGCCGCAGCTCCCGCGCGTGGCGCAGTGGATCAACACCGTGGACCCGGGGCGGCAGCTCCCGCTGATCGGTGGACTGATCCTGCTCGCGGTGGCCGGGCGCGAGGCGCTCGCGTACGCGAACGGGCTGCTCAAGACCTGGCTGTCGATGCGTGTCGCGAACGTCCACCGCGCGCGTCTGCACGACGCGCTGGTCTCGGCCCAGTTCAAGGTGAGCGCCCGCCCGCATCACGGCTACTGGCAGAGCCTGTTGCACATCGAGGCGAACCGCCTGAGCAGCCTCGTGCTCCAGCTCTTGACCTTCGGCGAGATGGTCGTCGTCACGCTCACCGTGCTGGCGATCATGAGCACCCTCTCCCCGAGCCTGACGGCCGTGGTGGTCGGGCTGCTCCTCGCGGGCGCGCTGCCGCTCACGCGCTTCTTCACGTGGATCTACCGATCGAGCCGGGGCCGCATGGACTCCCGGACGACCCTGAACAGCTACCTTGCCGAACTGCTGCCCTTCCTCGCCGGCGTGCACGTCTTCGGCGGGCAGGCGCGCGAGCGCGAGCGGTTCGCGGCCCGCTACCTCGACATGTTCCGGCAGGACCTGCGGCTGCAGCGGATCGCCGGGCTGATCGGGCCCGTGTATCATGTGCTGGGTATCGTCGGCGTCGTGGGCGTGGTCCTGCTGGCCGTGGCCCTCACCGGGGGCGCGCCGGGCGCGGTCGGATGGGTCGTGCCCTTCATCCTGCTCTTCTCGCGGCTCCTGCCGATCATGAACGGGCTCAACCACGCCCTCGGCACCATGGGCGACGGCCTCGCCGCGTATCGGCGATTCGCGGGCGAGATCGACTTCCTGCGGGCGCATCGCATGACGGACGGCGCGCGGCGGTTCCCGGCGCGGGTGGAGCGGATCGAGGGGCGGGGCGTGTCCTTCAGCTACGACGGCGAGACGCCGGTGCTGCGGGACGTGTCCTTCGAGCTCCGCCGCGGGCGGCACGTCGCCCTCACGGGGCCCTCCGGCTCGGGCAAGAGCACCCTATGTCTGCTCCTCTGCCGCCTCCACGACCCGAGCAAGGGCGAGATCCTGGTCGACGGCGTCGGGCTGCCCGAGTTCCAGCTCGCGGGCCTGCGGCGGGCGATCACCCTGGTCGAGCAGAACCCGGTGCTGCTGCACGACACGATCCGCGCGAACATCGCCTACGGGTGCGCGGAGGCGACCGACGCCGACGTCCGGCAGGCCGCCCGCGAGGCGCACGCGGAGGAGTTCATCGAGCGTTTGCCCGACGGCTACGCGGCCAACGTCGGCAACCTGGGGACCGCGCTCTCGGGCGGGCAACGCCAGCGCATCGCGCTGGCGCGGGCGCTGCTGCGCCGGCCGCAAGTGCTGATCCTCGACGAGGCGACGAGCGCCGTGGACGGGCGCAGCGAGCTGCTGATCCGGCAGGCCATCGAGCGGCAGCGCGGGGAGACGACCATCCTGAGTGTTGCGCATCGGCTGTCGACGATCAAGGACGCGGACGAGATCCATTTCGTCCGCGGGGGGCAGATCGTCGCCTCCGGGACGTTCGCGGAGCTGCTCGCGGCGAGCGACGAATTCCGCGAGTACGTGCGCGCGCAGGAGCTGTCGGCGGCGGGCGCCGTCAGGGGGGAGCAGCCGTGACCCCGCACCGGATTCCGCTGGCGCGGCCCGACCTCGGGCCCGCCGAGGTCGCGAACGTGCTGGACGCGATCAACTCCGGCTGGATCAGCTCGCTCGGCGCCTACATCCCCCGCTTCGAGACGGGCCTGGCGGCATTCTGCGCCGCGCGCTTCGGCGTCGCCGTGATGAACGGCACCGCCGCGCTCCACCTGGCCCTCGCCGCGGCGGGTGTCGGCCCGGACGACGAGGTGGTGGTCCCGACGCTCACGTTCGTCGCGACGGCGAACGCGGTCCGGTACTGCGGCGCGCGTCCGGTGTTCGTCGAGGCCGATCGCACACACTGGGGCCTCGACGTGCGCGACCTCGAGGCGCGGGTCACGGACCGGACCCGGGCGATCGTTCCCGTGCACCTCTACGGCCACCCGTGCGACATGGACGCGGTGCTCGCCGTCGCGCGGCGGCGGAACCTGGTCGTGATCGAGGACGCCGCCGAGGCGCTCGGCGCCGAGTACCGGGGACGGCGCGTCGGCGCCCTGGGCCACGTCGGGTGCTTCTCGTTCTACGGCAACAAGATCATCACGACCGGCGAGGGGGGCATGTGCCTGACCGACGACCCGGCCCTCCGCGAGCGGTTGGCGCTGCTGCGCGACCACGGGATGGACGCCAAGCGACGCTACTGGCACGAGGTCGTCGGCTTCAACTACCGCATGACCAACCTGCAGGCGGCGGTCGGCGTCGCGCAGGTCGAGCGGCTGCCGCAGCTCGTCGAAGCGCGCCGGCGCGTGGCGGGGTGGTACGCCGAGAGCCTCGCCGACCTCGTCCGGCGCCGTGGGCTCGGGCTGCAGCCGGAGCTCCCGTGGGCGAAGAACGCGTTCTGGCTGTCCTCGGTGCTGCTGCCCCCGGACGGGGCCGGCGCGGCGGAGATCGTCGCGCGGCTCGCCGACGCGGGCGTCGAGAGCCGGCCCTTCTTCCACCCGATGCACACGCTCCCGCCGTACGCCACGGGCGAGCGGTTCCCCGTCGCCGAGGATCTGGCGGCGCGGGGCGTGAACCTGCCGTCGGGATACGGGCTGACCCGCGACGCCGTCGAGCGCGTGGCGCGGGCGCTCGCGCACGCGCTCGAGGCCTAGCCGCGATGGCCTGGCGGGTCCCGGTGGCGAGTCCCGAGCTCGGCGAGGCCGAGGCCGAGGCCGTGCTCGCGGTGATGCGGAGCGGCTGGGTCACCCAGGGCGCGCGCGTGCGGGACCTCGAGGCCGCCTTCGCCCGGTTCTGCGACGTACGCGCCGCGGTGGCCACGAGCACGGGGACCGCCGCGCTCCACGTGGCCCTCCTCGCGCTCGGCGTCGGGCCCGGCGACGAGGTCGTCACCACCCCGCTCTCGTGCATCGCCTCCGCCAACGCGATCCTGTTCGCGGGGGCGCGACCGGTCTTCGCGGACGTCGACCCGGGCACGCTCAACAGCGAGGCCGCGCAGATCGAGAAGCGACTCACCGGGCGGACGCGCGCGATCCTCGTCGTCCACCTCTTCGGCCACCCCGTGGACCTCGATCCGGTGCTCGCCCTCGCCGGCCGGCACGGGCTTCCGGTGATCGAGGACGCCTCGCAGGCCGCCGGGGCGGAGTACCGGGGGCGCCGGGTCGGCGGCCTCGCGGCCGTCGGGACGTTCTCCCTCTACGCCAACAAGCTCGTGACGAGCGGCGAGGGGGGGATGGCGACCACGAACGAAGAGGCACTGGCCGCCCGGATGGCGTCGATACGGAACTTCGGTCAGGCGCCCGGGCAGCCTTTCGTGCACACGCTCCTCGGCGGGAACTACAAGATGACCGACCTGCACGCCGCGGTCGGCGTCACCCAGCTGGCCCGGGCGGAGGACTTCCTCGCCCGTCGGCGCGCCAACGTGGCGGAGCTGAACGCGCGCCTCACCGGCCTGGAGGACGCGATCACCCGGCTGCCGGTGGACCGGCCCTGGGCCCGCAGCGCGCCGTTCGCGTACTGGGTGCTCTTCCGCACGCCCGAGCTCAGGGCGCGGGCCGAGCGCCTGCTCCAGGCCGCGGGTGTCGAGACCCGCCCCTTCTTCTCGCTGATCCCCGCGCAGGCGCCGTACCGCGCGCTCGGGTTCGATCCGGCCGCCACGCCGGCCGCCGCGGACGTCTTCGCGCGCGGCCTCTACGTCTCCAACTCCCCCGGGCTCGAGGCCGGCGACAAGGACCTGATCGTGGACACCCTCCGCCGGGCGGCCCAGGGCGGCGCCGGATGAGGGTCTGCACGCCCCACTGCGGCATCGCGCCGGAGTCCGGCTCCGGCGGGGAGGTCTACGAGCGCGAGCTGCTGCGCGACCTCGCCGGGCTCGGCGTCGAGCTGCACATTCTCCTGGCGCGCGGCAAGCCCCACGACGACGTCCCGGGCTGCAGGGTCCATCCGGTCTGGCCGCCGAAGGGCCTGCGCTGGCCGGTGACGCCGTTCGTCTTTCCACGCTACGTGAAGCGGGTCTGGGACCGCCACGGCTTCGACCTCCTGCGCGCCCACTCGGTGC
>MGBV01000069.1:9790-10828 GCA_001788415.1 Candidatus Rokubacteria bacterium GWC2_70_16 | reverse complement strand
GCATGGCGCCAGCCCTCCTGACCAGATGGAGCTGGAGCCATCCTTACACCACCCGGCTACCCACTGAGAAGCCGGATGAACCAAAATTGGAGACGACAATGACATCGCGCCTCATTACCCATCGAGTTATTACCTGCCGAATATCATCTCCGTCGCAGCCACCACCCGGACCAACGGGCGGTCCTCGTTCTCGAATTTTGGACGGCGCACCGTCCACCTGGGCGCGCCCGGGAGCCAGATCCTCAGCACGACTCCGGGGAACACCTACAGCACGTTCAACGGAACCTCCATGGCCACGCCGCACGTCACGGGGGTGGCGGCGCTGCTCAAAGCCCAGGATCCGGACCGTGATTGGCGGGCCATCAAGAACCTGATCCTGGCCGGCGGTGACGCCATCGCCGCGCTGGCGACCACCACCATCACCCAGAAGCGGCTCAACGCCCGCGGTGCCCTTACCTGCTCCAACTCGACCGTCCTCTCGCGCCTGCTCCCTGTCGCCACCACCATCAGCGGCTCGGTCGGGACGCCCATCGACCTGGCCGCCCTGCACATCAACTGCGCCGATCCGAATGGCAACGTCTCCGTCACCGTCAACCCGGGAGGGGCGGTCATCTCCCTCGTCGACGACGGCCTCGACTCCGATCAGGCGTCCGGGGACGGCATCTATTCGGGCCGATGGACGCCCACGGCCGGCGGCACCTTCACCCTCACCTTCCCAGGCGGCGACGTCGTGACGGTACAGGCCCTCGCCAACTACAGTGTGGTCTCCACGCCCTTCAGCTACCGGAACATCACCGGCACCAACCTCAACCTCGGCGACGACACCTCCGCGTCCATCACCTCGCCCTTCCCGATCCTGTTCGGCGGGGGAAGCTTCACGACGCTGTTCGTCAGCGACAACGGCTACGTGAACTTCACCGGCTCCTTCAACGACTTTATCAATCGACCCATGCCGACCTCGCTCGCCACGACCCTCGTGGCCCCGTGGTGGGACGACCTGTTCCCCGTCGTCGGGACGAGCCAGAACGTCTTCTGGGA
>MGBV01000069.1:0-9752 GCA_001788415.1 Candidatus Rokubacteria bacterium GWC2_70_16 | reverse complement strand
CACGAAATTCCAGGTCGTGTTCTTCGAGGGGAGCAGCAGCATCCTCTTCAACTATGCGGACGTCTTCTTCGGCGGCGTGTGCACGTTTGCCGATCGAGGTGGCTCCGCCACGGTCGGGGTCCAGGTCGGCCCGAGCCTCGGCACTGAGTTCAGCCTCAATAGCCTGAGCCTGAACAACAACACGGCGCTCCTGTGGACGGTGACGGCCGCGCCGACGGCGCCCACGCTCAACGTCACTCCGACCTCCCGGGCTTTCGGCAAGGTCCCGGTGGGCAGCTCGGAGGACAGAACCTTCACCGTGAAGAACATCGGAGGCGGCACGCTCACCGGGAGCGCCACCACCAGCGCCCCGTTCAGCGTTGTGTCCGGCGGCTCCTATGCCCTGACCGCCGGCCAGAGTCAGCAGGTCACCATCCGCTTCACCCCGACCTCGGCCGGGACGTTCGCCGGGAGCGTCAGCCTCAGCGGCGCCGGCGGGACGAGCCGGTCGCTGACCGGGACGGGCATCTCGGTGTCTCCGATCGCGCCCTCGGGCCTGACGGCGACGCCGGTGTCGGCGAGCCAGATCAACCTGGCGTGGCAGGACACCAACGGCAACGAGACCGAGACCCGGATCGAGCGAAAGACCGGCGCGGGGGGCACGTTCGCGCAGATCGCCACGGTCGGGGCGAACGTCACCAGCTTCTCCGATACGGGCCTGACGTCAAACACCACCTACGTCTACCGGGTGCGGGCTTGCAACGCGGTGGGCTGCTCGAACTTTTCCAACGAGGCGTCGGCGTCCACGCAGGCCGTCTTCACTCTCACCGTGACCGTCCGCGGCTCGGCCAGCGGCACGGTGACGAGCAGCCCGGCCGGAATCGACTGCGGCACCGACTGCTCGGAGGTCTATACCAGCGGGACCTCGGTGACGCTGACGGCGGCGCCCGGAGCGGGTGTCACCTTCAAGCAGTGGAGCGGCGCCTGCGCCGGGACGGCGCTCACCTGCCAGGTCTCGATGACGCAGGCGCGCGCGGTCACGGCCACCTTCGCGGTGGTCTTCACCGACGCCGGCGCCGGCGACGCCCTGCCCGCGGGCACGCTGATCAAGGCCGTGCACTTCACCGAGCTGCTCGGCGCCATCAACAAGCTGCGGGCCGTGCTGGCGATGTCGGCGGCCACCTGGGGGATCACGCCGACGGCGGGCGGCACCGTCCTGGCGAGCCAGCTGACCACGCTGCGCGAGGCGCTGGCGGCGATCCCCGGGGCCACCGGCTTCACCACCACGCCCATGGCGGCCGGGACCCTGATCACGCGGGCCCAGCTCAACGAGCTGCGCGCGGCCGTGCGCCCGCTCGAGTGACGCCGGAGCGAGAGATTCGATACCGCTGACGCCACCGGAAGTCGCGACGGTGCTCGATGCCGCCCCGCCGCGATCCGCGCGGAGATGGCCGCGATGCCCGCGCCGCTGCGCCGCTGGCACCGCGCGCCGGGCGAGTGGTGCGCGTAGGAGGTGGTGGGCCACCTGCTCGAGGCTGAGCGGCGCCGGTTCGCCGGGCGCATCCGCATCATTCTGGCCGAGGACGAGGCCAGCCTATCGGGATCACTGCCATCATCCGCTGGCGCGTCGCGTGACGACCCCTGAGGCTTGACTCCCTCCGCCCTCCTGGGCCAGTCTGTGGGCGGGAACAGGGGGACACACCCATGGCCATGCCCGCCCACCCGCACATGAAGCGGGACGAACAGGGCGTCGCCTGGATCGACAACGCGAACGTCAAGGTCATCGAGGTCGTCGAGGACCGTCTTGCCTGCGGCTGGAGCCCCAAGGACAGCCCGTCCACCTCTCGCTGGCTCAGATCCACACGGCCCTCGCCTACTCCTACGACCACCAGGCGACGCTGGACGCCGAGATCGCCCGCGGACCTTGCCGACTTTGCTGGCCGGGTTGAGTGCCTTTCCCTGGGCGCGCTCGAGTACCTCTCGCGGCGCTGATGGCACGAAGCCGAAGCTCGCCGTCCGGGCGGTATGACCGGTCTGGCATGATGGAACGACCAGGAGGTCTTGGATGAAGACGCTCTCGGTCAAGCTCCCGGACGGGCTCGACGCCAGGCTGACGGCAGTGGCGCGGCGGCGAAAGACGAGCAAGTCCGCCCTGGCGCGGAAGGCGCTGGAGGGCGTGCTCCGCGAACCCGGCAAGCCGAAACCCGGCTCGGCGCTCGACCTGGTCCGCGATCTCGTCGGGTGCGTCGCCGGCCCAGCCGACCTGTCGGTCAACAAGGCCTATCTGAAGACGCTCGGCCATTGACCCGGGCCGTGCTGCTCGACACCGGCCCCCTCGTGGCGCTCCTCAATCGCCGTGACCGCCACCACCGGTGGACCACCGAGCAGTGGGCGGGCCTGGAGCCGCCCGTCCTGACGTGCGAGCCCGTTTCACCGCGATCCCGGCGATGGCTACGTCAGAAATCAGCATCCAGCACCCAGGATCTCAGCCTCGCACAGGGGCGCGCACCACCCGGAACCCCAAGTAGTCATGGAAGTTCGACGGGACGTCCCAGTCCCGGGAGGCGACGCGGCAGAACCCGCGAGAGTTGAGCCACGCGCCGCCGCGCACCACTCTTGAGCCGGCTCCGAAACCTGAACTGCCCGGATCCGGAATCGGTCGGGAGACGAGCTTCTCATAAGCCTTCTCGTCCCACCCGTCCTGACACCATTCGAACACGTTGCCGACCATGTCGAGCGCGCCGTAGGGGCTCACCCCGTCGGGATACATGCCGACCGGGGACGTGCCGTGCAGCGAGCCGTCGGAGTTGCACTTCGCCGCGTGCCATTCGTTGCCCCACGGCCAGAGCCGACCGTCCTCGCCCCGAGCGGCCTTCTCCCACTCCGCCTCCGTCGGCAGGCGGAACGGCTGCCCCGTGACGGTGCCGAGCCACCGGCAATAGGCATCCGCCTCGTGCCACGTGACACCCACGACGGGCAGGTTGGGCGCGTTCCATCGAGGATCATCCCAGAGACCGGGTTCTCGCCGTCCGTCCCCGGCCAGCCACTGCCGGCCCTCGGGGCTCAGGTAGATTCCCAGATCCTGGTAGCGCCGCGTGCCTTGCCAGAAGGCGCGAAACTCGGCGTTGGTCACGGGGTACCTGCCGATCTCGAACTCCGAGACGAAGATGAGCAGATCCCCCGCGGTCCGCTCGTAGTCCCGGACGGGAAAATCCTGAGCGGCGAGAAACTCGGCATCCTTCGCGTTCGATCCCATGCGGAACCGCCCCTCGCTGACGCGCACCAGCTCGGGGATCGCCCCGGGCTTGAGCCGCGCGTCGCCGGCCCAGCCAAGCGCCAAGCCGACGCCCCGGCGAAGCTGCGGCGCGACCGGCGGAGGGTTCGTCTCCAAGAGATCCCGGGCGGGCCCGGCCACGGCCTTCGTCGTCTCCGCGTTGACGACCTCGCGTGGCAGGTCGGACAGCGCGACGCCAGCCAGCGCCAGGGCGTGGGCCCGCTGTTCGGCGCCCTCGCCGAGGGCGGCCAGACGCTGGACGAACTCGTTGGGGCGCTCGGCGCTCGTGATCGCCAGGTAGCCGGCCGCGAGCCGCACCGGCTCCACCCACCGGTCGTCGCCCAGGCGCGCCGCAAGGAAGGACCGTTGGGTCTCAGGGGGAAGCGCGGCCAGGTGACAGCCGGCGAGAAACTCGCGGAAGGTCGGGTGCGAGTAGAACCCGTACCATCCGTCCCTCTCCTCGAGGAGGCCGCCGCGGTCGGTCACGGCTTCCAGGAACACGACGGCCGCCTTGCGCGCGGCCTCCGGGGCGGCGCCGAAGAGCGGGTGGATCAGCTCGACCATGTCGTCCCGTCGCGCCGTGTCACCCCGGTCACCGCGCTGGTGCAGCTCGAAGGCGGCGAGGGCGAGGCCCCGGTGGCGCGGCTCGATCTCGTCCCTGGAGAGGCTCGGCTCGCCCGGAGTATGCTTCGCCGTCAGCAAGTACGTCACGGCCTCCTCGTATACTTCCGAGCGCTGGCGGGGCAGGCCCCTCCCCTCCCGGGCTGGGCGGGCGTGCAGGGCGGTGAAGATCGTCACCATGAGCGGCGTGATCGCGAGCGCCCGGACCGGATCGTTGTGGTCGATCTCCTTCTGGAGGTCGTCGGTCCTGCGGCTGGCCTCCTCGGGCTGGCTCTCGTGGATTGCCGCGTACACATTCGCGATCAGCACGTTCCGCTGAGCCGGGGTCAGGGGCTCGACCGTGCAGGCGCGAAGGCCGCTGACCTCGGTCCTCAGATAGGGGTCGATCCGAGACGTGAGCAGGCAGCGATGACCCCCGTTCTCGAAGGGCCGGCGGATCAACTCTTCGATGATCTCCCGGACGAGATGGCGGTCGCTGAGATCGACCTCATCGAGGCCGTCGAGCAGGAGCAGGCACCCTTGCCGGAACTCTTCCCTGAAGAAGGTCGCGGGCAGGTCGAGGAGCTTCGCGCGCTCCTGCAGGAAAGCGAGCAGTCCGTCTGGGCTGAGAGCGGCGGCGCCATCCTTGACGCTGCGGTTGAACTCTTTGAGCGGGACAAGGACGGGGGTCAGCCGTCGGCGACCCAGGGCGTCGAGGAATTCACGCTGCTCGTCGGAAAGCCTCCTTCGTCGTCCAAGCCGGTTCTGCGCCACGGCGAACCCGGCCCAGCGCAGGAGCGTGCTCTTGCTGGACCCGGCCGCGCCGACGATCGCCAGCCTGGAGCAATCGCCCACGGCTTCGGCCAGGCTGACCGGCGCCGGCTCCGCTCGCCCGGCGCGCTCCCTCATACCCTCGGACTCGGCGCTGCCGTCGGCGGCGTCGGGACGCGCCTGCTCCGACCCTGGCGCCAGGCGCAGTGAGACATAGGTGCGGCCGAGCTTCAGCCGGCCGATCCCCTGCACCCGGAATCCGAGCTCCGCGTACTCCGCGAGCGCCGCGTCCAGATATCGCCGCCTGGCCCGCGCGATCTCGCCCCGCTGGACGAGCCACGCCGTGCCGCTTCGGAAGGCTTCCTTGACCGACCCCCCGATGCTCGTCACGGCGCTCAACCACAGCCACAGGGCGAGGACGACGACACCCACGAGGACCAGCAGCGGCCAGCCACCGAGCGCCCAGACCACTTGGGCACACGTGGGGACGTCCCCGTCCTTCCCGAAGCAGGCGTCGGCGATGGTCGAGGTGGGCCCACCCGTCCGGGCAAGGACGACCGTCGGGAAGAGGGCGACGCTCGCCGCCATGGCGGCGAAGCACCGTGAGACCGACGGGCGACACCGGGCTCGCTCTGTCTCCATCGCGAGACGCTCTCCCACCGCAGCCGACACGAACATCGACCGCACACGCACGATAGGCGGAGACCAGTGGCAGGAGCAACCACGGTCTGCACCCAAGGCTCGCTGGAGAAGGCCCCGCGCCGGGGGCAAGCGCGGGCCCTTCTTCGGCGCGGCGCCCGTTGCGCGGGGTGACCGCCTGTTATACATTGTCGCCTGATTGTATAACGAGCCAGGAGGTCCTATGTCCGTCACGGTCTCGGAGAAGGGCTGGGTCGTCATTCCCGCCGACCTTCGGAAGAAGTACAACCTGCGGCCGGGCGCCGAAGTCTCCGTCGTCGATTACGGGGGCGTCCTGGCCCTCGTCCCCGCGATGGCCAGACCCGTTCGGCAGGCCGCCGGCATGCTGAAGGGGCGGACGTCTCTCACCCGTGCGCTACTCACCGAGCACAGGAGAGAGCGTTCGCGTGGCCGGTAGTCCGGCGGCCTATGTTCTCGATAGCTTCGCGCTGCTGGCCTACCTCGAGGGAGAGGCAGGGATGGCGCGAGTCCGATCGGTGTTCGAGGGGGCAGAGGCGCAGCGCCACACCGTGTACCTGTCGCTGATCAACCTCGGCGAGGCACTCTACATCACGGAGCGTGAGCGTGGCCTCGTCCAGGCCCGTCGCACCCTCGGGGCCGTCGATCAGCTCCCGGTGGAAATCGTTGGAGTCTCACGGGCGACGGTGCTGGCGGCCGCCCACATCAAGGCCTGCTTCCCGATCTCGTACGCCGATGCCTTCGCCGTCGTCACCGCGCAGGACCACGGGGGTGTCCTGATGACGGGAGACCCTGAGTTCAAGCCGCTCGCCGCCGCCGGCCTCGTCGCCGTCCAATGGTTGCCCCGACGGCGTCCGTGACGGGCTCTCCGCCGGCCGCCCAGGGCGCCACCCGGCTCCGCGTGGCCGTCGCCCCATCGGGCGCGCTGCTCGTCGATACGGCCGGGGCCGATGCCGACGAGCCCGGCGACGGCCTCACCCCCGGTTCCCGGGCCCGCGTCGCCGCCGCCTTCAGTCGCGGGCCGGGCCACGGCCTGCTCGATCTTGGCACGACCGAGCTCGATGCCCCGCTGGCTCCGGCCCTGGCCTTTCTGCGTGACCTCGGCCGCGCCTTCGCCACCCGGCTCTGCGCGACGCCCGACCTCCCGGAGCGGCCCGAGCGCGTCGAGATCGATTGCCCCGCGGACGAGCGCGCCCGGCTGGCCAACGCCGTGCCGCCCATGCCGGGCGCCGAGTACGTCGGCGCCGACTGGATCGCCGCGCGCTGGACCGAGATGGGCCGCGCCTTCTCCGAGGAGATGCGCGCCCACCGGGGTGGAGTCGCCGAGTGGCTGCACGCGCGCCACCCGTCGTGGCACCTCGTCGGCAAGGTGTGCCTGCACCTGGCCGAGAACCGCGGCGACGACGAGCATCCCTTCGCGTTCCTCGCCACCTACGTGGTCCGCGCCACCGCCGGCGGCAAGGTGCAGCACCGCCCGCTCGCGCGGGCCGTCGAGGAATCATCGGCGCGCGGTGACCGGCGAGCGCTCCTCCACCTCCTCGTACCCCTGCAGCGCGCGGCCGAGCGCAGCGCGTGGCTGGCCGGTCTGGTCGAGTCGGGCGCGGTCTACCATCCGCTGGCCTGGACGCCCGCCGAGGCCCACCGCTTCCTGCGCGAGATCCCGGCCTTCGAGGCGGCCGGGCTGGTCGTGCGCGTCCCCGACTGGTGGCGCGCGCGCCACCCGCCCCGGCCCGAGGTCACCGTGCGCGTCGGCGAGAAGAAACCGGGCCTGCTCGGCATGGACGCTCTCCTCGACTTCTCGGTCGACGTCACGCTGGGCGACGAGAAGCTGTCGCCCGCCGACGTGCGCGCGCTCCTGGCCTCGGCCGACGGGTTGGTGCGGGTGCGTGGCCGGTGGGTCGAGCTGGACCGCGAGCGCCTGCGCGAGCTTCTGGACCACTGGGAGCGTGTGCGGCGCGGCGCCGGTACCAGCGGCCTGTCGTTCCTCGAGGGCATGCGTCTGCTCGCCGGGGCCTCCCAGGCGGGGCGCGACGACGGGGCGACCGTTGGGAGCGGGGGCTGGTCGCGCGTCGAGGCCGGCGCGTGGCTCGCCCAGACTCTGGCCGGGCTCCGTGGGCCCGACAAGCTGGACGGCGCGGATCTCGGTCGCGACTTTCGGGGCACGCTGCGCCCCTACCAGAAGACCGGCGTGTCGTGGCTGTGGTTCGCCTCGTCACTCAGGCTAGGCGTCTGCCTGGCCGACGACATGGGCCTCGGCAAGACGATCCAGGTGTTGGGGCTGCTGCTCTTGCACAAGCGGCGCCGCACCCGCGGCGATCCGCCGCATCTCCTGATCGTGCCCGCCTCGCTCCTGGCCAACTGGCAGGCCGAGATCGAGCGCTTCGCGCCGTCCCTGACGGCGCGCGTGGCCCACCCCTCGGCCATGCCCGCGCGCGAGCTGGGCGAGCTGGGGAGCGCCGAGCTCGCCGGGGTGGACCTCGTCATCACGACGTATGGCACCCTCGCGCACATCGACGCGCTGCGGGCGCGCGACTGGTCGCTGGCCATTGTCGACGAGGCGCAGGCGATCAAGAACCCCGGCGCCAGGCAGACGCGCGCGGTCAAGGCCCTGCGCGCGCGCGCCCGCGTCGCGCTCACCGGGACGCCGGTCGAGAATCGCCTCGGCGACCTCTGGTCGATCTTCGACTTCTTGAACCCGGGCCTGCTCGGCTCGGCGACCCGGTTCGCGGCGTTCGTCAAGCGGCTGGCCGACCGGCCCGAGGAGCCGTACGCGCCGCTGCGCCGCCTGATCCAGCCCTACCTCTTGCGCCGGCTCAAGACCGACCGCTCGATCGTGGCCGATCTTCCAGACAAGACCGAGGTCAAGGCGTTCTGCCTGCTGTCGCGCCCGCAGGCGGCGCTCTATCAGAAGGCCGTCCACGAGCTGGAAGGCACGCTCGCCGGCCTCCGGCAGGGTATCGAGCGGCGCGGGCTGGTCCTGGCCTACCTCATGCGCTTCAAGCAGATCTGCAATCACCCGTCGCAGTGGCTCGGCGACGGCGCGTGGGACGAGGCGGGGAGCGGCAAGCTCGCCCGGCTGCGCGAGATCGCCGAGGCGGTCGCCGCCAAGCAGGAGAAGGCGCTGGTGTTCACCCAGTTCCGCGAGGCCACCGAGCCGCTGGCCGCGTTCCTGGCGGGCGTGTTCGGGCGTCCGGGGCTCGTCCTGCACGGTCAGACGCCGGTCAAGGACCGCGGCGCACTCGTGCGGCGCTTCCAGGAGGACCCGGCCGTGCCGTTCTTCGTGCTGTCAGTGAAGGCGGGCGGCACCGGGCTCAACCTGACCGCAGCCGCTCACGTGGTGCACTTCGACCGCTGGTGGAACCCCGCCGTCGAGAACCAGGCGACCGATCGCGCCTATCGCATCGGGCAGCACCGGAACGTGCTCGTGCACAAGCTGGTGTGCCGCGGCACCGTCGAGGAGCGGATCGATCGGCTCATCGAGGACAAACAATCGCTGGTGCGGGGGGTGCTCGAGGGCGGCGGCGAGGCGCTGCTCACCGAGATGAGCAACGAGGAGCTGATGGCCATGGTCACCCTCGATGTGGATCGGGCCACCGCCGAGGCGTGAACCCCGGGGCGCGACCTTGGCCACGCGCGCCGTCATCGGCTCCTCGCTCGTGGAGCTCCGTGGTCTTCCCGCCCGCCTTGCTCGACCTGTAGCGGTTCTTTCTCGCGTATCACATTCTCGGCATTCCCCCAGGCCGCGTTTCGCAGTACTGCCGAGACATGGCGTCCGCGACCCCCACGTACCAGCCCCGCGCGACCGAGCGCGGCGTTCTCCACTGCGTCGTCCGCG
Organism: Candidatus Rokubacteria bacterium GWC2_70_16; assembly: GCA_001788415.1. Classification (GTDB taxonomy): domain Bacteria; phylum Methylomirabilota; class Methylomirabilia; order Rokubacteriales; family CSP1-6; genus UBA12499. The sequence goes on along the minus strand of MGBV01000069.1, from coordinate 636 downwards.
AGCACTTGGAGACGTTTCTCGCGGAGGCGGCCCGCGCGGCAGGCGGCGGCCATCTCCCCGAGTTCGTCGAGCACGAGTTCCGGGACTTCCTGACGTGCGGCGTGCTGGCCCACGGCTTCGCGCGCGTGCGGTGCGACACGTGCGCCTTCGAGCGGTTGCTGCCGTTCTCGTGCAAGGGACGCGGATTCTGTCCGAGTTGCGGAGGCCGGCGGATGACGGAACGGGCGGCGCACTTGGTGACGGAGGTGCTACCGCGGGTGCCCGTGCGCCAATGGGTGCTGAGCTTGCCGTATCGGCTGCGCTACGTGCTCACGTGGGACCACGAGCTATGCCGGGCGGTGCTCGGCGTCTTCGCGCGGACGCTGCTCGACTTCTACCGCCGGCGTGGGACCGCGGACGGCTGGACGGGCACGCCGACCGTGATCCAGCGCTTCGGAGGCGGGCTGAACCTGAACGTCCACTTCCACACGCTCGTGCTCGACGGGGTGTTCACGGAACCCGTGCCGGGAGAGCCGTTGGTCTTCCACGCGGCCCCGCCGCCCAGCGACGCCGAGGTGGGCCGCGTGGTCGTCACGGTGCGCAAGCGCGTCCTTCGCCTCCTCGAACGCCGCGGCTACGGGCCCGACGCCGAGGCAG
>MGBV01000068.1:7508-10957 GCA_001788415.1 Candidatus Rokubacteria bacterium GWC2_70_16 | reverse complement strand
TCCACGAGCTGGAAGGAGATGTCCTCGTGGGACATCATCCCGGGCTCGGGGTACTGCGTCGTGAAGGGATAGGGGGCGGCGCGGGCGCCGGACCCCGTGAGGCGTGCGTGGAGCGAGGACTTGCCCGCATTCGGCGGCCCCAGCAGCGCGATCTGCGCCGCCCCTTCGGGATGGAGCACCAGCGCCGGGCCGCCGTGCGCGCCGCCCTTCCGGGGCCGCTCGAGCTCCTCGGACAGCTCCTTGATGCGCCGCTTGATATCGCCCTGGAGATGGTCCGTCCCCTTGTGCTTGGGGACGACGCGGAGCATCTCGCGGAGCCGTTCCAGGCGCTCGCGCGGGTCGCGCGCCTTCCGGAAGGCGGCCTCGGCGGCCCTGTACTCGGGCGTCAGGTTGGCGGGCATGGTGGTGTCGGCGCGCAGCCGGTCCCCCGGGGTGGCCCCTCGCCCCTCTCGTTCCTGCCGCGCCGACTATAGCCCGCCCCCGGGGACGGCACAACGAGCAACCCGCCGGGCCAGTCGCGGCCGGTTACTCGAGGCTCTCCACGCGCCAGCCCTCGAACTCGGCGCGGACCCCATCGCCTGTCCAGAGGCCGATCCAGTCGGCGTCGCGCTCGGGCGCCTCCCACTCCAGCACCACCGTGTCGTTGAACCTGAACTCGTAGCGGCCGCCCCGCCTGGTGATCTCCAGCCACTGGCCCTGGTCCGGCGGGTGGATCGTGAAGGGCCGCAGCGGACCCGCGAAGAGGTGGACCCAGCGCCTGTCCATGTGTCTCCAGAGGGCGAGCCCCTGCTTGCCGCTGGTCAGCTGCAGCAGGGCGAACAGAATGTCCTGCTCGGCGCTCTGGCCCGCGGAAGCCCGGTGCATCAGCAACCCTGCAGCGCGCCACTTCCCTTCCCCGAACTCGATGTTCTTGACCCGGACCGCGGCGCGGAAGGCCAGCGCGGCCCTCCTGGCCACCCACACGACGCCCGGGTTCCCGGGCGCCGCCCTCATCACATAGGCGTCGCCGACCCGCTCGGTGATGACTGGACCGGCGGACACGACCTGCAGCTCACGCACGGTGACGTCGACCCCTTGAGCGGAGGCTGGCGGGGACTCCCCCTTGGTCTGGCGCCGAGGCGCCTCGCTCGGCGCGGGACGCCGCGGCCGGGTGGGGCTCTCGGAGGAGATGGTGGCCGCGTGGCCCACGGCGGGCTTCCCTGTGGCCTCCACCACCGTCGCCACGACGGTCTCTTCTTCCACCCCCGTCACGCGCCACGTCCCCACTCGCAGCAGCGCGCCGGCCGGGATCCTGAAGCCGAGCACCACCGGGTCGCCGACACGCGGGAGATCCTCGCCCTCGATCTGTATCCGCACCTCGTCGCCGCTCACCGCCACCACCTTGCCGCTGATCTCGACGGCCAAGGCCGGGCAAGTCCAGACGGCGCCGAGGAGCGCCGCGGCGAGCAGCGCGCCGGAGGCGGTGGCGATCCGCGCGCGGCCTAGCATTGGCCCAGTATCGGAGAGCCGCCGCCGGGGCAGCGGTCGGTACCGCCTGGCGGAAGCTGGGCGGGAGGAGGGAAGGTTCCGGGGCGAGCGGGCGAGCGCGGCGGCGGCGGCGCCGGAGCTGGCGGCCGGCCCTGGGCGAGGACCTGCTCCACGCGCTGCCGGTTGCAGCCGGCAGCAACGGCCTTGCGGGCCTCGTTCTGAACGGCCTGGTGGTTCGAACCGCCCGGGTACGTCCTCGACCACTGGGCGATCTTGGCATAGTAGCCCGCGCACACCGAAGGCTCGCCCGTCTGCGGCGGGCCACCACCTCGCGGCGGGACGGCCTGTGGCTGAGGGGGCGGCGGAGGCGGAGCGGCCCTGCGCGAGTAGGGCGACGCCGCGCCGGCGGCGAGGGCCTGCTGGATACGCTGGGGGCTGCAGCCGGCCGAGAGCGCGCTCCGGGCCGTCATCCTGGCCACGGCGCCGTTGGGGCCCTCGTCGGCCCGCGCCAGCTCGGTGAGGGTCTCGTAGTAGTTCGCGCAGGCGGCGGGCTCGCCCCAGCCACCGCCAGGCGATCCGCCCTGGGACGGCGCAGGACCCGGGCGCGTCGAGGGCCAGGCGGGCTGCGCCGGCGGCTGGGAGGATACCGCGGGCGGTGAAGGCGGAGGCGGCGGGGGAGAAGATGGCTGTGCGGGCAACAGGCTTCCCGTCACCGCCTGCTGGACACGCCCGGGATCGCAGCCCGCGGCCACGGCACTCTGGGCGGCCAGCTGCGCCATCCGCCTGTCGGCCCCGCGTCCGAGGTCAGGGAGATTACTGTAGTAGGTGGCGCAGATCTCGGGCTCCCCTCGAGGTGGCTCCTCGCCCGGGCGGGCGGGCGGCCCGAGTCCACCGCCGCCAGCCGGTGGCTGCGGCGCGACGACGCGCGGGCGCTCGGGCTCCACGTAACCGGAGTGTATCCTGAGCGCGACGCGCTCCCCCTCGGCGAGCCGGCTGCCCGGCGGCGGGTCTTGCGCCTGCACGGTGTACTCGCCCGCCCTCGATTGCGGCGGGTCGCCGCCTGTCAGCTCGCCCCGCAACCCCAGCTCCCGCAGCCGGCGTTCAGCCACGGTGGCGCCGAGGCCGCGCAGATCCGGAACGGCACGGCGGGGCTCAACGTACCCCGCGTGTATCTTGAGGGCAACAGGCTCGCCTTCCCGAAGCTGGCTCCCCGCCTGCGGGTTCTGAGCCTGTACCGTGTACTCGCGCTCCCTCGAGGGTGGCGGATCGCCGCCTGTCAGCTCGGCGCGCAGTCCCAGCTCCCGCAGGCGGCGCTCGGCCTCGGCGGCGGCGAGACCGCGGAGCTCGGGCACTGCCCGGCGCGGCTCCACGTAGCCAGCGTGTATCTTGAGCGTGACGCGCTCCCCTTCCCCGAGCCGGCTCCCCGCCGGCGGCTCCTGTGCCTGCACGGTGTACTCGCGCTCCCTGGAGGGCGGCGGATCGCCGCCGATCAGGTCCGGAACCAGCCCCTGGGCGCGCACCTTCGCCTCCGCCTCCTGCGCGGGAAGGCCGGCGAGGCTCGCGACCACCCTCAGCGGCGGCGCCGCGTAGCGGCCCTGGCAGCGGGCGATGGAATCGCCTTGCAGCATGGACAGCACGTACTCGCCCAGCCTGCAGTGGTTGACCGAGTCGAGGCTGTCCCGGAGCGTCCACACATAGGCGGGTGAGGTCATGCCGCCCGCCCCATCCGGCCTCGCTCCCGCCGCGATCTGCTCGCGATTCACCCCGGTGCCAATCATCCGGCCCCACTCGTCATAGCGAAGCCGCGCGCCCCTGGCATTGTCAGGGGGCTCGGCGACGCCGATCCACTGGCTGATCAGGCCGGCGACCTCGGGAGAGCGAGGATCGAGCCTGGCGGGATCGGCCGGCCGCGGCGCTACCGCGGCGCCGGACCCCGGCGCTTCCGGCGGGTGACTGGCTGGCGGCAGGCTGGCGACCTGACT
>MGBV01000068.1:487-7484 GCA_001788415.1 Candidatus Rokubacteria bacterium GWC2_70_16 | reverse complement strand
GGGACCTGTCGCGGCCGCGCGTCCCCCGGCGGCCGCGGCTCCAGGCAGCGCTGTCGCCACGGCATCGCCCCGGGGCGGGTGGCGCATGTCTCCGGGATGCTCATACGGCGGGAGGGCCGCCACTGCGGGCCCCGCGCCCTGCCCGCCCTCGTAGCGAAGGTAGAGGACACGTCCCCACATAGCCTGGACGTTGACGCGGAGCCTCGCCGGAGCTGCGGACGGGTCCCATTCCAGCAACGGCACGGGATTGAGCGTGGCTCGGTCGACCGTGCCGTGGGTGGACCACACGGCGCCCCTGAAGTGGAACACGGTGGCGCGCCTCGTTTGCTCGACTTTCGCCGGTATCACCTGCAGGGTGACGCGCGCCAGACCGTCGACGGTCGCCGCGGGCCGCGGGCGGGGCGTCCACGCCTCCTGGTAATGCTCCTCCGTCGTGCGGCAGAACACCCGCATGTCCTCGGGTCCCCGGCTGGACGCGGCCAGCTCCGCGTCGGAGGTGAGCCCCAGCCACACGGCCACGGAGGCCCGCGAGCCGACGGTGTCCTGGTTGCGCCTGGCGGGGTTCTCGCAGCGGTGATCGGGCGGCAGGTTGCCACGCCAGCGGGCCTCGACCTCCACCTCGAAAGGCCGGTCGAGAGCGATCTCCAGCGGAGCGCGCAGCACGCGCACGCTGGCAACGCTGCCGCCGTGGCGGGCGACGAAGCCCGACTGGCCTTCCTGGTACTCGTACACCGTGCGGTCTGTGGGGTCCCCGAGATAGCGCCGGCCCTCGCTCATGCCGATCTTGACGAGCTTCAACTCCCGGGGCGCGCCCGGGGGTGCGGCCGAGACGGCGGCGCTCCCCGCAGCCGGCGGCGCCGGCTTCACGAACGTCACCGTGAGCCCCGGTGTGGGAAAGTCGATGGTCGTGCCGCCCTCGGCGGTGACCCGCAGGGTGAGCGTCTCCGCCTGGCCCGCCGGGGCATCGGCTCTCACGTCGAACCGGATCGTGATCTCCACGCCCTGCCCCGGCATGACCGTGGGAAGGCGCTCGGGGAGAATGCTGACATTGGTGAGATAGCGCGGCTGCCCGGCCAGCACGACGCGCAGCCCCTCGACGGGGGCTTCGGCACTCACGTTGCTGACCTCGACGGTCAGCTCGTTGCCGGTGGAGGGCGCGTTGACGGTCCCCTTCAGCGCGATCTGGGCGGCCGCGCCGCCCGGCGACATCCCGACCATGATCAGGCCCAGCGCCAGGAGCAGAAGCCAGCGGCCGAGGCCGCGGCGGTGGACAACGGGGACGGGCATGAAGCTACCCACCCTCGGCGGGCGGGCAGAGGCGCGGCGCATGGCTGCATCCGACCTCGTGAGGGCGAGAGCCTGCCGGGGGGTCGAGATATCGCGGCGGCGAGTACCCCGGGAAGCCGTAGATGTTGAACTCCTGAAGGCCCCCGCGCAACAGCGCCTTGATGCGCGCCTGCACGGTCACGTGGCGCGGCTCGAAGCTGTGCAGCACGCCGTCCGTGGCGGTCCGGTAATCGCCCGGGATGATGGTGACCCAGCGGCTCCGCTCGGGCTGATCCGGCGGGGCGTCCCCGGCGAGCCCGCCGAGCGCGCTGTCGAGGCTCACGGTGAAGTCGGTCCAGTCATTGTAGAAGCCGGCCGCGACGTAGCGCAGGAAGCGCCGTTCCTTGAGCTGGCTGATCTCCCGGATTCTGGGCGCCGCAGCCCTCTCACGCTCCTGCTCGACCCGCTCGAGCTCGGCGCGGAGCCGCTCTCGCTCGGCGGCCAGCTCGGCCAGCCTCTGGCCCTTCTCCCCAGGAACCGCCCAGGCCGGCAACAACTGCGTCACCGTGATACCGGGACCCCTGAGCTGCCTTTCCGCCTCGTCGACCTTGTTGAGGGCCTCCGACAGGGTTTTCTCGGCGCGCCAGAGAGGCTCCAGCGCGGCCGCCAGATCCCGGTCGAGGGCATCGAACTCGGCTCGCCGCCTCGCGAGGTCAGCGGCGTCGGCATCAGTGGGCCCGCCCCGCCGGAGACGCGTGAAGGATTTGAACAGGGGACCCAGGATCGATTCGGGTGTCACCTTCCACAGCAGCTCGACGCGAGTGCGATAGTTCATCTCCCCCGTCTTGTCCCACGTGAACATGACGTTGATCTTGTCCAGGTCCTTCGCCGTGGCGACCCCTGCAATGGCGTGGGAAGGCACCCGGGTCGGGCCCAGGGCCTTGAGCGCGTCGCTGTCGAACTCCTGGTCGGTGAACGCGCCGGGAGCGAGCTGGCCGCTGAACCCCCAGTTCGCCATGCGCCAGGCGCGCGCGTGGCCAACTGGCAGCCGACGCATGTACTCGATCAGCAGCGATGGCAGATGGCTGCCCTTGTGCGTGGAGCCGAGCGTGATCAGGCGGTTGATGTCCCCCTCGTTCCAGTTGTCAGGCCGGCGATACCAGTTGCCGCCGGCCGTCTCCGCGGGCTCGGATAGCGGCACCCCTCGCGCATAGACCCGGGCCAGGACCCCGCCCATGCTGTGGCCCACCACGTCGGCGCGGGTGACCGCCACGTTCAAGACATCCCTGAAGTATTCGAGAGCGGCCTTGATCCCCTCTCCGGGGCCCTGGTAGTCCGTGTCAACAGGCTCCCCCGGACGGCCCCCCTCCCAGACCACCCGCGCATTGTCGCTGAAGTGGCTTCGGTGGCTGGCCAGCTCGGCAACCCTCGCCGCCGCCGGCGCCGCGGCCTGCGCGGCCTGGGCCCGGTCGCCCGGAGGCGCCTGGGCGGCGGCCTCTGCCTCCTCGCGCGTGGGCAGGGGAAGCGTCGTGTCGAAGTCCTTGTTGATGCCGTTGGACTGCTGGTAGTTGGGAAGGAACACCGCGAACCCGTCCGCCTCGAGCTGCCTCGCGAAGCTGTCGGTCACGTACTCGGAGTTCCCCTCGGCCTCGGCCTGCGCCCGATACACATCGTTGGCGGCCCAGTCCCAGCAATTCAGGGCCCCGTCGTAGGTGCCATGCACCAGCACGACGGGGGGCCGGAGCAGGTCGAAGTACCTCATGGTGGTCAGGCGGGGACCGCCCTGAAGGCCCACCCAGTCCACGAACACGTCGACCGTTCGATACTCCAGCGCGAGGGTTCGCTCCTGCCCAGGTCTCAGCTTGTCGGGGCGAGTCCGGGGCGGGAGGCGGCGGGTGGCTCGCGCCGGGTCGAAGGAGCGGGGCGGGGTGTACAGGGCATAGGCGACATGAAGGCCATCCCTCTCGAAGGTCGCGGTCTCTGCCTCCGGGCCTGGCCCGACACCCCTGGGCTTGAGGGCCTTGATGCTCCCCAGCTCGCCTGACTGTCCCACCAGCCTGAATACCACGCGTCCCGGGACATCGAACTGGACCTTAACCAGGAGACGGCTCAAGCCATCGGCCACGGCGCCAGTTCGCCGGCGCTCACCGCCCTCCGCCACCCTGCCGCCCGCCGTGGCCGGGTCCAGGCCGCCGGCGAACAGGTCCGGGTAGAGCACTCGAGCCAACCCGGGGGGCAGCCAGGCGGGGTTGGCGTCGAGGAAATCCATATCGGCCCGCTTGGGGGTGACTGGGCCTGGGGGGGGCGGCGGCGGGTGCGCCTTGAGCTTGACCGGCCCATACCTTTCGGGTGCCCCCGGCTTAGGGTCAGCGGCAAGCGCCGAGGCAGGCCCCCACGGGAAGGGGGGGAGCCCCGACGCGACCAGGCCGCTCAGCGAGAGGAGGAGGGCGACGGCCCCGGCCGCGATCCCTCTCAGCGTAGCCTGGCGGCCCGGCTGCGCCTTTCGCCGCCGGGAGGGAGAACGCGGTGCCGACAGGATCTGCCACAGCTCGTCGAGGCTGCCGAAGGCGCGCTTGGCATTGCCCTCGGCCTGCTCCACCACCCCCACGAGACGGCGCGAGGGCTTCCTTCCCCAGCGGTAGATGCGGACGATGTAGCTCTGCATGCGGCCAGGATGCGACGGCAGCAGTTACGGATGGGTTACGGATTCCGCGCCGACTCTCCCGGGCGGCACCGGCCCGGATCTGCGCAGGTCGGAGCTGGCACCTCCCCTGGCCTCAGCCGGCACGAAGAGCCCGGTGCAGCGCCTCCGTCGCCGGCGAGGGTTGCACCCCCAGGCCCGCGGCCAGGGCGCGGCGGCAGCGCTGATAAACCGCCAGGGCCTCGGCGCGGCGCCCGAGGGCGCGGTGGCATTCCATCAGGCCCCGGTAAAGCTCCTCGGCCAGGTCGTCAGCCTCGAGCCCCCGCTCGTAGCACTCCGCGGCCTGCGACCACTGGCTCGCCGCCGCCCAGTGGCTGGCCAGCCGCGCGGTGTGCCGGAGGAACTTGCTGCGCAGTCGTTCACGCGCGGCCACGGCCCAGGGCGCTTGCCGCTCCCCGTGGAGGAAGGGCCCGCCGTAGAGCGCGAGGGCGCGCTCGGTCAGCGTCGCGGCCCGCCCGGCCTCGCCCCGCCGCTCGGCCGACTCCGCCTCGTCCAGGAGACCCTCGAAGGCCCAGATGTCCAGCCACACGTGTCGCGCGTCGAGGCTCACCCGCCCCTCGGCGACCCTGACGATGCGCTCGTCGCCCACGAGCCGGCGAAGCCGGTGCAGCGTCGTGGCCAGGGCGCGCTGAGCGGCGTCACCCTCGGCCTCGGGCCAGAGCGCATCGGCCAGCGCCTCCTCTCCGACCCTGCGCCCGCCGAGAGCGGCCACGGCCTTGAGCAGGCCGAGCGGCCGCTGCTGCACCTTGCCCGTGAACTCCAGCGGCACCCCGTCCCTGACGAGGCGGAAGCCGCCGAGCGTGTACACGCGGAGCGCCCAGGGCCAGTGCTCGATCCCGAGCGGCGGCCGCTCCGGGAAGAGCCCGCAGCGGCGGACCAGCCCCTGGACGTACTCGACCGCGATGCCGGCCCCGAGGGCCTGGGCGCAGAGCCTGGCCATCACCTGCGGGCGCCACCACGGGGCATGAACCAGCCCGTGCTGCCGCGCCACAGCCATGGCTGCCCGGAGCGCCTCGAGCCCGCGCCCCTCCTGCCCCAGGTCGAGAGCCATCTCGGCCTCGGCCAGGAGGCATGCGTACTCGAGCATGTGGCTGCCCATCCGCCGCCCGGCCTCGCGGGCCCGGTCGAGATGGGGGATTGCCTCGCCCTGCTCTCCTCGCGCGTGCAGGACCAGCGCCATCGCCAGGTGGTTCAGGGCCTGTGGATAGGGAGCGCCCGAGTCCATGGCGAGGGCCATGCGGGCGTGCTCGAGCGCGCTCGGGACATCCCGGCTGAGCAGGGCTTCCCAGCCGGCCAGGAAGTGGTAATGGCCCTCGTGCAGGCTCCGGCTCCCGCTCACCGCCGCCGACATCTTCCTCAAGTAGTCGCGCGCCGCCTGAAGGTCGCCGCCAGCCAGGGCCCCGTACACGCCCTGGGCCAGCAGGAGCCCGTCCATCAGGCGCAACCCCGTGGTCCTCGCGATCTCGAGCCCCTCGGAGACGGCCTGCAAGACGCGGGCGCCGGCGCCCACATGCCAGTGGTAGTACGCCTGCACGCCCTTCCAGGTGAGGAGGACCAGCGGCGAGACATCCGGCTTGCGTGTCAGCGCCTCGAGGGAGCCCAGGGCGATCTCGGCCCTGGCCAGCTCTCCCATCCAGAGATGATAGGTGGCCGCCAGGAACGCGGTGAGCATCCGGCGATCGGCGTCGGGGCTCGAGCCGGACAGCGCCACGGCGCGGGCGGCCCACTCGCGGATGGCCGGGTCGTCGGGACGCCGGAACATGAGGGCGTAGAACATGTTGGCGGCGACGCTCGCCTCGAGCTCGGCCGAGGGCAGTGTGGGGTACTCGCCCCTCAGCTCGTCGAGCATGCCGATCCACGGATCGAGCCGGCTGAGCTCGCTCCATTCGTAGAGGATGCTTCCCATCACCCAGCACCAGGCCGCGAAGATGCCCGCGGGCTTGCGCTCGGCCCGGAAGAGCCGGAACGCCGCCTCGAAGCCCTCGCGGCCCCGCGCGGGGTCGAAGGGCGTGCGGGCGACGCCGAGCCAGTACTGCAGCCAGCCGTTCCGCTCCACCACGGCGGGCGGCAGCCACCCCGTCCACTCTTCCAGCGTGAGCGTGCGCCCCTGGGCCACGAGCGCCGGCGCCCGGGAGACGATCAGGGCGGTCAGCGCTTCCGCATCGCCCGGCTCGCGGAGGAGGGCTGCGGCCGCCTCGGCCTGCCCCGCCACCGTCAGGAGATCTGCCGCCCTGCGCCTCACGTCGGCCAGCCGGGAAGGGGGGAGCACGCCCCTGGCCCGGGCGAGCAGGAAGTCACGGAACAGGGGGTGGTACTGGTACGTCCGCTCGGGATGCACGCGGGTCTCCGTGAAGTAGTGCCGCCGCGCGAGATCGCCGAGAATCTCTTCGGCGGCTCCCACCCCGGTGAGCTCGGCCGCCATCCGGGGCGTCATGGCCCCCAGGTGTGCTGTCTCCAGGAGGAATTGCCGGGTGGGCGGATCGGCGGCCTCGAGGATCTCTCCCGCGAAGTAGTCGAACACCCCCTCGTCGGCGATCTTCCCTCCCGCCGGCTGAGACCCGAGCTCGGCCTTGGCGCCCTCCAGCAGCAGGATGAGCCCGGCGGCCCACCCGGCCGTACGGCCGTGGAGCCGCCCCACGACCTCAGGCGGGAGATCGGCATGGCCCAGGAGCCGCGCGACTCCCCGCGCCTCGCCGAGGGTCAGTCGCAGCGCATCGGCCCGGATCATCGTCATCGCCCGGCTCGCGCGCAACCGCGCCAGCGTCTGCGGCGGCTCCCGGCGGCTGATGACGATGGCCCGGCCCCCGGCGGGCAGCCCGCTCAGCCCCTCGCGGATGGCCTCGTGAAAAGGGGAATGCTCGGGCACCTCGTGGTAGTCATCGAGCACCAGCACGAAGGGCGCCCTCAGCCTGGCATGCAGGGCCAGAAAGCAGCGCCTGGCGAAGACGGGCAGGCGCAGCCAGTCCTCGGGCCGCATCGCCGGGATCGACGCCCCTCTCGTCCGCACCGCCGCCTCCGTCGCGCCGGCCA
>MGBV01000068.1:117-462 GCA_001788415.1 Candidatus Rokubacteria bacterium GWC2_70_16 | reverse complement strand
GCCGCCAGGTAAGTCGCCACGAGCGTCGTCTTGCCAGCCCCCGGCGGGCCGCTCACCCAGACGATGGGGCGGCCCCGGTCGAGGAGAGCGAAGAGGCGAGGGCGCCGAAGGGCCGCGGGCAGGCTCGGCTGTGCCGTCTTGCCCAGCGAGGTGGGAGTTCGCCGCCGGGTCGGTGACAGGCTCACCTCCGCCGTGGCGCGGGCCGCGGCCTGAGCGCCACGCAGTACTGATAGGGCAGGAAGTCGTGCTCGGCGACGGGGACGAGCCCCGCGCGCCGCGCCCCGGCCAGGAACTCCTCCCGCGACACCCGCTCCTCCACTGGCGGCCCCACGGGGGTCTCCCGCT
>MGBV01000068.1:0-105 GCA_001788415.1 Candidatus Rokubacteria bacterium GWC2_70_16 | reverse complement strand
CGTTGACGATCCGTCCGCCGCGCCGGAGGGCCCGGGCCAGGCGCCGGAGATACGCGGGTCCGTCGGGGAGATGGTGATAGGCGTTGACCAGGAGCACGAGGTCAC
>MGBV01000067.1:6693-6926 GCA_001788415.1 Candidatus Rokubacteria bacterium GWC2_70_16 | reverse complement strand
GTGGGCGACCTGATCGGCAGGTGGCGCAAGCGCGGCTACGACCTCGACCTCGGCGTCGGGATCGCCCAGGGCTACGCGACCATCGGCGCCATCGGCTTCGAGGGACGCTGGGACTACGGCGCGATCGGGACCGTGACGAACCTGGCCGCCCGCCTCTGCGGCGAGGCCAGGCCCGGCCAGATCCTGATCTCCCAGCGCCTGCTCGGCACGGTGGAGGATCTGGTGGAGGTCGA
>MGBV01000067.1:0-6673 GCA_001788415.1 Candidatus Rokubacteria bacterium GWC2_70_16 | reverse complement strand
TGAAGGGCTTCCACCGCCCCGTCACCACCCACAACGTCCTCCGCCTGAAGCGACAGGAGGACCACCTCCGGCGATCGTGAGCGGCGCGGCTACTGCCGTCTGAGCATCAGGAGCGTGTGCTCGCCCTCCTGCACGGGCTCCGACCGCTGGTTGAAGAGGGTGATCGCGAAGGTGACGATGCCCCGGTCCGGCTTCTTCATCTCCCGTTTGTCCCGGATCCGCACGCGGGCGTGGACGGAGTCGCCCACCAGCACCGGGGCCAGGAACTTCCACCGGAGCTCGAGGAAGGCCAGCGCCGTCCCCTCCACCAGGCCCAGGCGGTCCAGCAGCCCGAGGTACATGTCGTGGATCAGCGGCCCGTGGGGCACGCGGGTGCCGAAGGGGCTCGCGGCGCGGGCGAACTCCTCGTCGGTGTGAAGCGGGTTGAAGTCACCCGTGAGGCCCGAGAAGCCGAGGACGTCCCCCTCCGTCACCGTGCGGCCGCCTGTCCAGAACTCCTGGTCCACGAGGAGCTCGTCCCAGGTTTTCCCGCGATAGGTCTTCGGCATGGATCATGACCTCCCTGTGTGATCCGGCAGGGCCGTCACTCGTCGGGATAGGAGGGGGCGCGCCCCTCGCGGAAGGCGGCCATGCCCTCCCGGAAGTATCCCCCCGAGGCGCAGAGGATCTGCCCCCGGTCCTCGATGGTGACGGCGGCCTCGAGGCTCGGGGCGTCGAGCGCAAGGCCGAGCCCCTCCTTGGTGAGCCTCAGCCCCAGCGGTGCGGTGCGGAGCATCTCCCCCGCCAGGGCGCGCCCCGCGGCTTCCAGCCCGTCCTCGGCGACCACATCGGAGACCAGCCCGACCCGCAGCGCCCGCTCGGCGCCGATGAAGCGCCCCGTCATCATCAGCTCGGCCGCCACGGAGGTGCCCACCGCGCGCGGCAGGAAGTAGCTGATGCCGGCGTCGCAGCCCGTGAGCCCCAGGAGCACCATGCCCACGTTCATGCGGGCGCTCGCGGCGGCGATGCGGATGTCCGAGGCCAGCGCCAGGGCCAGCCCGCCGCCCGCCGCCGCGCCGTGGACGAGGCAGACGATGGGCTGCGGGCAGCGGCGCATCCTGAGGATGACCTCGGTCACCCGCCGCTGGGCTCTCAACCCGGGCGCGGGCCCGGCCGAGACCTCCTGGGGCGCCTTGAGATCGACGCCCGCGCAGAAGCCGCGCCCGGCGCCCCGCAGGACCACGACGCGCGTGGCGTGCCTCGTGTAGAGCCCGCCGAAGTAGTCCTGCAGCTCGTCGCACATGCGGTTGTCCATGGCGTTGAGCCGCTCGGGCCGGTTGAGCGTGAGCCAGTCCACGGCCCCGTCCCGCGTGAGGCGCAGCGTCTCGTAGCGGGTCTCCGCTGCATGCACCGTCTCCGACATCGTCGACACCTCCTCCTGCGATGAGATTGCAGTCCGCGCGCCGGCGCCCCCGCGCCGGGCTTGCCTGCCCGCGGCAAGATCAGCCGGCCGGCGGCGCCTCCACGGGCGGGCGGCGCTGAGCCCAGGGGTGCGCCGCCTCGAAGGCCGCGGCGGCCTGGAGCACGGTGAGATCGGCGAAGCGGCGGCCGACCACCTGCAGTCCCAGGGGCATCCCGCTCGCCGTGAAGCCACAGGGCAGCGTGGCCGCCGGCTGGCCGGTGAAGTTGAACGGGTAGCTGAACGAGGCCCAGGGGAACCAGTCCCACTCGTGCTGGGGCCAGCCCTCGGGATTGAGGCGCATGACCTCGAAGGCCGGCACGGAGACGCTCGGCGTGAGCAGGAGATCGAAGCGCTCGAAGAGAGTCCGTATTGCGTCCCAATAGGCCATCTTCTCGCCACGCAGCCTGATGTAGTCAACGAGGCCAAGCCGCAGCCCGGCCTCGATGCAGGCGAGCAGCCCCGGGTCCATCCGCCCGCCCCACTCGGCGATGTACGGCCCGTAATTGCCGGCTTCGTGGGCGGCCCAGGTCCCGCGGATGAGCGGGCCTGACTCCGGGAAGACCGAGTCCACCGTCTCCACCGCACAGCCCAGCTCCTCGAAGGCGCGCACCGCCCCCTCGACGATGGCGGCGACGTCCGGGTCCACGCGCAGCCCGCCCAGGGTGGGGCTCCAGGCCACGCGCAGTCCCCGGATCGGCTCGCCCAGCCGGCCCACGTAGTCCGCCGGGGTGCCCTCCAGCGAGGTGCGGTCCCACTCGTCGGGCCCGGCCATCACGGAGAGCATGAGCGCGGCGTCGGCCACGGTGCGCGTCATGGGGCCGTGATGGGTCGAGTAGTCGTTGTTGGACACGGGCCATTGCGGCACGCGGCCATACGAGGGCTTGAAGCCGAAGATGCCGCAGAAGGCGGACGGGATGCGGATGGAGCCCGCGCCGTCCGAGCCATGGTGGAGCGGGCCCAGCCCGGCCGCGGCCGCGGCCGCCGCCCCCGCGCTGGACCCACCAGTGGTCATCCCGGTGTTCCACGGATTGCGCGTGATGCCGGTGAGCGGGCTGTCGCCCAGCGCCTTCCAGCCAAACTCGGGCGTCGTCGTCTTGCCCACCACGATGGCGCCCGCCGCCCTGAGCCGCCGCACGAAGGGCGCGTCCTGATCCGGCACGCGCCCCTCGAAGATGAACGACCCCGACATGAAGCGCATGCCGGCCGCGAGGGCGAGATCCTTGATCGACACGGGGATGCCGTGGAGCGCTCCCAGCCGCTCGCCGCGGGCCACGGCCTGCTCGGCGCGCCGCGCCTCCTCCAGCGCCGCCTCCGGGACCAGGGTGCAGAAGGCGTTCAGCGTCGGGTTGAGCCGCTCGATGCGCTCGAGCGTCGCGCGCATCAGCTCCACGGGGGACAGCGCCTTCTTGCGGATCAGCGCGACCAGCTCGGTGGCCGGGGTCCAGCAGAGATCGGATGTCGTCATGGGCTCTCCAGTCTAGCGGGCTCCTGAACCCGCAGGGTTCTTTCGCATCCTGCTAGACGATGGCGGCCGTCGCGCGGCGCTCACCCCGTCGGGGGGCGAGCGCCATGGCCAGTCGCTCGACGCTCTCCCGGATCTCGGCGGGGCGGAAGGCCGCGTAGCCGAGGACGAGCCCCCCGCGGCCTCCCGGGCGCAGCCGGTAAGACGAGAGCGAGGGCGCGGCGACCTGCGCGTCGGCAGCCTGCCGCGCCGCCAGGCCATCGTCCATGCCGGCGGGAAGCCAGCCGACGAGGTGCATTCCCGCCTCGGCGGGCGTCACCTCGACGAGCGGCGCGAGGTGGCGTCCGGCGGCCTCCACCAGCGCCGCCTGGCGCTCGGCGTACAGCGCGCGCGTGCGCCGGATGTGGCGCGCCAGGTGGCCCTCGGCGATGAAGTCGGCGAGGACGGCCTGCGTCACCGATGGCGAGTGCCGGTCGGTGAGCCACCGGGCTCGCGCGAAGGCGTCCACGAGGCCTGGCGGCACGACGAGGTAGCCCAGCCTGAGCGCCGGGAAAAGGACCTTGCTGAACGTCCCCAGGTAGATGACGCGCCCCGCGCGGTCCAGGCCCTGGAGCGCCGCCAGCGGGCGACCGCCGTACCGGTACTCGCTGTCGTAGTCGTCCTCCACCACCCAGGCCTCGGTCCGGCGGGCCCAGTCCAGCAGTGCCAGGCGCCGGGACAGGCTCAGCGTGCTGCCTGTCGGGTACTGATGCGACGGGGTGACGTGGACCAGCCTCGCCGCCGGCCCCCGTCTCGCCGCGGCGTCGATGTCGAGCCCCTCGGCATCCACCGCGACGCCGATCAGTCTCGCTCCGGACGCCGCCAGCGCTCCGCGGGCGCCGAGATACCCCGGGTCCTCGACCCAGACGGGATCGCCGGGGTCGAGCAGGATGCGCGCCGCCAGATCGATTCCCTGCTGCGAGCCCGTCACGACGATCACCTGCTCCGGCTCGCAGCGCACGGCGCGCGACACCCGGAGGTGGGCCGCGACGGCCTCCCGCAACGGAGCGTGACCGGCTGGCGCGCCATAATCGAGGAGGGCGCTCGAGGCACGCCGCCAGCGGCGCGCCGACAGCCTGGCCCAGAGGTCGAAGGGAAAGACGTCGAGGGCGGGCAGCCCCGGACGGAACGGCCGCGGCGGCCCCGACACGCGGGCGAACTCCGCGGCGGCGGCCGCGATGCCGGCGCCACGACGCGACAGCCCGTCCGCCCCCGGCGCGCGCCGCGGCGCGCCCGTCGCCTCGGCCCCACCCCGCGCCATGCCCCGGGCCCGCGCCCCGGGGCCCGTCTCGCGCAGCGGCGGCACCGTCAGCAACGTCTCGGGCACGGTCCGCGCGACCGTCGTGCCCGATCCGATTCGCCCCTCAAGATAGCCCTCGGCCGTCAGCTGCTCGAAGGCGGCGAGCACCGTGTTCCTCGACGCGCCCCCCTCCGCGGCGAGCCTGCGCGTGGACGGCAGGCGCGAGCCGGGACGGAGCCGGCCGCCGAGGATCGCCTCCCGCAGCAGATCGTAGAGCTGGCGGGAGAGCGGCGCCGGGGCCTCGCGGTCGAGGGCGAGGCCGGCCATGGAGAGCCCCGGGGAGCGCCTGGCCATAGTGGCTCCACCGTTTGTCAGAAAGTGGCCCTCACGTCAAGGCCATTGTTCGGGTAGGCTCTGGCCCATCGCCCCTCCGGCTCGGGCTCCACGCCCCGGATCGGCGGGGGAACATTCCGGAGGAGGAGAGAAGGACATGACAGGGACGGATGCTCCCAGCGAGCGGACACGGGTACAGCGGGCGCCCCAGCGCGCAGCCTATGACCGGGCCACCATCGAGGCCATCCTCGACGAGGGCCTGACCTGCCACGTGGGATTCGCGGTCGAGGGACAGCCCTATGTGATCCCCACCAACTACGGGCGGGTGGGCGACCGGCTCTACCTCCACGGATCGTCGGCCAGCCGCATGCTCCGCTCGCTGCGCGACGGGATTCCCGTCTGCGTCACCGTGACGCTGCTCGATGGTCTCGTCCTGGCGCGCTCGGCGTACCACCACTCGATGAACTACCGCTCGGTGGTCGTCCTCGGCACCGCCGTCGAGGTGACGGACCCGGCCGAGCGGCTCCTGGGTCTCGAGGCGGTCAGCGAGCACGTCCTGCGGGGCCGCTGGCGCGAGGTGAGACCGCCGAGCGACAAGGAGCTGCGGGCCACGATGGTCCTGCGGCTGCCCGTCACCGAGACCTCGGCGAAGATCCGCACCGGGCCGCCGCTGGACGACGAGGAGGACTACGCGCTGCCCTGCTGGGCGGGAGTGATCCCGCTCCAGCTCGCCCCGCAGCCGCCGGTCCCGGACCCTCGCCTGGCCGCCGGGATCGCTCTCCCAGCGTCGGTGCGCGAGTACCGCCGCCCCCAGCCCCGGTAGCCCCGCGCGGTCATCGAAGAGGCGCTGCCGACACCCGGTCGCCAGGAGGCCGCGCGGCAGCTCTCGGCCTCACGCGCGCGGCGCTGAGGGCTCCTTCACGACCTTGGCGGGCCGGCAGCAGGCGTGGCGGCACACGGGGGAGTAGGGGGCCTCCCACTTGTGCAGCTCGAGATAGGGCTCGAGGCGATACGGGTTGCAGCCCGGCAGGGACACCACCTTGTGCCCCTTCTTGCGCAGCTTTCCGATGCTCACGGACTCGATCGCGCAGTTGCCGAGGAGCCATACCTCGTCGGCGTCGAGCTTGTCCGGGAGGACGGGCGCCTGGCCGGTAATGAGGGCGTACTTCCGCCCGTCCTCGAGCTCCCAGGGCACCGGGCTGTACTGCATCCACAGCCCGCAGCCCCAGCACGTCCCGCCCGGGTACGTCTTCACCCGTTGGTCCAGCTGGAGCCATGGCATCGGCGGCCGCCTGAAGTGCCGGCGGACGTCCTGGATCTGCTTCCCCCTCACCTCGATCGCGGCGAGATCACGGGTGCCGAGGCCCTCGCGCTCGGCCACCGGGAGGACCTCGATGGGGCCCTCGGCGGGCGAGAACCCGGCGACGATGGAGGCGACGGTCTCCGTGGCCACGGGGTCGCGGCCGGCGATGACGAGGTCCATCTGGACCGGATCGCCGAACCTCGGCCCGTAGCCGTCCATGGCGATCATGGCGTCGACGACGGTCAGGTCACGGCCCTTCACGAGCTTCACGAGGTCGGCGAGGACGTAGTAGTGCTCGGGGAGACGGTGATACGGGTGGCGGTCCTCGTGCAGCAGGACGCCGAACATGTTCTTGAAGGCGAGCGTCAGGAGCCCGACGCGCGTCGTCTTCAGCTTGGGAGCGTTGACGAAGAGATCGGCGTCCATGACCACCTTCGGCACCTTCATCGTCTTGAGCACCGTGCCGCCCGGCACCTCGACCTCGACCTTGGGCTCCAGCGCGAGGTCGCGCATCTCGCCGCCGGCGGCGGTGACCGCCTCCGTCAGGCCGGTGCGCGCGAAGACCCAGGCCCCGTCCGTCTCGTGAACGGGCGCATCGGCGACCACCACCCGCTCCGCCCCCGCCTCCTTGAACAGCCGGACGAGCGCTCCGACCACCCGCTTGTCCGTGGATGGCAGGAAGTTCCCCTCGGGATCGAAGCCCTCCGGCAGTGTCTTGAGCCCGGTCTCCACGCCCAGCGAGTAATAGCCGACATTGGGCTTGATCAGCACCGTCCTGGCGCCTCGGAGGAGGGGGCGGGCGCCGCCGATCAGATCCAGCGCGCGAGCCACGGCGCGGTGGGGGTCGGCGTCCTG
>MGBV01000066.1 GCA_001788415.1 Candidatus Rokubacteria bacterium GWC2_70_16 | reverse complement strand
CTCCGGTCCGCGATGGACAGGACCACGTAGACGGCGTCAGGGTAGGCCGGCTCGCCGTTGATCAGCGCATTGCGCTTGTCGGTGTCGGAGAAGTACGCGCCCGTGTCGATGTGCGAGTGGTAGATGGTGGCCACGCAGTAGCCCTCGGCCTCTCGGCGTCCGATGTTGAGGAGGTCCCTCGGATCGATGTAGTAGGCGGTCCGTGCATCGCGAGGATGCCGGGCCGGGTCCTTCGTGTTCAGCTCGTTCTGGATGTTGCGGCACGGCAGGAGCAGGCGCTCCTCCGGCCGCGACGGCCGGACGAGGACGACGCCGCAGCACTCGGCCGGGTACTCGGCGACGGCCTGCTCCTGGAGCCGGGCGAGCTCCTCGCCCGTGAGGATGACGCGGCTCAGCTCAGTCCCCCGGCGAGGGCCGGCCCGCCCCCGGCGAGGGCCGGAATGATGGAGACCTCGTCGCCGTCCTTGAGGGAGGTCGCGAGTCCCGCGAGGGCCTCGATGGCCTCGCTGTTCACGTAGATGTTCACGTGGTGGTGCACCTCGCCGCGCTCGTTCCTCACGAGCCCGCGCAGGCCCTCGAACTGCGCTTCCAGCCCGTCCAGCAGCCCCCGCACGTCGGGAGCGTCCAGCGACACCCGGTCCTTGTTCTGCGTCGCCCTGCGGAAGGGCGTCGGGATGTAGACGTTCACGCTCATGGGCGCTCTCCCTTCTCAGAACGGCACGCTGAGATAGCGCTCCCCAGTATCGCACAGCACCGTGACCACCACGCGGCCAGCGGGCAGGCTGGCGGCGATCCGGCAGGCGGCCCAGACATTGGCCCCGGCCGAGATCCCCACGAGGAGCCCCTCCTCCCGGGCCAGCCGGCCGCAGGTGGCGATGGCCTCCTCGTCCCCCACCTGCACGATCTCGTCGAGGACCGCGCGGTTCAGCACGGCGGGCACGAAGGAGGCGCCGATGCCCTGGATGCCGTGGGGGCGCGCCTTGCCGCCGGAGAGCACCGGCGAGCGCGCGGGCTCCACCCCGACGACACGCACGCCCGGGACCTTCTGCTTGAGCACCTCGCCGACGCCCGTCACCGTGCCCCCGGTCCCGATGCCGGCCACGAAGACGTGGAGCCGCTCCTCGGTGGCCTCCAGGATCTCCAGCGCCGTCGTGCGGCGGTGGATGTCAGGGTTCGCCGGGTTCTCGAACTGGAGCGGCATGAAGTACTCCGGGTGCTCGCGCAGGAACTCCTTGGCGGCGAAGACAGCGCCCGTCATGCCCTCGAGGGCGGGCGTGAGATGGATCTCCGCCCCGTACCGGGCCAGGAGCCGCCGGCGCTCCACGCTCATGTCCTCGGGCATGGTGAGGATGAGCCGGTAGCCGCGCACGGCGCAGACCATGGCCAGGCCGATGCCCGTGTTCCCGCTGGTGGGCTCCACGAGGGTGGCGCCCGGCGCGAGGAGCCCGCGCCGCTCGGCGTCTTCCACCATGGCCACGGCGATCCGGTCCTTGACGCTTCCGCCGGGGTTCAGCGACTCCATCTTCGCCAGCACCGTGGCGCCGTCAGCCTTGGCGAGGCGGTTGAGCCTCACCAGTGGCGTGCCTCCCACCACCTCCAGCACCGAGGCCGCGATCCGCGCCCGTCCTCCGCCGCCCGGCCGCTTCTGTCCCATGGCTCCCATGCGCCCGGGCCGCCGCCCGTCAGATGTGGTACATGGGCCGGGCCATGCGCTCGCGCTCCTCGGCCCGGCGCTTGAGGTCCGCCAGCGTGATCCTGTCGATGACCGCCGACACGGCCGCGCTCACCTCCTGCCACAGCTCGGACAGATCGCCGGCGGCATCCCGCCGGGATGCGCGCCCTGTCCGCCGGGGAGGCTCGAGCCCCGCGAAGGCCCCCTCCACCGCCCGCAGGACGCCGCCCACCGTGATCTGGTCGGGAGATCGGCTCAGCCGGTAGCCCCCCGAGGACCCGCGGCGCGAGACGAGGAAGCCGGCGCGCTTGAGCTGGAGCAGCACCTGCTCGAGGTAGCGCTGCGGGATGTCCCGGCGCGCCGCGATGTCCTGGATGGGGCGGAGCTCGTCCGTGTCCGACAGGGCCAGGTCGAGCATCGCCTTGACGGCGTATTCCCCTTTGGCCGAGATCCTCACCGACCGGGCCCGCTACTGGCGCCCCTGCTCGATGAGCCGCGCGGCGTCCTTGGCGAAGTAGGTGATGATGAGGTCGGCCCCGGCCCGCCGGATCCCGATGAGGACCTCCATGATGGCGCGCTCCTCGTCGAGCCATCCGAGCTGCCCCGCGGCGCGGATCATGGCGTACTCGCCGGAGACGGAGTAGGCGGCCACCGGCAGGCCGAAGTCGCTCTTCACCCGCGAGATGATGTCGAGGTACGGCAGCGCGGGCTTGACCATGACGATGTCGGCCCCCTCGTCCACGTCCAGCGCCACCTCCCGCATGGCCTCCATGGCGTTGGCCGGGTCCATCTGGTAGCCGCGCCGGTCGCCGAACTGCGGCGCCGAGTCGGCGGCCTCGCGGAAGGGCCCGTAAAAGGCCGAGGCGTACTTGGCCGAGTACGCCATGATGGGCGTCTCCTGGTAGCCCGCCTCGTCGAGGGCCTCCCGGATGGCGCCGACGTGCCCGTCCATCATGTCGGAGGGCGCCACCATGTCGGCGCCGGCCTCGGCATGCGAGAGGGCGGTCCGGGCGATGAGGTCCAGCGTCGGGTCGTTCTTCACCCGGCCGTCCTCCACGATCCCGCAGTGTCCGTGGCTCGTGTACTCGCACAGGCACACGTCCGTGATGACCAGCAGGTCGGGGATCGTCTCCTTCACGGCGCGCACGGCCTGCTGGATGATGCCGTCCTCGGCGTAGGCCTCGCTGCCCCGCGGATCCTTCTCCTGCGGCAGCCCGAAGAGGAGCACCGCCGGGATGCCCATGGAGGCGGCGTCCTTGCACTCCTTGAGGAGCTCGTCGATCGTCAGGCGCGCCTGGCCCGGCATGGACGAGATGGGCTCGCGGCTGCCGCGGCCGTGGATGACGAAGAGCGGCAGGATGAGGTCATCGGTGCGGAGCGTCGTCTCGCGCACCATTTTCCGCAAGAGGGGCGACTCGCGGAGGCGTCGGGGCCGGTAGACGGGATACGGCATGGGTCAAGTCCTTTCATCCCCAACATGCCTGTCGGCATGTTGGCCGTGGGCGAGAGGGTCGGGGCGTCCCGTTGCGTCGAGTCTCTCCGGCAGGGGCGCCGGGGCTGGAGCCGCTGAATAGTGGGCGGCGATGGCGCGGGCCAGCGCCGGGATCGTGTACTCCTCGGGCTCGATGGCGGTGCTAAGCCCGTGCTCGGCGGCGGTCGCCGCGGTCACCGGGCCGATGCACGCCACGAGAACGCCCGCCATGAGCCGGGCCAGCTCGCCCTCGGCGAACAGTGCGGCGAAGTGCCGCACGGTCGAGGAACTGGTGAAGGTGACGACGTCCACGCTCCCGGCCTCGAGGGCGGCCATGAGCTCTGCGGCTCCTTCGACGGCGGGCCGCGTCCGGTAGGCCGCCACCTCGTCCACCGAGGCGCCCATGGCGGCGAGCTCGCGCACGAGCAGGTCGCGCGTCTCCGCGGCACGCGGCAGGAGCACGCGCTCCCCCGCGCGGACCAGGCCCCGCAGCCCCGCGACGAGCCCCTCGGCGACGTACTCGTCCGGGACCAGTTCGGGCGCGAGCCCCCAGCGGCGCAGCGCCTCCGCCGTGGCCGGGCCGATGGCCGCGACGCGCGGGCCGCGGAGCTCCTCGGCCCCGGGCCCTGTCTCGACGAGGCGGCGTCGCACCATCTCCACGCCGTTGGCGCTCGTGAAGATCAGCCAGTGGTAGGAGCCCGCCGCGGCCAGCGCGGCGTCGAGAGCCGCCCACGAGGCCGGCGCCTCGATGGCGATGGTCGGCACGGCCAGCACCCGGCCGCCGGCCTCTTCCAGGAGCGTGCCGAAGCGCCCGGCCTGCTCGCGCGCGCGCGTGACGACGATCACCCGGCCGCTGAGCGGCTTGGCCGCCTCGACGTCCGTCCTCGCCGTCACCGCGCCCCCTCCAGCACTGCCCGCGCGCCCCGCGCGAGGAGCTCGTCGGCCAGCTTCTCCCCCAGCAGCCGCGCGGAGACGCTGGGCCCGCTCACCGAGGCCGACAGCACCGTGCGCCCATCCACGCTCGCCACCCATCCCTCCACCGTGAGCGCCTCGCCCTCGACTCGCGCCAGGCCCGCCACCGCGGTGTGGCAGCCGGCGCCCAGACGCGCCAGCAGGGCGCGCTCGGCCTCCGCCTGTGCCCGCGTGTCAGTGTGATCGAGCCCAGCGAGAAGTTCAAGCAGCGCCCCGTCCGACTCGCGCGCCTCGAGCCCCAGGATCCCCTGCCCCACGGCGGGGAGGAACTCGCCGGCCGGCAGCGGCTGCGACCGGGCGGGCTCGAGTCCCAGCCGGGAGAGCCCGGCCCGCGCCATGACGAGGGCGTCGTAGTCCCCCGCGGCCAGCTTGCGGAGCCGCGTGTCCACGTTGCCGCGGACGGGCTCGATCCGGAGATCCGGCCGGCGGCCCAGGAGCATGACGCGCCGGCGGAGGCTCGAGGTGCCCACCACCGCGCCCCGGCGCAGCTCGCCGAGCGCCCCGCCGTCCCGGGTCAGCAGCACGTCCCGCGGGTCCTCGCGGGGGGGGTAGGCCGCCAGGCAGAGCCCCGACGGCAGCAGGGCGGGCATGTCCTTGAGACTGTGCACCCCGAGGTCCACGCGGCCGGCCAGGAGCGCCTCCTCGATCTCCTTCACGAAGAGCGCCTTGCCGCCGAAGTCGGCCAGCGCCACCTGCGCCAGCCGGTCCCCCGACGTCCTGATCGTCTCCAGCTCCACCTCCGCGCCGAGGGCGCGCAGGGAGGCCGCCACGCCCTCGGACTGCACGAGGGCGAGCCGGCTCCCCCGGGTCCCGAGCCGGATCCTCACGGCTCGCGCTCCCGCTGGGGGCGCCTGAGGCCGAACAGCTCGGAGATCAGCTCGGCGAGGCGCGCGTGATGCCCCTGCCGCGTGGAGTCCTTGAGCTTCACGATGGGGGCGTGGAGGACCTTGTTGACGATGGCCTGGGAGAGCGCCTCCATCACCTGGCGCGTCTCGTCGCTGGCGGCAGGCAGCCGCGACAGCGCCTTGTCGAGCTCCCCGAGGCGGATCGTCTCGAGCTTCTCCCGGAGCGACACGATGGTCGGCACGACCTCGAGGTCCCGCAGCCGCGCGGCGAACTTCGCCACCTCGCGTTCCACCAGGGCCTCGGCCCGCTGCGCCTCCTTGTGGCGCTCCCGCAGGTTGGCCTCCACGACGAGCCGGAGGTCGTCCACGTCGTAGCAGAAGGCGCCCTCGAGATCGTTCACCGCCGGCTCCACGTTGCGCGGCACGGCGAGATCGATGAAGAACAGCGGCCGGTGGCGGCGGGAGTGCAGCGCCCGATCCACCTCAAGGGCGCGCACGATGGGCTCGGGCGCCGCCGTGGAGGTGATCACCACGTCCACCGCCGCCATGGTGGCGGGGAACTGCTCGTAGGGCACCGCGGTCCCCGACAGGGCCTGCGCGAGGTCCTGGGCGCGGCTCCACGTGCGGTTGGCGACGTACACGGGCATGGCCCCCTGCTCCATGAGGTGGCGCGCGGCCAGCTCCCCCATCTCCCCGGCCCCCACCAGGAGCACCGCCTTGTCCTCCAGCGAGCCGAAGATCTTCCGCGCCAGCTCCACCGCCGCATAGGAGGCCGACACCGCGTGGCGTCCGACCTCGGTCTCGGTGCGGATCCGCTTGGCCACGCTGAAGGCCTGCGTCATCAGCGCATGCAGCGTCGGCCCCACCGTGCGGCAGGACTGGGCCAGGGCGAAGGCGTCCTTCACCTGGCCGAGGATCTGCGGCTCCCCGAGGATCATGGAGTCGAGGCTGGCCGCCACCCGGAAGGCGTGCAGCACGGCCTCGCTCTCGGTCTTGTGGTACAGGCACGGCTCCACCTGGGCCAGGCTCACGCCGCGGGCGGCGCCCAGCGCCCGGAAGGCCGCCGCCCGGGCCTCTCCCGGCGCCTCCGCCAGCCCGTAGACCTCGACGCGGTTGCAGGTGGACAGGATCATGACCTCCGCGCACAGGCCCCGATCGTTGAGGTCGGCGAGGATGCCGCGGAGCTTGTCCTCCTCCAGGGCGAGCTGCTCGCGCAGCTCGACCCCTGCGCTCCGATGGTTCATCCCGGCGACGAAGAGGGTCGCCATCAGGTACCGTGCTTCCCCTGGAGCAGCACGCCGGCGCCGAGGGTCAGGAGCAGCACGCAGAAGCCCGCGAGGGCGAAGTAGGCGGCGCGCCGGCCGCGCCAGCGGCCCGCGGCCCGCCCCGACAGGGTCGCCGCGTAGACCGCCCACATGACGCTCGAGAACAGGGCCAGCGGGTCGTAGGCGAAGGGGCTGCCCCAGGCCTTGCCAGCCGAGAACACGCCCAGGAGCAGGCCCGTGGTCAGGAAAGGGAAGCCCAGGGTGAGCGTCCGGTAGCTCAGGCGGTCGAGCGTCTCGAGCGAGGGCAGCCGGTAGTAGACGGTCCCGGGGTGCTTGGTCTTGAGTTGCCGCTCCTGCAGGAGGTACATCACCGCCGCGGCGAAGTTGAGCACCAGCGCGGCCAGGCCGACCAGCGACAGCGCCACGTGCACCTTGACCCACGCGCTCGTGGCGGCCGGCGTCAGCACCAGCACGCGCAGCCCCGTGGGCAGCGCCAGCCCGAGGACCAGCACCACGGGCAGGACGAAGGCCCCCAGCACCTTGACGCGATAGGCGCGCTCGGCCCAGAGCTCGAGGAAGACGGTCACCCAGATCACGACAGAGACCGTCTCGGCCAGCGACATGAGCGGGACGCGGCCCAGCTCCACCCCGCGCACGACGAGGGCGAGCGTGTGCAGGACCCAGCCGGTCTCGGTCGCGAGGACGGTGAAGCGCGAGAGCCCATCCCGGCGGCCGAGGAGGTAGCCCAGCGCCGAGGCCGTGGCGATGATGTACGCCGTGAGCGCCACGTCGTACAGCACGGCGTTCACGCGTCACCCCTCGCAGACTCATGGGCCTCAGACGGAACTGGCTGAAAAGTCACGAGGAAAGTCTAGCAGGTCGGCCCGGGCGCAGCAAACCGGAT
>MGBV01000065.1 GCA_001788415.1 Candidatus Rokubacteria bacterium GWC2_70_16 | reverse complement strand
CCCGGGCCTGAGGAAGCGCATGGTCTCCCAGTGGGCGGCATCCCCGATGGCGCCCACGATGCGCATGCACTCCTGCTCGTCCACGTTCTTGATGGCCCGGGCCTCCATCATGGGCGTCATGCCGTCGGCCCACTTGATCTTGGCCTCCTGGAAGGCCTGGAGCATGTTGATGTCGATGAAGTCCACGCCGAGGGTCTGGTCGGCCACGCCGAACCGCGTCATCTCCTGCACGATGGCGTCCGTGAACTTCTTGACCTGCTGGCGCGAGGCGGGGCCGGCCGCCCCCTTGATCCAGGCATAGGACCAGCGGATGTTCTCCTGCGGGATCCACGGGGCGTGGCGCTGGATCTGGAAGCCGATGTCCCCCTGCTCGAAGAGCACGGGCGCGGCGTCCCCGCAGAGGAGCGCGTAGCGCAGCCCCGGCTTGAGCCGGTTCCAGCCTGGTGTCAGCGTGCTCGTCACGTAGCGGACGTTCTCGTCGTACATGAGGAGCATCGCGCCCAGGTTGTGGGCCTTCATCTTCTCGCGGGCCCGCTCCAGGCGGTACGTGCGGAGGCGGTCCCAGTTGATGCGCTGCTGCCAGTCGACGCCGGCGATGCCGAAGTTCCCCATGGCTAGGATCTCCCTGGATGTGGATGGGTGCCGTCGAGGCGTTCGCTCTCTCTAGCAGGCTGCTGAAAAAGGCCCATCTGCTTCGTTGGCGCCCTCGGCCGCACGCTCAACGTACAGCGAGTACGCCTCGCGTGCGGCCGAGGGCGCCGCCTCGCATCTGGACCTTTTTGAGCAGCCCGCAGGGTTCTTCCGCATCCTGCTAGACGTTCCGCATGGCAGAACGGAATTCCGCGATCTCGCAGCGCACCCGTTGGTACCATCCCCCCGTCGGCGCTGTCAAATGGAATTGCGCGCGGTTGCGGCCTCTCAGTCGGGCGGCGGCGAGCCCGCAGCCGCCATCTCCCGGACCCTGCGCTGCAGGAGCCAGCGGAACAGCGGCGCCAGGAGCATGAGGGCCGCCAGCGCCAGCAGGGAGGCAGCGATGGGCCGCTCGATGAAGACCATGAGATCGCCGCGGGAGTAGATCAGCGAGCGGCGCAGGGCCGCCTCGAGCTGGGGCCCGAGGATCATGGCGAGGACCAGCGGTGCGGGCTCGAAGTCGAGCTTGCGCAAGAGATAGCCGAGCGCCCCGAAGGCGACGGTGGTCCCCACGTCGAAGACGCTGTTGTTCACGCTGTAGGCGCCCACGAGGACGAAGACCACGATGAAGGGCGCCAGCAGCGGGTAGGGCACCTCCAGGAGCTTCACCCAGAGCCGGATCAGCGGCAGGTTCAGCACCAGCAGCACGAGGTTGCCGATGTACATGGAGGCGATGAGCCCCCAGAAGACCTCGGGTCGCTCGGTGACGAGCAGCGGTCCGGGGCGGACGCCGTGGATGAGCAGCGCGGCGAAGATGAGGGCGATGGAGGCGTTGCCCGGGATGCCGAGCGTGAGGAGCGGGACGAAGGAGCTGGTGGCGGCGGCGTTGTTGGCCGCCTCGGGTCCCGCCACGCCTTCCACGGCCCCCTTGCCGAATTGCTCGGGATGGCGGCTCAGGCGCTTCTCGAGCGCGTAGGAGACGAACGACGAGATCACCGCGCCGCCGCCGGGCAGCACGCCGATGAGGAAGCCGAGGAGGGAGCCCCGGGCCAGCGGCGGGCCGGCCCGCCGCCACTCCTCGCGGCTGGCGAGGAGCCCCTGGATCCTGGTCTTCAGGACCGCGGGCGGGACGGCGTGCGCGACGTTGGCCAGGACCTCCCCGATCCCGAACAGCCCCATGGCCACCAGCACGAACTCGAACCCCTCGGAGAGCTTGAAGACGCCAAGGGTGAAGCGGGGGCTGCCCACGATGGGGTCGAGGCCGACCATGCCGAGGAGCAGCCCGAGGACGGCCATCATGAGCCCCTTGGTCATGGAGCCCCCGCCGAGGTAGCCGACCATCAGGAGGCCGAGGACGAGGAGCGCGCAGTACTCGGGGGCGCCGAACCTGAGCGCGAAGGTCGCCAGCGGCGGGGCCAGGAGCATGAGGCCCACCACGCTCACCGTGCCCGCGACGAAGGAACCGATGGCCGAGATCGCCAGCGCCGCCCCTGCGCGTCCCTGGCGCGCCATCTGATAGCCGTCGAGGCACGTCACCACGGAGGCCGCCTCCCCCGGGATCTTCAGCAGGATAGAGGTCGTGGACCCTCCGTACATCGCTCCGTAGAAGATGCCGGCCAGGAGGATCACGGCCGAGGTCGGCGCCAGCCCGTAGGTCACCGGCAGCAGCAGCGCGATGGTGGCCGGCGGCCCGAGCCCGGGCAGCACGCCGATGGCGGTTCCGATGAGCGAGCCCAGGAAGCAGTACATGAGGTTCGTCGGCGTCAGCGCCACGGCGAAGCCGCCGCCGAGGAGGCTCAGGATCTCCACGCAGGCGGGCTCAGCCGGCGAAGGGCCCCGGCGGCAGCGGGACCCGGAGCCACACCGCGAAGAGGAGGTACGAGCCGGCGGCTGCGGCCGCGGCCAGGACGAGGGCGGGCAGGAGCGCCCGCCGCGTCGTCGGGCGCCGCATGAACAGCACCAGCAGGAAGGTGCAGATGGGATAGCCCACGGGGACGAGGGCCACCACGTAGAAGGCCAGGGCCAGCACGAGTCCGGCGACGCGAAGCCCGCCGCCCCGGGCCTCCGGCGCGGGGGGCGGTCCGGAGCCGGTGCTCGGGAGGGCGCGCAGCGCCTGGACCAGGAGGAGCACCGACAGCCCGGCCAGCGTCACCGCCGCCCAGCGCGGCGCGAAGCCGGGGCCGGGCTGCCTGAGGCTGCCGAACGGCAGCGCCGTCGCCTCGCGGAACACCCAGGCCGCGACGAGCAGCGCGCCCGCTGCCGCGATCGCCTCCCGCCGGGCCATCCGCGCCTTACCGCTGCGCCTTCGCCGCGACCTTGGCGATGGCGTCCCACTCCTGCTGCCAGGTGGCGCCGAACTCCTTGGCCCCCTGGAAGTCCACGTCGTCGCCGAGCTGCTTGATGAGGGCCTGGAAGGACTTGTCCTCGCTCATCTTGCGGAAGGCGGCCTCCAGCCTGTCCACGATGGGCTGGGGCGTGCCCTTGGGCGCCAGCACCGCGCGCCACATCGTGAAGGTCACGTCGTAGCCCTCTTCCCTGACCGTCGGCACCTGGGGCAGGGTGCCGAGCCGCCTGGCCCCCGTCACCGCCAGCGCCCGCAGCTTGCCGGCATTGAACTGCGGGATGAGCTGCGGCGCGAAGCCGAAGGTGGCGTCGGCATGCCCGCCGAGCACGGCCAGCGTGGCCGGGCCGCCGCCGTCATGCGGGATGTTGTTGTAGTCGATCGCGGCCGCCTGGGCGATGAGCCGCATGGGCAGATCGGCGGCGCCCCAGGTCCCGGTGTTGGCGAAGGCGAACTTGCCCGGGTTCTTCTTGGCGTGCTCCACCACCTCGCGGAGGGTCTTCCACGGCGCCTCGTTGCGGACGGCGAAGACGGCCGGGCTGTGGTTGATCCGGGCCACGGGGAGGAACTGGTCCGGGCCCGTGGGGGCCTTCTGCACGAGCGCGAAGATGGTGTTGGGCCCCGTGCCGCCGAAGAGCAGCGTGTAGCCGTCGGGCTTGGCCCGGCTGACGTGCTGGGAGCCCACGGCGCCTCCGCCGCCCGGCTTGAGCACCACGAGCAGCGGCTGGCCGAGATATGGCTGGGCCACGCTGGCCACGGCCCGCGCCGTGAGGTCATGCGAGCCGCCGGCCCCGAAGGGGAGCACCAGCTCGATGGGCTTCGTCGGGAACTCCTGCGCCGCGGCCGGTGTGGCGGCCAGGCCGATCAGGACAGCGGCAACCAGAATGGCGACACGTCTCGCGTCAAGTCGCATCTCTTCCTCCCTCAGGCGACGGCGTGGATGGGCTTCGGCGCGGGAAGCGGCAGCGACACCGCCTCGTGGCGCTCCGCCGAGAGATCCGCTGCGAGATACACCTCCATCACCATGCGCGCGTGCTCCGGCGTCACGAGCACGGGCCGGTCGAGGGCCACCGCCTCGAGGAAATGGATGGTCTCGGCGGCCATGGGCCCGGCATAGGTGTGCTCCACCCGCTCCCCCGGCATGGTGGACAGCGGCAGCACCATGCCCGTGCCCATGGTGGTCAGCACCACGTCGCGGTGGCTGTCGTCCACCAGCAGCGCCCCCTCGGTGCCGACCACCTCGATCCAGGTCGTCGAGAAGTTCGGGTACCCCGGTGGCAGGCTCCAGCCGGCGCCGACGACGAAGGCAAGCCCGCTGTCCAGCGTGACGGTGATCCACTGGGTGTCCGGGATGGGCGCGCCGCTCGCGGCCTGCATGGCCCCGAAGTTCTGCTGCGAGTAGACGCGCACGGGCCGGGCGGGCTCCAGGCACCAGAGCAGGAAGTCCAGGTCGTGGGTCGCCTCCATGGCCGCGGGCGAGAGCTTGATGCGCCCGCTGATCTTCTTGCCGAGGTTGCGCGTGATGTGGCGGCTCACCAGCGCGCTGACGGGCCGGCCGATGGTGCCGTCGCGGAGCGACTTCCTCACGTACGCGAACTTGGGGTTGAAGCGCTGGGAGTAGCCGATGGTGAGCTTGAGCCGGCGCTGGCGGGCCAGGGCGATCAGCTCGTCGGCCTCCCCGAGCGAAAGCGCGATGGGCTTCTCCAGGAAGACGTGCTTGCCGGCGGCGAGACAGTCGCGCGCGATGGGGAAATGCGTGGTCTCCGGCGTCGCCGAGACATACACCGCCTCGATGTCGGCGAGATCCAGGAGCTCCCGGTACTCGGTCGTCGCGGTGCGGGCGCCCGTGGCCCGCGCCACCTCCGCCAGGCGCTCCGGGCGCACCTCGGCCAGGTGCAGGCTCGCCACCAGGGGGTGGGCCGCGCAGGTCTCGGCCCGGATCCCCCCGCACCATCCCGTCCCGATGATCCCCACGCCGATCTGTCTCATGGGCCCGCTCCTCTCCGAGGGCTCGGAACCGCGCGCGCTTCCTGGCCCGGGACGATCGGCAGCAGGACATGCGACGGCCGTTTGCGGCCGCAATGCAGCGTGACCGTCCCGCCGAAGATCCCGGCCGGCCTGTCGCGCGGGTCGTTGTGCTGGAAGGGGCCGACCCCGGTGAAGACCTCGCCGAGCACCGCCAGCCCCGCGGCGGCGCCGCCGGGGTACTCGTAGTCGCGCCCCCGCACGGTCAACGCCAGCCGGTGGCCGGCCGGCACCACGATGGAGGTGGGCCAGATCTCCACGTCCAGCTCGTACACGCGCCCGGGGGTGAGCGGCTGCTTCTCGTCATGGGTGTGGTAGGGGCGATGGGGGAGCGTGAGCGCCGGGTCCAGCTTGCGATGCGAGGCCCGGAGCCACCCTTGCGCGATGGGGGTATGCGGGTCCAGCGCGCCCTGGAACACGACCTCCTTCAGGTCCGGGCCGAGCACCCGCAGCACCACGAAGAGATCGGCATCCGTGGTTTCCGAGGAGACAAAGAGCTTGGCCGCGATGGGGCCGGTGATCTCGGTCTCCGTCTTGAGGGGGGGCGTGAGGAAGGTGATGCCGTCCCCCAGGCCGCCGTAGCTCACCCTGCCGTCGCGGGCCGGTGGCCGCCGCGCCAGGCCGTGGTCGGCCGCGCTCAGGTAGAGCCGCGTCCACCGCGTGCGGGCCAGCGGCCACTCCTTCTCGTGCCGCTCGACGAAGCGCTCGCCGGGATGGCGCACCTGGAGCAGCACCTTCGGCTGCTTCGTCCAGCCCGTGTCCTCGCCCTTGAGGAAGTGGCCGAAGAAGCGCTTCTGGAGGCACACGCCATAGTCCGTGTAGAAGTGGGTCCAGTGCTCGATCCCGTGGACCTCGAGCCATTTCTGCTTCGAGGCCGCGCGCATGAAGCCCTCGAAGTTGCCGCGCGGATGCAGCCCCTGACCGCCCCAGTTCGCCGCCGAGAGGAGCGGCACCGTGATCCTGGACCAGTCGGGCAGGCGCGAGCGCCAGTACTCGTCCGAGGCCAGCGGGTTCTGGAGGCACGCCTCGTAGAAGTCGCTGCGGCTGGCGCCCAGCTCCTCCTCGGTCAAGGTGGGCGGCCCGGAGACCCAGTCGCCGGTCATCCGGCTCCGGTAGCCGCGCGTGCCGCGGCCGTGCTGCACCCGCACGATCTGCGAGGGGAACCAGGCCCGGCCGAAGGTGCAGAGGATGCCGCCGTGGTGGCTGAGGTCGCGGTAGAAGTCGGCCGCCCCCTCCCAGACGCAGATGGCGGCCAGATGCGGCGGCTCGAGCGCCGCCACCTGCCACTGGTTCATGGCGTAGTAGGAGATGCCGTTGAGCCCCACCTTGCCGCTGCTCCACGCTTGCGCGGCTGCCCACTCGATGCAGCGATAGAGATCGCGCGCCTCGCGGGCCGACCAGATGTCGAGGACGCCGGGCGAGCGGCCGGCCCCGCGCGAGTCCACGCGCAGGCAGGCATAGCCGTCCGGCACCCACTTCTCCGGGTCCACCACCTCCCAGTTCTGGTACTTGTTCGTGGAGCCCGCGAGCACGTCGGGGTGCTGCGCCACCATGCGGCGCCACTGATCAGTGTAGAGGTCCTCGAAGTGCAGCCCCTTGGCATAGGGGCCGTAGGAGAGGATGACGGGGTGCGGGCCCGCCCCGGTGGGCCGGTACACATCGGCGCGGAGGACCAGGCCGTCGTCCATCGTGATGGGGACGTCCCGGTCGATGCGCATGCCGTCGCGGACCTCGCTCGTGAAGTCGCCCACGGCCGCTCCCCCCGTCAGCTGTCGTGTTGCGGCACCGATTCCGCATGGCGGAACGTCATTCCGCCTGGCCGTCTGCTTCATAGCAGCGCGCCGATGGCCTGTCAAACCCCGAGGCGCCAGGCTGGCAGGGAACCCGGCTGATTGACTTGCCTTTCGACGCCGTGCTAACTGGGGAGCGCCATGAGGCTCGACCCGCGGTCCACGGCGCTGGTGGCCATCGACATGCACCGGGGGCACCTCGACCCCGCCGTCGCCACGCTGCCGCTCCCGGCCGAGCGCTGCGGTCCCGTCATCGCCCGCGCGGCGCACCTCTTCGCGCGGCTCCGGGCCCTCGGCGTCCCCA
>MGBV01000064.1:1744-8708 GCA_001788415.1 Candidatus Rokubacteria bacterium GWC2_70_16 | reverse complement strand
GAGCCGGGGGCTCTGCCAATTGAGCTATGGGCCCGCGCGTGATCATATCAGGACTCCAGGAAGCTCCGGAGCTTCTTGGAGCGAGAGGGGTGGCGGAGCTTGCGGAGGGCCTTGGCCTCGATCTGGCGGATGCGCTCGCGGGTCACGGCGAAGTCCTGGCCGACTTCCTCGAGCGTGTGCTCGCACCCGTCGGAGAGCCCGAACCGCAGGCGCAGCACCTTCTCCTCCCGGGGCGTGAGTGTGTTGAGCACCTTGTTGGTCTGCTCGCGGAGCGAGAGCCCGATCATGGACTCCACCGGCGAGCCCACCTGCTTGTCCTCGATGAAATCGCCCAGGTGGCTGTCCTCCTCCTCGCCGATGGGGGTCTCGAGGGAGATGGGCTCCTGGGCGATCTTGAGCACCTTCCGCACCTTGTCCACCGGCACTTCCATCTTGACGGCGATCTCCTCGGGCGTGGGCTCGCGGCCCAGCTCCTGCACCAGCTGTCGAGACGTCCGGATGAGCTTGTTGATGGTCTCGATCATGTGCACGGGGATGCGGATGGTGCGGGCCTGGTCGGCGATGGCGCGGGTGATGGCCTGGCGGATCCACCAGGTGGCGTAGGTGGAGAACTTGTAGCCGCGGCGGTACTCGAACTTGTCCACGGCCTTCATGAGGCCGATATTGCCTTCCTGGATGAGGTCGAGGAACTGCAGGCCGCGGTTGGTGTACTTCTTGGCGATGGAGATGACGAGGCGGAGGTTGGCCTCGACCATCTCCTTCTTGGCGCGCGCGGCCTTGGCCTCGCCCTGCTTGATGATCGTCACGATGCGCTTGAGGTCCTCGGCGCGGGCCTTCGCCCCCTCCTCCGAGCGCCTGATCTTCTGCTGGGCCACCCAGACGAGACGGTCCTTGATGCCCGGGTGCTTGCTGGCGGCCTTCTGGTAGAGGTCGCGGTCGCCGTCGTCGCGGTCGTCCTCCCCGAGGGAGGCGAGGAAGGCGTCCACCGCCGCCGGCGCCGGGCGCCGGCCGTCCGACCACAGCGCGATCTCGCGCTCGGCGCGCTGGATCTTCTCCACGAGCCGCTTGAGATCCTGCCCCCAGGCATCCAGCAGCGCGGGCTGGAGGTTGAGGCTCCGGAGCGTCCCGAGGACCTTGGCCTGCTTGGCCTGGGCCTGCCCCTCGACCTTCTTCCAGGCGGGCGCGCCCTTCCGGCGCCCGCCGGCGCGCGTCCGGAGGCGGCGGGCCTGGTCCACGAGCTTCTCCCGCTCGCGGAGCAGCCGGTCCACGCTGCCGAGATCGCGGATCACCGAGCGGCGGAGCTCCTCCTCCTTGTCCTCCGAGAACTCCTCCTCGGGGTAGTCCACCACATCCTTGACGGGGACCAGCTCGCGGCGTAGCTCGTCGCGGAGCCCGTGGATCTTCTCCAGGGCGAGGTTGGTCGCGAGGATGGCCCGCGTCACCTCGTCCTTGCCTTCCTCGATCCGCTTGGCGAGGGTGATCTCGCCCTCGCGGGTGAGGAGGGAGACGCGCCCCATCTCGCGCAGGTAGAGGCGCACCGGGTCCTCGGTGCGCCCGACGGGGCCGGGGGTGAGATCGATGGGCGCGTCGGCGGGCTCGTCCTCCTCGTCGCGCTCGTGCGGCGGCTCGACCTCCGACGGGAGCCGGCCGCTCTTGGCGGAGTCCACCACCTCGATGTCCATGGCGCCGAACATCATCATGATGTCGTCGAGCTGGTCGAGGGAGACGATGTCCGACGGCAGGGCGTCGTTGACCTCGTCGTAGGTGAGGAACCCTTTCTGCTTCCCCATCGCGATGAGCTTGTCGAGCTCTTCCAGCTTCGGTTCGTCCGCCAGCTTCGGTTCGTCCGCCATGCTCGCAACGTCTCCTGAATGGGTTAGGGCGTCATCGACCCCGGCGCGCTCGCCGGCCGCCCGGGGGCGGGCTGACCCGCCGCGGGAGCGAGCGACAGCTCGCGCACCTCCTGGGCCTCGCGCTGGAGCCGCCCGAGCTCGGTCTCGAGCTGGGGCAGGGACGGGTCTCCGGTGGCCTGGGCCTCGACGATGGCCTGGGTCACCAGCCGGATCCGCTTCTTCCGGCGGCGGATCTCGTAGCGCCGCTGGAGCTGGCTGATCTGCTGCTGCAGGTCCGGCCACTGCCGCTCCTCGAGGAGCAGGGATGCCAGGAGCCCGCGCTCGCCGTCGCTCTCGAGCATGGCCATCAGCGCCTCGGCCGGGCTGTCGGGCGCCCCCCGCAGCGCCTCCAGCAGCCTGCGGAGCCCGGGATGGGCGATGTCCTCCTCCTCGATGCCGGGCAGGAGCGCGCTCCGGGCCTCCGCGACGCCGAGCAGCAGCGCCAGGAGATCGCGCTCGGCCAGGCTCGGGGGCGGCCCCGCCGCGCTCACCGTGGGCAGCGCGGCGCGCCCTGGGGCCCGCTCGCCGCGGCCCTGGGCCAGCCGCGCGCGCCCGAGCTGCTGGGCCTCGATCCAGAGCTGGGTGGCGTCCACCCCGAGCTCGCGGGCGGCCTGGCGCGCCAGCGCCGTGGCCTCCTCGGCCCCGGGCACCTTCGACAGGATCAGGGCCACGCGCGCATGGGCCGTGGCGCGCCCGCGGGACGAGGCCAGGTCTTCCTCGGCCAGGGCCTGGGCCATAACGAAGGAGAGGATACTCCTGGCCGCGTCCAGGCGCGAGCGGAAGGCCTCCGCCCCCAGGGCCCGCAGGAGGCTGTCGGGATCATGCCCCTCGGGGAGCACCGCGACTTTGACGGGGTAGTGGCCGGCCCTGACGAAGCCGCCCGTGCGCGCCACGGACCAGCCCAGGCTCCGGATGTCCGCGGCCTCCCCCGTCAGCTCTTCCAGCCGCGCGGCCGCCTTCTGCCCCGCGGCGTCGGCATCGAAGACGGCGACGATCTCGTCGGCGTGACGCTGCAGGAGCGCGAGCTGAGCCGGGGTGAAGGCGGTGCCGAGAGCGGCCACCGTCTCGGTGAAGCCGTGCTGATGGGCCATGAGGCAGTCGAGATAGCCTTCCACCACGACGGCACGGTTGCGCTCGCGCATGGCCCCCTTGGCGAGATCGAGGGCGTAGAGGGTCTGTCCCTTCACGTAGAGCGGCGTCTCGGGGGAGTTGAGGTACTTCGGCTCCTCGGGGCCCAGGGCGCGCCCGCCGAAGGCGACGACCCGGCCCTGCCCGTCGCGGATCGGGAACAGGAGCCGGCCCCGGAAGCGGTCGTAGAAGCCCGAGCCGGTCTGGCGCGGGAGGACGAGCCCGGCCTGGGCCAGGGCCTCCTCGGCCACCGAGTGCCCTCGCATGAAGGTGAGCAGGTGGTCCCAGCCCTCCGGAGCCCAGCCCAGCCCGAAGCGCCGCGCCACCTCCGGGTCCACGCCGCGCCCCTCGAGGTAGCGCCGCGCCTTGTCGCCGCCGGCCCCCCAGAGCGCCTCGGTGTAGAACTCCGTCGCGCGCGCCATCAGCTGGCGGAGCGCCTCGAGCTTCCCGTCGGCGGCTTCGGGCCGGCGCTCCGAGGGCAGCTCCACGCCCGCGCGCTGGGCGAGGAGGCGCACGGCCTCGGGGAAGGCGAGCCGGTCCTGGCGCATGAGGAAGCTGAAGGCGTCCCCGCCGGCGCCGCAGCCGAAGCAGTGGAAGATGCCCTTCTTCGGGTGGACGGTGAAGGAGGGCGTCTTCTCGATGTGGAAGGGGCAGAGGCCCTTCCAGTTCTCGCCGGCGCGCTTGAGGTTCACGAACTGGCCGACGAGCTCCACCATGTCCACGCGCGAGCGGATCTCCTCGAGGAGCGGGGGCGAGAAGCCCGCGGCCATGCTAGTCCGCCACCCGCAGGCTGGCGATGGTGGCCCCCTCGCCCCCTTCCCGGGGCGCGCCGGGCCTCTGCCCGGCCACCAGGGGATGCGCCGCCAGCAGCTCGTGGACGACGCGGCGGAGCGTGCCCGTCCCCTTGCCGTGGATGACCCGCACCGACGGGAGCCCCGCGAGGAAGGCGTCGTCGAGGTACTTCTCGACCAGATCGCGCGCCTCCTCCGCGGTACGGCCGATGAGTTGGATCTCGGAGGCCACGTCCGTCTTCTCGGGCACGCGCACATCCCGGCGGGCCGGCGCCGCCGCCCGGGACCGGGCGCCGGGGGCCGCGGGAGGCGCGAGCACGCGGAGGGCCCGGACCGGGACCTTCACGGTCACTGCCCCCGCGCGCACCGTCGCGCCGGCTCCGTCCACCGCCATCACCTCTCCCGTGAGGCCGAGATGCGCGATCTGGACATGATCGCCGGGGA
The DNA here is from genome assembly GCA_001788415.1 of Candidatus Rokubacteria bacterium GWC2_70_16. Lineage (GTDB taxonomy): Bacteria > Methylomirabilota > Methylomirabilia > Rokubacteriales > CSP1-6 > UBA12499. The sequence continues at coordinate 4,453 of MGBV01000064.1, read as the reverse complement.
CGGCAGCGCCGCCTGCCTGCCCGGGGGCGTCCTCGGCGGGCCCCTCCGAGGCGCGCCGGGTGATTTCCAGCAGGCGCTTGCGGCTCCGCTCGAGGCTCTCGCGGTTGCGGTCGCTTTGCTTGAGTCGCTCCCACTCCTCGTTCACCGCGCGGCGGATCTCGCCGAGGAGCCGCTGGGCCTCGGCCCGGGCGCGGGTGAGGCTCTCGCGCGCCTGGGTCCGGGCCGCCTCCAGCTCCTCCCGCGCCCGGGCCAGGAGCCCGGCCGACTCCACCTCGCGCCGCTCGATGAGCGCCGCGCGCCCGGCGTCCTGGCGGTCGCGCGCGTCGAGGCGGGCAAGCAGCTCCTGGAGCGCGCGGCCGTGCGTCGAGCGATGCGCCTGGGCCCGCTCGATCAGGGCCGGCGGCAGCCCGAGCCGCGCGCCGATGGCCAGCGCATAGCTCTGTCCCGGCTGGTCGTAGACGAGCCGGAAGGTCGGCTCGAGCCGCTCGCCATCGAACTCCACCGAGGCGTTGCGCGCCCTCGGGTGGGTCGCGGCGAAGGCCTTGAGGGGCTCGAGATGGGTGGAGGCCGCGCAGAAGGCCCCGCGCGCGGCCAGCTCCTCGAGCACGGCCTGGGCCAGCGCGGCCCCGTCCTCGGGATCGGTGCCGGCGCCGAGCTCGTCGAGGAGCACGAGCGACCGGTCGTCCACATGCTCGAGCACCGCCCGGAGCTGCCTGACGAAGGCCGAGAAGGTGGAGAGGTTCTCCGCCACGCTCTGCTCGTCGCCGATGATGGTGAACACTTGCTCGAACACGGGCAGCCGCGCTCCCTCCTGCGCCGGCAGGTGAAAGCCGGACTGGGCCATGAGCGAGAAGAGCCCCAGCGTCTTGAGAGCCACCGTCTTGCCCCCCGCATTGGGCCCCGTGATGACGAGCAGCGGCCGCTCGGCGTCGAGGGCGAGGTCCACGGGGACCACCGGCCGCTCCGGGTCCTGCCAGCCCTGGGCCAGGAGCAGCGGGTGGCGGGCCCCCCGGATGCTGATCTCCGGGGCGCCGGCCGGGCCGGGGCCCACCGTGGGCTCCACCGCGCCCATGCGCTCGGCCAGGTCGGCGAGGGCGAAGATCAGGTCGAGCCGCCCCATCTCCTCGAGCAGCGTGTGGAGCTCGGGCAGCGCCTCGCGAACCGCGTCGGTGAGCGCGGCCAGGACGCGCAAGACTTCGCTCTCCTCGTCGCGGATGGCCTGCACCAGCTCGTTGTTGTCCTCCACGAGGCCTTCCGGTTCCACGAAGAGCGTGGCGCCGCTCTGGGAGCGGTCGTGCACGATGCCGCGAAAGCGCCCCTTGGCCGAGGCCATGATCGGCAGCACGTAGCGGCCGTGGCGCACCGTCACGTAGCGCTCCTGGAACAGATGCTCGGCGCCCGGGGCCTGGAAATGGGCTTCGAGGCGCTTGACGAGATCACGCCGCAACTCCCGGAGCCGCCGGCGGAGACGCCGCAGCGCCGGGCTCGCCTCGTCCGTCACGCCGCCATCGTCGTCCAGCGATCGCCGCAGGAGGTCTCGCAGCCCGCCCAGCGGCGGCAGCGCGCGGAGCGCCGCGGAGAGATCGGGGGCCACGCCCTCGATGCTCCGGCCGTACCCCGCCAGCCGCCCCTGAGCTTCCAGGAGGGGAACCAGCCCGCGGAGGTCGGCGCCGTCGGCCACCGCCCCCGGAGTGCGGGCCCGGTCGAGCGTGGCGCGCACGTCTGGGATCACCTCCCACGGCGGCGGGCCGCCCCCCGCCAAAGCGAGGCGGCCCTGGCGGGTGTCGCTCAGGGCCGCGCGGATCGTTCCGGGATCGGTCGAGGGCTCGAGAGCAAGCGCGCGCTCCCCGCCCATCGGAGTGTGGGCGCCGAGGGCCAGGAGGGCCCTGACCTGAGCCCACTCGACCCCCGCCCCCCCGGCGACTATTCGGAGAACCGCTCGCGTTTCTTGGCCTTCTTGCGCGCTGCCAGGGTCTTGCGCTTGCGCTTGACGCTGGGCTTCTCGTAGTGCTGGCGCTTCCGCAGCTCCGACATGAGCCCGGCCTTCTCGCACTGCTTCTTGAACCGCTTGAGGGCGTTCTCGAAGGACTCGTCGGGCTCGACGATGACCTTGGTCACTCAGGTTCCCCCTCTCGACAGCCGGCTAAACGTCAAATGTATACCACGCGGCCCCCAGAGGCGCAATTCTGCCGGAAGAGGCCCAGCGGACGGCATGGGGCGGGCGGGGCCTTCGCCGTCCCGGAGGGTCATCCGCGCGACAGCGAGGGGCGGCTCTCTACCAGCTTCAAGGCCTGCTGCGCGGCCTCGGCGCAGGCCGCCTCGACCGCCTCCTGCTCCTCGCGGTAGAAGGGCGACAGGACGTGATCCACCACGTGGCCCCGGTCCTCCCCCGGCGCGCCGGGCCGGCCGATGCCGATCTTGATGCGCCGGAACTCGGTGGTGCCCAGGGCCTCGATGAGCGACCGCACGCCGTTGTGCCCCCCCGCGCTGCCCTTCATGCGGACGCGGATCTTGCCCAGCGGCAGGTCCAGATCGTCGAAGACGACGATGAGATCCGAGGGGTCGAGCCCGAGCTTCCGGCCGAGGCGCGCCACCGCCGGGCCGCTGACGTTCATGAAGCACTGGGGCTTGACGAGGCAGAGGGCCTCGCCCCGCCACCGGGCACGCGCCACCAGGTGCCCCCCGTCGCGGGTGAAGCGCGCGTGGAGG
>MGBV01000064.1:0-1675 GCA_001788415.1 Candidatus Rokubacteria bacterium GWC2_70_16 | reverse complement strand
TTCCTTCGGCTTGCGCTCCGTGAGGACCTCGGGCTCGGCGGGCGCCGGGGCCACGGCGGCCACGGGCGCGGCCACCTCCTCGGCCATGGGCGGAGCCACGGTGGCGACGGCGTGGCGGGGATCCGTCAGGATGCGCACCCCCTCGGGGGCCGCGAGCTGCCCGACTGTGAACACATCCCCGATGTGCAGCTCCGAGACGTCGGCGGCGATGACCTCCGGGATCGCGGCCGGCAGGCACGAAACCTGGACCTCGCGGAGGATCATCTCGAGGATGCCCTTGGTGTCCCGGACCCCGATCGCCTCGCCGACGTGCCTGAGCGGCACGGCGACCTGGATCGGCTTGTCCATGGCGACCTCCTGCAGGTCGGCGTGGATCAGCGCCTCGGAGACCGGATCGAACTGCATGTCGCGGATGATCGCCATCCGCGTCTCGCTCGCCCCCGCGAACGAGACCTGCAGCAGCTGGGTGCCGCTCTCGTGGCCGTGGATGAGCCGGAGGATCTCCCCGGGGTTCACGGCGATGCTCACGGGGCTCGCGCCGCCGTAGAGCACGGCCGGGATGCGCCCGGTGCGGCGCAGGCGTCGGGCCGGGCCCTTGCCCGTGCCCTCGCGCCTCTCGATGGTCAGTGCACGCATTTCCATGACGCTCGGCTCCTTCGCTTGGCTAGATGAAGAGGCCGGAGACGGACTCTTCGTCGTGGATTCGCCGGATGGCCTCCGCCAGGAGCGGGGCCACCGACAGCACCTGGAACTTGGGGAGGTGCTTGCCGGCCGGCAGCGGGATGGAGTTGGTGATGATCACCTCTTCCAGCGGCGAGCCGGTGATGCGATCGATGGCGGGGCCCGACAGCACCCCGTGGACGGCGCAGGCCAGGATGCGCCGCGCGCCCTCGCGCTGGAGCGCCTCCACGGCCTGGATCAGCGTGCCCGCGGTGTCGATCATGTCGTCGATGATCACCACGTCCTTGTCCTCGACCTCGCCGATGAGGTGCATGAACACGGCCACGTTGGGGCCGTCGCGGCGCTTGTCGATGATGGCCAGCCCGGCCTTGAGACGCTTGGCGATGGCGCGGGCGCGCTCGACCCCGCCCGCGTCGGGGGAGACCAGCACCGGATCGTGGAGGTCCTTCTTGGCCAGGTAGTCGATGATGACGGGGGCGGCGAAGAGGTGGTCCACCGGGATGTCGAAGAAGCCCTGGATCTGCCCGGCGTGCAGGTCCACCGCCAGCACGCGATGGGCCCCGGCCGCGGTGATGAGATCGGCCACGAGCTTGGCCGAGATGGGCACGCGCGGCATCACCTTGCGGTCCTGCCGCCCGTAGCCGTAATAGGGGAGGACGGCCGTGATGCGACGCGCCGAGGCCCGCTTGAACGCGTCGATCATGACCAGGAGCTCCATGAGGTTGTCGTTCACCGGCGGGCAGGTCGGCTGGATCGCGAAGACGTCCTGGCCGCGGACGTTCTCGTTGATCTGCACGTAGACCTCACCGTCGGAGAAGCGGGAGACGTCGGCATCCCCCAGCGGCATGTGCAGCTGCTGGGCGATCTCCTCGGCCAGCGGCCGGTTGGCCTTGCCGGAGAAGAGCTTCAGGTCATACCCCATGGACGTCCCCGTCTCCATTCGTGGTTGGGGCGGGAGGATTCGAACCTCCGAATACGGGATCCAAAGTCCCGC
>MGBV01000063.1:14598-14740 GCA_001788415.1 Candidatus Rokubacteria bacterium GWC2_70_16 | reverse complement strand
CACGAGCCGCAAGAGCTTCCGCGAGCGGCGCAGCGCCCCGGGCGCGAAGAAGCGGAACTCGATGTCCACGAGCTGCTGGCGGTAGGCGAGCCAGGCCTCGGGCTCCGATCGCTCGAGCGCCGCGAGCACTTTTCTCGCGGCC
>MGBV01000063.1:7102-14516 GCA_001788415.1 Candidatus Rokubacteria bacterium GWC2_70_16 | reverse complement strand
GCCAATCCCCGCCCAGCCCCTCGACGCCCTCGAGGAGCGGCTCGAAGAACTCCGGATGGACATTGCCCCAGGCGCAGGAGATCTGCTCGTCCAGCCGGCCTCGCAACGGCGAGATCCGGCGGAACGCGAGGCCGCAGCGACAGGCGCCCGGCAGCCAGCGCGCCACGTCCCCCGTGCGGTAGCGGATCAGCGGCATGACGCGGCGGTGGACCGTGGTCAGCACGAGCTCGCCGTACCCCTCGGCGTCGGGCCCGTCGATGCCAACGTGGAAGTCGAACTCGTTGACGTGATACCCCTGGCGCTCGAGACACTCGAAGCCCAGGATCGTGGCCGCCTCCGTGGAGGCATAGGTCATGAGAACCGGCGCCCTCCAGAACCGCTCGAGCTCCGCGCGCGCCCGCGCCGTGATCCCCTCGCCTCCGCCCACCAGGAGCTTCATGGGGCGCGGGCCGCCCCGCTCCCGGGCGACCTCGGCGAGCCGGGCAAGCCAGAACGGGTCGCTCACCAGCACGTTGAATCCGTACCGGGCGATGCGCCCCCAGGCCTCCGCCGGATCCACGCGGCCGGGCACCATGGCGAACATGCGCAGGTCGCGCACGCCGCGCTCGACGAGCAGGGCGCCGAGCCCCCAGGCCAGGTCCAGCGTGCAGAGCAGTCGATCTCCCGCCCCCAGCCCCCAGAGCGCGTACAGCAGCCCGCCCTGGGCCGCGCTGTACTCGAGCTCGTCGCGGCTCAGGTACACGCGGGTGACGTGGCCGGTGGTGCCAGAGCTCTCGATGGCCAGATCCGGCGCGCCGCAGAGCAGGTCTTCCGGGTGCCCCTTGAGCACCTCCGGCGTCAGGGAGAAATCGCCCAGGTCCTCGAGGCGGCGGATCCCGCGCGCGTCCACTCCCGCGCGCCGGAAGGCCTCACGGTAGTACGGCGCCCGGGAGGCGTGGCGAAGCGTGGCGCGCAGTCCCGGCTCGCGCAGCGCGTGAAGGACCCGGAGCGGCAGGCGGCGCAGCGCGGCGAGCGGGAGGCGTGGGGCGCGCCGGCCGGCGGCGAAGAGCAGCCGTGAGACGAGGGTGGCGTCCAGGGGCTCACCGCCCGAAGTGGGCGAAGACCTTGTCGAGGGCGCGCAGCACGTCGTCCTGGTCGGCCTCGCTCATGGAGGGATGGAGCGGCAGGGTGACGAGCCGGCGCTCCACCGCCTCGGCGATGGGACAGAGGCCCGGCCCGCAGCCGAAGTGCTGCCGGTAGAACGGCTGGAGATGGACCAGCGGGTAGTGCATCGTCGCACCTATGTGCTCCGCCCTGAGCGCGCGGAGCACCGTGTCCCGGTCGGTCGAGAGACGCTCCGCCCGGAGGAGGGCCACGAAGAGGTGCCAGCCGTGACGGCAACCATCGGGAAGCGCGGGCAGCTCGACGAATGGCGACCCGGCCAGGCGCTCCCGGTAGCGGCGCGCCAGGCGATCGCGCGCCGCCCAGAAGCGCTCGAGCCTGGCGAGCTGGCTGAGGCCCAGGGCGCACTGGAAGTCGGTGAGCCGGTAGTTGTTCCCCGGCGCGTCGATCTCGTACCGCCATGGCCGCGCGGGATCCTGGTAGCGGATCCCGTGGTGCCGCATGATGCGGAGCCCCTCGGCGAGGTCGTCCCGGTCCGTGACGACGGCGCCTCCCTCGCCGGAGGTGATGAGCTTGGCCGGGTGGAAGGAAAACGTCGTGAGATCGGCGAGCGTCCCCACGGGCCGGCTCCCGACGGCGCCGCCCAGCGAGTGGGCCGCATCCGCGATGAGCAGCCACCCATGCTCCCGGGCCACGGCCCGGAGCGCCTCCCAGTCGCAGGGAAGCCCCGCGAAGTCCACGGCCAGCACAGCGCGCGTCCGCGGCGAGGCGAGGCGCTTCACGGCGTCGGGATCGAGGTTGAGCGTCGCCCCGTCGATGTCGGCGAAGACCGGGCGAGCCCCGCGGGCCACCACGGCGCTCGCGGTGGCGGCGAAGGTGAGCGGCGTCGTGATCACCTCGTCCCCGGACCCGAGCCCGGCCGCCTGGCAAGCGGCATGGAGCGCCGCCGTCCCGCTGGCGACGGCGACCGCGTGCCTCACGCCCGCCGCGGCCGCCAGCGCCTCCTCGAAGCGCGCGACGCTCGGCCCCTGGGTGATCCAGTCGCCGGCGAGCGCCCGACCCACGGCCGCGATGTCCTCGGCGTCGATGCTCTGGCGCGTATAGGGAAGCAGGGTCGGCCTCACCGGAGCGCCGCCGAAGAGCGCCAAGGCTCCGCTAGCGCCCATAGCGCCCACGGGTCGTGAGCGCGCGCCGGCCGCGCGCGGGGCCCTCATGGCCGGACCACCGAGCTCCACGCCTTCTCGAAGCCGTCGCCCCAGGCCTCCACGACCTCGGAGGGCTGGGCGAACAGGGGGCAGGACTGCGAGCCGATGATCAGCGAGCCATCGAGGGCCGCCGCGGCCTGCGAGTAGGGCTCCGGCCGCGCGAAGAGCGGATGGGCCGGCAGGGGCACGGTCTGCCAGAGCACGGCCTCGACCCCCTCGGCCCTGAGGGCGGCGAGCAGCCTGTCCCGAAGGTCGCGAGCCCTCACGCGCAATCCGAGTCGGTCCGGATGCAGCCGGACGCGGTACTTGTGGAACACGTGGGTGCGGTCGGGCGGGGTCGCGGGGGCTTCCACGCCCGCCAGCCGCCCGAGACGCGCCGTGAGCCGCGCGGCGTTGTCCTGGCTCCGGGCGGTGGTCGCGGGGAGCCGCCTGAGCTGAGCGCGAGCGAGCGCGCTGGTGAGCTCGCCGGGCAGGTACATCCATCCCGGGGTCGAGGCGAGCCCCTCGGCCTCGTCGTCCAGCGGGCGCTCAGGGTCCCACTTGGCAGGCGGCTCGAGCCCGTCGAACCTGGCCCGGGCCGCCCGGGCCCAGAGCTCCTCCGAGTCGGTCACGAAGAGCCCTCCCTCGCCGGCGGGCAGGTTCTTCGTCGAGTTGAGGCTGAAGGCGGCCATGGCGCCCAGCGTGCCGACTGCTCGCCCCCGGTAGCGGGCCCCATGCGCCTGGGCCGCGTCCTCGATCACGGCGAGGGCGCGGGGGCGGGCCAGCGCCCGGAGCGCGTCCATGTCGGCCGGGAGCCCGTGCAGGTGCACAGGGACGATCGCGCGGGTCCGCGAGGTGACGCGAGCGGCGGCATCCTCGGGGTCCAGCGTGTAGGTCGCCGGGTCGATGTCGGCGAAGACGGGCACGGCCCCCAGGTGGAGCACGGCCTGCGCCGTGGCGACGAAGGACAGCGCCGGCACGATGACCTCGTCGCCCGGGCCGACGCCCGCCGCCCGAAGCGCGATGCCCAGCGCCGCCGTGCCGCTGTTCGTCGCCAGGCAGAAGCCCGCCCCCACGAAGGCGGCGAACTCCGCCTCCAGCGCCCGCATCTCGGGGGCGGCCGCCCCCGACAGCACGCCCCGCTCGAGGACGCGCTGGACGGCGTCGCGGTCCTCCGCGGTCAGGATGGGCCAGCGGCGCGGCTGCACCGGCTCATCGCCCTCCCCGGGCACGGGCGAGGGCGCCGCCGGCGTGCCGGTCCACGTAGTCCATGAGAAGCTGCACCTGGTCGGGGAAGGCGCTCACCCGCACCCCCAGCGGGTCCTTGAAGAAGCAGGCCAGGTGGGTCATGGGCCCGGTCTCCCCCGCGCGCTGGGCGAACTCGGCCATGCGCACCAGGTCCAGCACCAGCGGAGCCGCCAGCACCGAGTCGCAGCCCTGCCAGATGAACTGCACGCTCATCCGCGTGTCGAGGAATCCCCGGAAGTGGATGAAGTCCCAGGCCGTCTTCCAATTGCCGAGGGAGGGCACGTACTCGATGGAGACGCTGGCGTGCGGGGCGTAGCCCAGGCTCGGAGCGAGCACGCCGGACTTGCTGCGGAGCTTCGACTGCTTGTGCCGCGGGTTGGCCAACACCTCCCCGTCGCCCCCGCCCAGGAGGTTCACGCCCTCCCAGGACAGGACTTCGAGGTTCCGGTAGCGGAAGAGCGGGGCCAGGACGGTCTTCATGAGCGTCTCGCCCGTCTTGCCGTCCGAGCCGAAGAACGGCACCCCGCGGGTGTGGCCCAGCTCCTGGAGCGCGGGCGGGGTGATCCCGAGGGAGGGCGTGAAGTTGACATAGGGGAAGCCGCGCTCGAGGGCGGCGTAGGCGTAGAGCATGCTCGGCGTGACCAGGTCCCGCCGATCTTCCCGGAGGAGACGGCGGAAGCTCCCGAGCCGCTCGTGCTCCGCGCCCATCGCGATGGGCGGCTCCGTGGAGGCCACATTGATCACGACGACGGTGCCGAGCCGCTCGTGGTCGCGGAAGCGCTCGAGATCGTCGCCGAGGCGCGCCACCGCCGGCTCGAGCAGCTCCCGGCGGGACCGCGTCCCGCGGCCGGCCCGCGCGCGCGCCGCCGGCCCCCCGTTGTCCGCGAAGCCCGGGCGCACCCGGCGCTCCACCGCCAGCAGGTCGTCCTCCATGGCGGCGACGAGGCCGGGGCTCAGCGCCCGGTGGTCGCTGGCCAGCGCGCGGGCCTGGTGCAGGACGCCGCGCGAGTTGATCTCCCAGCCGCCGAAGACGAGCTGGTCCAGCCCGAGCAGCGACAGCGCTCGCAGCTCCGGCAGCTCCGTGACGAGCCCCGTGGGGCCCGCCAGTCCGTGCGTGATGGCGCGGGCACCGACCACCACCGTGGATGCGAGAGCGCCGCCAGCACCGATGAGCCACGCGCCGATCTTGGTCGTCATCACATCACGTCCTCTCGTACGAGTAGAGCTGCCGTGAAGCAAAGGGGCCGATGAGCCGCACGCTGCCGGAGGGAAGTCGGCGGACGCCTCCCGCACATGGAGGTCGCAGCGAGACCGCCGAGGTGCGTCCGGAACGCTCTTATCGGAACAGGGACCGGAGGAGGATGGACTTGATGCCCGGCTGCCGCAGCAGCGCGACGATGGCCGACCGGTGCCAGTTGAACCGCGCGGTCTCGGCGAGAACCGCCTGGACGTCATCGGAGGCCATGGCGGCGACGAAGCGGTCGAGCTCGCGGTCGGAGAGGCTGGCCAGGAGGCGGCGGAACCGCAATCCGGTCCGGATCTCGGGCATCAGCCGCGCGCCCCAGCGGGCCTCGTACCGCGCCAGCCGCTGCGCCCGGAGGTCGTCCGCGCGGAGCGCCTCGATCAGCGTGTCCGCGGCGAACGCGGCGGACAGGAGGGCGTAGAAGATGCCCCCGCCGGTCACCGGCTTCGTCAGCCCCGCCGCGTCCCCGACGGCCAGCATTCGCTCCCCGTAGCTGCGCCGCGCGGGACCCACCGGGAGCAGGCGCCGGATGGGCTCGCCCGGGGCCTCGCGCAGGCGCGGCGACACCGTCGGCCGATCGAGGAATGCGCGGAGGTACGACCGCGCGTCCCCCCGGGCCAGGACGCCGGCCTTCACCCGCGACCGCCCCTGGCGGCGCACCGGCACCAGCCAGGCGAAGCCCTCGGGAGCCACGGCCCTCCCGAGGTGCACCTCCAGCGTCTCGCTGGGCCGGGCGTCCACCTCGAGCTGGGCTGTGTGCAGGACCGCCGGGGAACGGGACTCCATGAGGTGGTGGAAACGGTACGTGACACCTGCCGCCATGACCAGGGCCCGGGCCCGGACCGCTTCGCCGTTCGCGCACAGCGCCCGCACATGGCCCTGGCCGAGGGTGAGGTCGTCCACTCGCCGCTCCGTGAACACGGAGGCGCCGGCCTGCTGGGCGCTCTTGGCCAGCGCCTGGTCCAGAGCCCCCCGGTCGAGGACGGCGAGCCGTTCCCCGGGGCTCCGGAATTCGCCCGCCACGCCCCCGGGGGACACGATCGTGCAGGTCGACGGACGGTGGAGGACGATGGACTCGGGCACCTTGTAGAGATCGTAGACCTCGGCGGCCACGAGCCCCGTGCAGTGTGTCGGCGCCCCAACCGCCGCGTGCTCCTCGAGGACGGCGACGTCCAGCCCCTCCCGGGCCATCAGCATCGCCGCATAGAGCCCGGCCGGGCCGGCGCCGACCACGATCACGTCAAGCATGCGAATCGGTCACCTGAAGGACCGCGTCAGCTCCAGGCGCAGCACGTGCTCCACGCTGTCGTCGCGGGTCTTGAAGTTCCGGTTGTTCACGTCGGCCAGCTGATACTGCCCCCACAGGGTGTAGGCACCCCAAAAGCGCACGCTGAGATCCATGCCCCCGCCCAGGCGGCGCTCCTCCACGGACGGGGCCTCGAACCGGGTGCTGCCCAGCGTGGCCCGGACCAGCTCCAGGCCGAGCATGACGTCGGGCGTGAACCGGCTGGTCAGGCGCACGTACAGCTCGCGCCCCGAGGTGCCGATGTAATGGGCCAGCCCCTCCCCGCGCGTCCAGTGGCCGCTGGTGAATTGCCCGTGGTTGTACGAGCGCTCGGAGGTCCGCGCGTACTCCACCCGCGCGTCCACGCCGTCCCAGCCGAACAGCCCCAGGAGATGCGCCCCGAGCTGCCAGGACAGGGCGTCGTCGATGGGGATGAAGTTGGTCTCGCAGCACGTGTCGTCCCACCCGAACTCGGCGTAGAGGCGCAGGTCCTGGGCCGGCAGGGAGTACCGCTGCACGTCGTGGAGCCGGAGGTCGCCGTCCAGGGAGAAGAGGAGGTTGTTCCGGAACTTCACGCCCGCCAGGCTCTGGTCCGAGCTCGGAGGGTCGAACAGGATCCTGGGGTAATCGCCCACGCCCGGGCGGGGCCGGTCCCGGCCGTCGAACATGTTGGCGTAGCTGGCCCCGAGCTCCAGCATGGAGCTGGGCGCGATGGTCCCGCGCATCCCGACCAGCTTGGCCCGGGGATGATCCCGCCGCTCCTCCATCTGGGCGATGAACGCCAGGAGCTTCGTGGGGCCCAGGGACTGCCCCACCCACGGGAGCAGGAAGGGCTCCGCGGCGCCGATCCGGATCTGGTCCAGGGGGGCCGCGTTGTTGGAGAGCACCATGGAGCCGTGCAGTCCCGGGCCCCACCACAGGCTGTCGCGCCCGACGAGCAGCTCGAGGTTCCACAGGGTGAGCTTGGCGTAGCCGGCGGCCAGCCGCGCCGCCTCGAACTCCGGGTTGCCGGCGAACTCGGGCTGAAGCGACAGCGTCAGCACCTCCCCGATCTGCGCGCGGCTCTCGAAGGTCATCCCGCCATTGAGCCCGGTCTCGAACCGGCGGCCCTGCCCATTGACGAACGACACCCGCTCCGTCGCGTAGCCGAGATGGGCCTGGGCGCGGTCCACGGGCACGAGGGACAGGACTCCCGCCGCCGGGGGCGCGGCGCCAGGCAGCGACGCGCCCTGGGCCGCGATCTCCGCCCGGAACTCCGCCGTCAGCCGATCCACCACGGCCTCCAGGTCCCGCCGCGAGTTCCACCGCCCGAGGGTGTCAGCCCGGATCGCCTTGACGGCGGAGGCCACGATG
>MGBV01000063.1:0-7093 GCA_001788415.1 Candidatus Rokubacteria bacterium GWC2_70_16 | reverse complement strand
GCGAGCCCGGCAGCCACGAGCCGCTCCAGGTCGTCGTAGACGGCGTCCCGGTACACGGCGAAGCCCCCCCAGTTCTTGAGGGGGACATTGGCGCGGTCGCCCGCCAGGGCCGCCGCCGGCTCCAGCAGGAGCGCGGCGCAGAGCATGGCGACGGCCCGACCCGCCCGCGCGCGGCGGCCGCTCATGGGTTGCCCCCCGGGCGGGCCGGCGCCGGGCGCCTGCGCCCGAGGCCCCCGAGGTAGTCCAGGGCGAAGGCCAGCGTGACGCCGACGAAGAGCGCGGCCATGCCTGCCAGCGCCACGTTGAGCCGGACGCTGGGCCGGATGTGCCGCACCGCGGGCACGGCGCGGTCGAGGACCTCGAAGGTCGGCCACTCCCGGCGCTCGGCGAGCTTGGCCTGCTCGACCTGCTGGGTGAGCAAGGTCACCAGCGTCTCCTGCGTCTTGACCGTGCGGGTGAGGCGCGCCAGATCGAGTCCCACCTCCGGGACGCGGGCGAAGGGCACGTACATCTCCCCCCGGTCGCGGCCCCGGCCGCGCGACTCGGTGCCGTCGCCGTACTGCATCCGGGCGAGCTGGCGCCGCATCTCCTCGATCTTCCGGACGAGGCTCACCACCTCCGGGTTGGACTCGGTGGCGAAGTTCCGCATGACCTGCAGCTGCACCTGGGCCGCCATGATCTCGCCGGCCAGCCGGGCCGCCGAGTCGATCTGCCCGCGGGTCTGCTCCTGGAGCACGATGGCGCGGTTCCGCTCCTGGAAGCGCCGCAGGGCGTCCTCGGCCGCCTCCAGCTCCTTCTTCGCCTTGGCCATCTGCTCCGTGAAGAACACGCGCTCGCGCCCGGCGCTCCCGGCGCCGAGCCGGCCGAGCAGGCGGCCGGCGCTCTCCGCCGTGGCATTGGCCAGCTCGGCAGCCAACGCGGGCTCCCAGTCCTCCACCGCCACCGAGATCACCCCCTCGCGCGAGACCAGCACCTCGCTCCGGCCCTGAAGGCCCGTGATGGCGTCCTCGCGGTGCGGCAGGCCGTACCGCTGCTGCAGCCCGAAGCGCTCCACCACCTCGGCCGCCACGGTCCGGCTCCTGAGCACGCTGACCAGGATCTCCCGGGAGGGATTCGCGGAGGGCAACGGGAGCTGGATGCCGAGCCCCGTGCCTTGCAGCGCCGACAAGAGGCCGCCGCCGATCCCGCTGTCGCGGGGCGTGACGAGAGTGACCGTGGAGCGGTAGATCTTCCGCGCCGTCGTCGAGTAGTAGTAGGCCGACCCGACGGCGGCCAGGCACAGGACGAGGAGCAGCCACTTGAACCGCCACAGCGCGGACAGGTAGGCGAGGAGGTTGATCTCCTCCTCGTCCATGACGACCTGCGCCCGAGGGTCACCCATCGCGCGCTCCCCGCGCCCTCCAGGGCGCGCCAGTCCCGCCCGCCGCGGCGGTGAGGCGCCGGTAGAGCTCGGGGGAATCCGCTCCCTCGACGCCCCCTTCCGGCATGACGAACCCGTAGAGGCGCGCGCCGCCCGCGACCATGGCCGGGAAGACGTCGCGGCCGAAGTCGGCCGGGCCGCCGGCCGGGACCCAGTCAAGCGCCTCGGGGGAGAGCACGTAGGCGCCGGCGTTGACCAGGCGGCTCTCCGTCTCCCCCGGGCGGGGCTTCTCGACGAAGCGGAGGATCCGGCCGTCCGGCGCCACCTCGGCCACCCCGCTCCGGCTCACGTCCGGAAGCCCGAACAGCGCGAGAGAGGCCACGGCTCCGGCGCGCTCGTGGAGTCCCGCGAGGGCGACGAGATCGCAGCGGAGATAGTTGTCTCCGTACAGGACGAAGAAGGGCTCCGGGAAGAGGTGCGCCACGCGCTTCACGGCCCCGGCCGTGCCCAGGAGCTCCGGCTCGTGGGAGTAGGTGATCCGGACTCCCCACCGCTGCCCATCCCCGAAATGATCCACGATCACAGCTGGAAGGTGATGCAAATTAATGACGATCTCGCGGACCCCGGCGGCCGCCAGCGCCTCGACATGGTGCTCGAGGAGCGGCTTGCCCCGGACCGGGAGCATGGGCTTCGGCACGGCGTCGGTGAGGGGGCGGAGCCGCGAGCCGAGCCCGGCAGCCAGGACCATGGCCCGGGTCGGCCTCACGGGACCTCCACTGGCGCGCCGAGCGGCGGGACCCGCTCCGCGCGCCCGCGGCGCGCCGAGCGGTAGAGCGCGTGCACGAGCCGCACGGCCTCCAGCCCGTCGCGACCGTCGCCCAGGGGGGGACGGCCCGTCGCCACGGCGTCGAGGAAGGCCTCGCACTCCCGGCGCCACGAGGACTCGGGGTCCGGGTACTCTTTCACCTCTTCCCGCGGGACCGGAGAGTCCGCCGTCCGCCGCCCGATCACCAGGCGCTGGGGGCCGTAGCTGCCGCCGAGCCCCTCGACGATCAGGTACCCCCGCTGTGCGAACAGCTCCCAGGAGAAGAGGTTCCGCCACTGCGTCCAGCTGGTGTGCAGCATCCCCACGCGTCCCGCCGCCGTGCGGCAGAGGGCGAAGGCGTTGTCCTCCAGGGGCGCGATGGGCCAGTGCGCCGCGAGGACGGTGCCCGTGACCTCGCGGATGTCGCCCAGGAACCAGCGAAACAGATCCAGCACGTGGACCCCCTGGTCCAGCAGTTCCCCGCCTCCCGAGATCGCGGCCTGGGCCCGCCACTCGTGCTCGTAGCCCGGTCGGCCCCCGTGGCCGTAGCGGCAGCGCGCGTACATCGCCTCGCCGATGGCGCCTGCGTCCAGGAGCGCCTTGGCCTCGAGCATCGCGGGAAAGTGGCGGTGGTTGAACCCCGTCTTCAGGCAGACGCCGCGGGCCTCCGCGGCGCGCACCATCCGGAGCGCCTCGGCCGGCCTCCGCGCCAGCGGCTTCTCGCAGAGCACATGCTTGCCGGCCCGGATCGCGGCCAGCGTGATCGCCGCGTGGCTGTCATTGGGCGTCGCGACCACGACGGCCTGGATGCCGGGGTGGCGGACCGCCGCTCGCCACCCGGCGGCCACCTCGCAGCCGAAGCGCTCCGCGAAGTCGCGGCTCCGCGCGGCATCGGCGTCGGCCACGACGGCGACGCGGGCGCGGCCCGAGGCGTGCAGGGCGGCGGCGCGCTTGACCCCCACGAGCCCGGCGCCCACGACGGCGACCTGCGTCACGCCTGCGGCCCCTCGATGAAGTGCCGCCCGTCGATCCGCCTGAGGGTGTAGAGGGCTGCCGGCATGGGGCTCGCCTCGCCCAGGCGCTTCCAGTCGTCCCAGACGGCGCTCAGGAGCTTGCCCGTGATCCCATCGCCTCGGCTCGAGGCCAGGTGCAGGGCCAGCTCCGCCCCCACGGCCGGCGAGGTGCCGCCGCTGGCCTGCTGGGCTCGCGACTTCTCGAGGAAGTCGGCGCCCGCCCGCTCGCCGGCCTCCAGCACCTGGTCGAGCAGCCGCGTGTTCACGGCGCCGGGAGCGATGGCGTTGACTTGCACGTTGTGGGCTCGCACCTCCTCGGCCACGGTCTCGGTGAACCGCACCACGGCTGCCTTGGAGGTCGCGTAGGCGCTGAACCGCGGGAATGGCCCCACGGCCCCCCCGCCCGAGAGGTTGATGATCTTGCCCGACCGGCGGCGGATCATGTGAGGCAGCACGGCCCGGGTGCAGTACACCGTGCCCAGCAGGTTGATCCGGATCGCCTCCGTCCACCCATCGAGATCTGTCTCCGCGAAGGGGCCGATGGGCCCGTACACCCCGGCATTGTTCACGAGGATGTCCGGCGACCCGAAGGCGGCCACGGTCTCGGCCACGAGCCGCTCGACCTGCCGCGGCTCCGAGACATCGCATGCGACGGCGAGGGTGGGGCCCGACGCGTGGCGGAGCCGCGCCGCCACCGTCTCGATCTCGTGTCGCGCGCGCGCGGCGAGCACGAGGCGATCAGGCGAGAGAAAGGTCTCGATGGCCCGCCCCAGGCTCAGGTTCTCCGGGCAGCACGCCACCCGGAGGCGCGCGGCGGCGGCTCGCTCCCGGAGCCGCGCCTCCAGGGCCTCGCACGTCCCCACGGGCACCTGGCTCGAGACGACCACCAGTGTCCCCGGGGCGGCCCACCGGCCGATGTCGTCCACCGCCGCCAGGATCGGGGCCAGGTCCGAGCGGTCGTCGGCGTCCACGGGGGTGTCGTAGGCGATCAGGACGGCGTCGGCTCCCGGCAGCGCCGCCTGCGGGCTCGCCCCGGTAGCCGACGACCCGCCACGGATAGAAGACCGGACCAGGCGAATCGAGCACCACGACCACACCGATCACCAGGAACACCGGCGCCAGGACGAACAACCAAACCGCGGCCACGCAGAGATCCAAACCGCGCTTGACGCCCTGGCCGACGCGCCACCGAGCCCCGCGCGCGCGGGCCGGCAGGGCCGCGCTCCAGCCAATGGCGGCCGCGATCACAGCTACGTCGTCCCGCGGGGGCGGAGCCGGCTCCATCATGGACTGAGCCTCACTCGAGCCGCATGAACGCAAGCGACCCGCCGGGCACGGCGTAGACCGTGCGCCCCGAGCCGGCCATCTCTCGGAGCCACCGGGTTACCCCATTTACACCCATGCGACCGAAATCGTGCCAGGCGATCACGCCGCCGGCCGCGCAGCAACGCAGCGCGTTGAGTGTATCCGATCGGACGTACTCGTACGAGTGCGCTCCATCGATGAAGAAGAGTCCGACTCGCCCATGGTACGGAGAAAAATCGAACGTGGCGCTGTCGCCAAACAGGCACTTGATCTTCCCGGCGACGGGGCTGTCACCAAATATGTAGGAGGAGCTCACGGTGGAGGCCCGAATGTGGTCGTCATCCACCACCGTCGTGGACAGTGCCGGCCTCGGCGCGCCCGACTTCGGAAGATCCAGCGTATAGATCGTCGCATCAGGCGGCGTGTTCAGGGCGAAGTGCAGTGTCGTGAATCCGTGCAGGGTGCCGATTTCGAACACCGTGCTCGGCTTGAGGATGCGGCACAGCAGGCACAAGCTGGCGATGTCGATTGCGTACGATCCGATCGGTCCGAACCACGTCTCGCCGTGCAGGTTGGCGACGGTGATCGACTGTACCTCGGGACCGCCGAGCACGTGTGCCACGGGACTCTCGGGAAGCCCACGGGCTCTCTGCATCGCGCGCAACAGAAACAAGGCCTCGGAGGCATAGCCGACCATCGCGCGAGGACGCCCAAGGAGTGAGAGCGCAGCCAGGTTCGAGCCGACCAGCAGGTTTCTTGCGGCGAGCCCGACCGCCCGCAGCCATTCGGCCAGATGTCTCAACGGTCCCCCAGGAATGCGTCGTTCACTGCCAATCGTTGCCTCGGTCGCGTGGCACGATGCGCCGCAGGGTGAAGACGTCGGAGTTCTGGATCTCGCCCAGGTGCTGCGGCCACGTCTTCCAGTCATCCCACGGTACCGCGAGGAGCCGCCCCGTGATGCCGCGCGATTCGTCCGAGAGGAGGAAGGCGACGGCGCACGCCGCCAGCTTCGGGCTCACCCCTCCACCCTCCAGCTCCTTCTTCGTGCGCTCCAGGTAGGCGCGGCCGGCGGCATCCCCGGCCCGGAGCGTCTCCTGGTGCATCCGGGTCGCCACGAAGCCCGGCGCGACGCAATTGACACGGATCCCCGAACCCGCAACCTCCTGTGCGAGGGTCTCCGCCAAGCGCACCACGCCCACCTTACCGCAGGCGTAAGCGCTGTAGTTCGGAAAGGGGCCGGTGGCCCCGCCGCCGGAGAAAAGCACCACCGAGCCGGGCCGCTTGCGGGCGATCAGATGCCGGCAGGTCGCGCGGGCCACCAGGAAAGCACCGAAGAGGTTGGCGCGTACCGTCTCGAGCCACGCGCCGGCTTCCGCCTCCACGGCGTGGCCGATCGGGCCCAGCACGGCGGCCGCGTGCACCACGCCTTCCACCGGGCCGAGTTCCTCTGCCGCGGCAAGCACGCGCTCGAACTCGCCCTCCCGGGCGACGTCAGCGACCACCGCCAGGACCCGCGCTTCGCCACGCTCGCCCTTGAGCGCCGCCTCGGCCGTCGCGAGCGCCCCGCGGCCGCGGGCGCAGATCGCGACGTCGTATCCGACCCGGACCAGCTGGCGCGCGCAGGCCAATCCGATGCCCATGCTGCCGCCCGTCACAATCATTGTCACATCGCGCATCCACCTAATCTACCACGCAGGAGGCGGGGGGGCTCAGTCGGCGATGCCATCCAGCGGCGTGGCCGCCCGCACCGCGGCGCGGTGGAAGATCATGGACTGCGTACTGGAGACGTTCGCGACCGTTTTCGCACCCTCGCGCTCGAGCGCGTAGTATAAATGGCGTATCCCGCGAGAGCGCATGAAGTCCTCCAGCCGGCGCCCGTCCCTCGGGCAGTAAGGGCTCGTAAGACAATAAATGATGGAGTCTGAGGGATCGGAAGGTAGACTCGAATGAGTGGACCTCCGGGGTTGTCGCGCGAAATACCGGGCGCTGGCGCCGACGCTGGCGGAGCGGCCGCGCCGCGTGTGGGCGGCGACCGAGGCGCGCGCCCTCGGCCGGGGCGGCATCGCCCTGGTGGCGCGGGCCACGGGTATTTCGACGTCCACGATCACCCGGGGGCTCAGCGAACTGCGGACGCGAGCCCGCGTGCCACCGGGCCGGGTGCGCCGGCCAGGTGGGGGGCGGAAGCGGACGATCGACAAGGACCCCACGCTGCTGCGCGATCTGGAGGGACTGGTCGAGCCGACCACGTCGGGAGCCCCGGACTCCCCCCTGCGCTGGACCGCGAAGAGCACCCGGACCCTGGCGCGGACCCTGCAGACCATGGGCCACCGCGTCAGCCACCAACTGGTGCGGGAGCTCTTGACAGCCGCCGGGTACAGCCTGCAAGCCAACCGGAAGACGCGCGAAGGGCCGCCGCACCCCGACCGGGATGCCCAGTTCCGCCACATCATCGCGCAGGTCCGCCAGTTCCAGGCCGCGGCCGAGCCGGTGATCTCGGTGGATACGAAGAAGAAGGAGTTGGTGGGCGATTTCAAGAATGCCGGGCGGGCGTGGCGCCCGACGGGCCAGCCGGAACGTGTGCGGGTGCACGACTTCCTGATCCCCGCCCAG
>MGBV01000062.1:359-9744 GCA_001788415.1 Candidatus Rokubacteria bacterium GWC2_70_16 | reverse complement strand
CGGCATCCGGAAGACGCTTGACGAGTTCTCCGCGCTGGCCCGGGCCGGGCGCCTGGACGCCCGGGAGCTGGAGCCGGCCACGTGACCGCCGGCATCACCCTCCGCCCGGCCACCGAGTCGGACGCAGAAGCCATCTGCCTCATCTACAACCAGGGCATCGAGGACCGCATCGCCACCCTCGAGACCGAGCTGCGGACGCCGCTCGAGCGGCGGCACTGGCTGGCCTCCCGGAGCCATCGCCACCCTGTCATCGTGGCGGAGGCCTGGGTGCCCGAGCGCGTCGAGCGGAGCGAGGCGCAGGGACGGGCGGGCGACAGCCCGGGCGCCCGGCTCGCGGGGCCGCCCGAGCGGAGCGAGGCGCAGGGACGGGCGGGCGACAGCCCGGGCGCCCGTCCCATGGTGGTAATAGGCTGGGGCAGCCTCAACCAGTTCAACCCGCGCAAGGCCTACGAGCACGTGGCCGACTTCTCCGTCTACGTGGAGCGGGAGTGGCGCGGCCAGCGCGTGGGCCGCCGGCTCCTCGAGCGGCTCATCGAGCTGGCACGGGAGATCGGCTATCACAAGATGGTGCTCTCGACCTTCCCGTTCAACGAGTCGGGCGTGGCGCTGTACGAGCGGCTCGGCTTCCGCCGGGTCGGCGTGTACCGGGAGCAGGGCGTGCTGGACGGCAAATGGGTGGACACGCTGATCATGGAGATGCTGCTGTAGCGGGCCGCCGCTTGAACACCAGGCTGACCACGCCCTCCTCGAGCTTGCGCTCCAGGACGTCGGTGAAGCGCGTCAGGAGATCCAGCATCCGGTAGTTGTCGGCGAGCACGTAGGCCCGGAAGCGGCGGATACCCCGCGCCTCGCCCGCCCGCGTGACGTCGTCGAGGAGGATGGCCCCGAGGCCCTTCCCCTGCCAGCCGTCCTGCACCACGAAGGCCACCTCGGCGGTGTCCTGCTCGTCCGCCGGCTCATAGCGGCCCACCCCGATCAGCTCGAGCCGCCCCTCGTGCTCGTGCTCGGCCACCACCGCCATCCGCTTCCGGTAATCCACGTTGGCGAAGAAGTGCGCCCAGTCGGGCGGCAAGCGCTTCAGCACCGTGAAGAAGCGCTGGTAGGCGGTGTGGTGACCCAGCCGGCCGTAGAGGTCCACCAGGCGCGGCTCGTCGTCGGGACGGATCGCGCGGAGCCAGACATGGGCCCCGTCCTTGAGAACGACCTGGCGGTCGAACTCGCGGGGGATCTCCCCCGGCTGGGGGGTCGGCGGGTCGGAGGTGCCCATTGCCTCGGGATGCGCCGCCGGCCCTCAGGGGAGCGGCACGAGCGTGAGCTGAACCGTCACGGCGACCCGTCAGTACGCGTAGAGGCGCAGGATACCGTAGGCGACGGTGCCGAGCAGCAGGGCCGCCGCGATGAGTGTGAGCGCCGCCAGGGCCGCGCGGCTCACGGGGGCGATCCCGCCGCCAGCGCCGCCGCGCTCCGGGGCCGCAGCCGCTGCAGGCCCAGCGCGAACAGCAGCAGCCCGAGCCCCGCCAGGTCGGTGTACAGGCCTGGCTTGATCAGCATGAAGGCAGCGCCAATGAACAGGACGCGCTCCCACGAGCGGGCTTCGCGGATGAAGTAGCCCTCCAGGCCCGCGGCCAGCGCCACGACCCCGACGCCTCCGGTCACCACCGCCAGCAGGATCTCCTCCCAGGAGCCCGAGAACAGGAGCGCGGGCGAGTAAACGAAGAAGAAGGGCACGATGAAGCCCGCCGAGGCGAACTTCACGGCCTGCCAGCCGGAGCCCCACAGGCCCGACTTGCTGATGGACGCCGCAGCGTACACGGCCAGCGCCACCGGCGGCGTCACGGCCGACAGGCAGGAGAAGTAGAACGCGAACATGTGGGCCGCCATGGGGGCGACCCCAAGCTTGATCAGCGCCGGGATGAGGAGCGCCGCCTGCATGATGTAGGCCGGCGTGGTCGGCATCCCCATACCGAGGATCACCCCGGCGATCATCGTGATGACCAGCGCCAGCAGCAGGCTGCCGCCGGCAACGCTCACGAGGAAGCTGGTGAACCGGATCGCGAGCCCGGTCTGGAGGATCACGCCAATCACGATGCCGGCGGCCGCCGTGGCCATCGCCACGGGCACGGTCTGGAAGGCCCCGTCCCGGAGCGCCTCGATGGCCTTGCGAGGGGTGACCCGGGACTCCGGCCGCACCCACGACAGGACCAGGACCGCCGCCGTGGACATGATCGCGGCGTACGTCGCCGTGTATCCCTGGAGCAGCAGGATGAAGATGATCACGAGAGGGACGAACAGGTGTCCCTGCCGCATGATGATGTGGCCCAGGATCGGGAGCTCCTCCCGCGGGATCCCTCTGAGGCCGCTCCGGATCGCGTTGAAGTGGATCGCGGCGAAGAGCGCGCCGTAGTAGAAGAGGGCCGGGATCAGCGCGGCGATCATCACCTGGCCGTAGGAGGCCCCAAGGAACTCCGCCATCACGAATGCGGCGGCGCCCATGATGGGCGGCATGATCTGGCCGCCGGTGGACGCCACCGCCTCGATGGCCGCGGCGGCCTCCGGCTTGAACCCCGTCCGTTTCATCATGGGAATGGTGAGCCAGCCGTCTACCATGACATTGGCGACGGCCGACCCCGAGATGGTGCCGAACAGGCTCGACGACACCACCGCCACCTTGCCGGGGCCGCCCCGGGAGCCGCCGGCGATGGCGTTGGCGAAGTTCATGAAGAACTGGCCGGCGCCCGACCTCTCCAGGAAGGCGCCGAAGATGATGAACAGGATGACGTAGGTGCCCGCCACCCCGAGGGGGATCCCGAAGATGCCCTCGGTGGTGAAGTACGTCTGGTCGAGGAGGATCTCGAGCGACAGCCCCCGGTGCCCGAGCCCGCCGGGGAGCCAGGGGCCGAGGAGCCCGTAGCCGATGAAGCAGAGGGCCACCACCGGGAGGGCGAGGCCGATGGTCCGGCGCGTCGCCTCGAGCACCAGGAGCGTGCCGACCGCTCCGACGACCATGTCGGCCCGGCTCAGGGGCTCCGCCGTGGGCATCCGCGTCGTCACGTACTGGTAGTTCGCGAAGAGGTAGCCCATGCAGCCCAGCGAGAGCGCCGCCAGGCCGAGATCGCTCCAGGGGATCCGCTCGGGGCTGGCCCCGGCCTTCCGGGGGAAGAGCAGGAAGGCGAGGGTGAGGCTGAAGGCCAGCGTGATGATCCTGAGGGCGAGGCTGTCGGGCGCCGCCGTCGTGAGCCGGGCGTGGACGTGGTAGAGGGACATGACGACCCCCACCACGCCTACGACCAGCCCGGCGTAGCCCGCGAGCTTGCGCAACGGACGCGGCTACTTCAGCAGTCCGGCTTCCCGGTAGTACCTCTCGGCCCCCGGATGGCGGGGGAGCCCGAAGCTCTCGGCCATCTGCCCGGCGGTCACGCCCTTCATGGCCGCCGTGACGTTGCCGAAGGCGTCGCGGCCCTCGACGATGGCCTTGGTGATCTTGTAGATCACGTCCGCGGGCGTCTTCGACGAGGCGATGAGGATGGTCGGCGCCTGGATGGTCACCACGTCGGCCTCCACCCCCTGGGCCGCGTAGGCGCCCTTCGGGATCACGTGCCGCACGAAGCCGGCGTTGAGCTTCTTCATCTCCGCGATCTTGTCCTCGGGGACCGACAGCAGCCGGACCTTGCGCGCGGAGCCGAGGTCGAGGACGATGGAGGCGGGCACGGTGGTGAACCACCCCATGGCCACGGCCTGCCGGTTCTTGATCAGCTCGACGTTCTCGGTCAGCGAGCCGTAGCTCTTCGTGCCCAGGTCGTCGAGCTTCATCCCGTGGACGCGCAGCAGCAGCTCCCACCCCTCGGCGAGACTGGTGTTGCCGCGCGGGGGAAGCGCCACCGGCTTTCCCTTGAGGTCGGCGAGCTGCTTGACGTCCGAATCCGCGGGCACCACCAGCTGCCAGACGTTCGGGTAGTAGGTGGCCACCAGGAGCGGCTTGTCGGTCTGCTTGCCCTTCCAGGACCCCGCGCCGGCACGGGCATCCGCCATCACCGTCGTCATTGACCACCCGAGGTCGGCCTTGTCGTTGCGGATCTTCTCCATGTTGACCAGGGCCGCGCCCGGCTCCACCTGGACATCCACCTCGGGGAACTTCTTCCTGACGACGTCCGCGGTGGCCGCGGCCATGGGAGTCCACGAGCCGCCGGTGGGGCCCGCCGAGAACACCACGCTCGCTTTCTCCTGGGCCTGGGCAGGCGCGACGAGCGCCGCGCCGCAGAGCCCCAGCGCCAGCAGGACCGACAGGATACGCATCCCCAGAGTAGGCATGGCGGAATCTCCTTGTTCGTTAGTGAGCCAGCGGGACGATCTGCCCGCCCGCGTCGAAGCCGAGGGGGCGCGGGACGCCGATGACCTCCAGGTCAGAGCGCTGGGCGATCTCCGGCAGGAGGGCCTCGGAGCACTCGATCTCGCCGAGGACGAGCGTGTTCTTGACGCGGATGACGCGCGCCTGCTCGGGCCGGGTGAGCCCGATGCAGTCGAGCGCGCTCTCGACCGCCTCACGGTCCGAGTCGAAGACCAGCGGCAGCTTGGCGCCGTTGGGCGCGCAGGCCGTGAGGCAGTTGATGGCCGTCTTCTTCCAGTCGATCTTGTCGCGGAGCCGCCGCGTGGTGAAGTCGGCGTTGCCGATGCCCGTGGCGTTGCCGCCGCTCTCCTCGGTGAGGTCCAGCGCCACGATCCAGAGGATCCTGGGATCGGCGGGAAACGGCTCGTGGGGGTTGGAGGGCCGGCCGATCACGTTGGTGTCCATGCCGGCGCCGGAGATGTTCTTGCCGATCTCCTCCACCACCAGCACGTCGATGGGGGAGAAGGGCAGCCGCGCCATCCAGTCGCGGGCGTCCTTCAGGAGCCGGCGCTCTCCCGCCTCGAGGACCGCGGCGTTGAAGGCCTCCACCCGCGCCGTCTCGTCGTAGCCGTTCTCGACGATGCCGAGCCCGAAGCCGATCCGCGCCTTGGCGAGCATCTCCCGGCCCACGGCGGTGATCACGGTCTCGTAGCCGTGGTTGACATTGGCCCGGTGGTACTGGGTGGCGCCCTGCCACTTGCCGAGCCCGATGGTCAGCATCTTGAAGAGGCCGGACTCGATGCTGCCCTTGAAGTCGGTGTGGGGCTTGACGCGGTTGACGAGCCCGATCCAGTGGGCCTCGGAGGCGAGGCGGTCGAGCCACACGGGCATCCCCAGGGCCTCGCCCACCTGGACGACCTCCATGGTGGCGCGGATCTCGCAGCCCATGGCGCCTTCCGTGATGCCGTAGTGGGCGAGCACCTCCCGCTGGCCCTCGGGCGTGGCGCCGCCGTGGCTCCCCATGGCCGGGAAAATGAAGGGGCGCGCGCCGAGGTCTCTCAGGTAGCGGATGGTCGCCTTGACGATGGCGTCGATGTTGGCGATGCCGCGGCTGCCGGCCCCGACGGCCACTGTGTCGCCCGGCTTGACGGGCAGGCGCGCCGCGTCGAGAGCCGAATGGACACCGCCGGGGATGTCAGCCAGCCGGGGGCGCGGGAAGGTCTGCCGGACGCGCACCATCCTGGGAAGCGGCATCGGCGGGATCATACGGAAGGGATCGGGGCCTGTCAATCTCCTTGACTTCGCAGGGGTCTGACCGTACCTTCCTCACGAATGCGCCCCAGGTCGCAAGCCCTTCTGGTCCCCGCCGTGCTCGCGGCAGCGCTCCTCGTCGGAGGGTGCTCCTCCATGGGCTCGTACGTCGCAGACCTGTTCAGGCAAAGGCCGCAGCCGCTGCTGCCGGCCGCCGATCTCTACCAGATGGGCGAGTCGGAGATGAACAAGAAGCGCTACGAGGAGGCCCGGACCCACTTCCGCAAGATCGTCGAGCGCCACCCGCAGTCGAGCCACGCGGCGCGGGCCCGCTTCCTCATGGGCGAGACCTACTACCGCGAGGGGGAGTGGGACAAGGCCATCAAGGAGCTCGAGGGCTTCCTGGCCTTCTTCCCGCGTCACGAGATCGCCGACCTCGCGCAGTTCCGGCTGGCCATGAGCTACTACGACCAGCTCAAGCCCGTGGAGCAGGACCAGGGCATCACGGCCAAGGCCATGGAGGCCTTCAAGAAGCTGGTCCGCGACTATCCCGACAGCCGGTACGCCTCCGACGCGCTGGCCAAGATCGACATCTGCCGGGGGCGCCTCGCCCAGAAGGAGCTGTGGGTGGCCTCCTACTACATGGACCAGGGGAACCCGGCGGCGGCGCGCCAGCGGCTCGAGGCCCTGCTGAAGGAGTACCCGCGGACCCTGGTGGTGCCCGAGGCCCTCTACCGACTGGCGGAGGTCTATGCCCAGGAGGGCCGGGCCCAGGACTCCCAGGACAGGCTCCGCCAGCTGGCCACCGAGTTCGCCTACACCGACTGGGGCCGGCGCGCGGCCCAGCGCCTCCGGACGGCGGTGAGGTAGCCCGATGCACGACGTGGTGGACCTACGCTCGGACACCCTCACGCTCCCCACCCCGGCCATGCGGGAGGCCATGGCGCGCGCCGAGGTGGGGGACGACGTGTGGGAGGAGGATCCCACCGTCAAGCGCCTCGAGGAGGACGCGGCCCGGCGCGCGGGGAAGGAGGCGGCGCTCTTCGTCACCTCCGGCACCCAGGGCAACCTCGTCTCCGTGCTGGCGCAGACGCGGCCGGGCCAGGAGATCGTCCTCGACCGCGACTGCCACATCTTCAACTACGAGGTGGCGGGCACGGCCCTCATCGGCGGGGTGCAGACTCTCGCCATTGCCACCGAGCGGGGCTTCCTCACGCCGGAGCAGGTGCGCGACAGCATCCGCCCGAGCAACGTCCACATCCCGCGGACGGGGCTCGTGTGCCTCGAGAACACGCACAACCGGCACGGCGGCACCTGCTGCACGCCGGAGGAGATCGAGGCCGTGGCGGCCGTGGCGCACGCCGCGGGCGTCTCGGTGCATCTCGACGGCGCGCGGATCTTCAACGCGGCGGTCGCCCTCGGCCGCCCGCTGCCGGACTTCACCCGCCACGTTGATTCGCTCACCTTCTGCCTGTCGAAGGGACTCGGCGCCCCCGTGGGCTCCCTCGTCTGCGGCACCCGGGACTTCGTGGCGCGCGTCCGCCGCATCCGCAAGATGCTGGGCGGCGGCATGCGGCAGGTGGGCGTGCTGGCCGCGGCGGGGCTCGTGGCGCTGGAGACCATGGTCGAGCGCCTCGCCGAGGACCACGCCCACGCGCAGCGACTCGCGGAGGGCGTGGCCCGGCTGCCGGGCTGCCGCGTGGACCTCGCCAAGGTGCAGACGAACATCGTCATCTTCCGGGTGGAGCGGGAGGGCGGTGTCGTGGCGCTGGTCACGGGCGCTCTCGCGCGCAAGGTGAAGATCCACCAGATCGGGCCGGCCGCCATCCGGTGCGTCACCCACAAGGACGTGGACCGGGAGGACATCGACCGGGCGCTCGCCGCCCTCCGGGAGATCACGAGCAGCTGGTAGCGAACTGCCGTAACGACCCGCGGGTCGATCCGACCATCTGGCCCACGGCCAACATGCGACAAGCATGTTGGGGATAATTGAGGACAAGAGGACACGCCATGGCCGAGCGCCTCCTGGACGTCAAGAACCTCAAGACGTACTTCTTCACCGACGAGGGCACCGTCCGCGCGGTGGACGGCGTGGATCTCTACATCAACAAGGGCGAGACCCTGGGCATCGTGGGCGAGTCCGGGTGCGGCAAGTCGGTGACGGCGCTCAGCATCATGAAGCTGATCCCGCAGCCTCCGGGCCGGATCGTCGAGGGCGAGATCCGCTACGACGGCAAGAACCTGGTGGACCTGCCCCCGGGCAAGATGCGCAAGATCCGCGGCAAAGAGATCTCCATGATCTTCCAGGAGCCCATGACCTCGCTCAACCCGGTGTTCACCTGCGGCGAGCAGATCGCCGAGGCGCTCAGGCTGCACGAGGGGCTCGGGCGCCGGGATGCCATGGCCAAGACCGTGGACATGCTCAAGCTCGTGCACATGGCCAACGCCGAGCGCCGGGTCAAGGAGTACCCGCACCAGCTCTCGGGCGGCATGCGCCAGCGCGTCATGATCGCCATGGCGCTGTCCTGCAACCCCAAGCTGCTCATCGCCGACGAGCCCACCACGGCGCTCGACGTGACCATCCAGGCCCAGATCCTGGAACTGCTCAACGAGCTCAAATCCAAGCTCGGCATGGCCGTCATGCTCATCACCCACGACATGGGCGTCATCGCCGAGACCGCCCAGCGCGTGATCGTCATGTACGCCGCCAAGGTCGCCGAGGAGGCGGCGGTGGGCGACCTCTTCAAGGAGCCGCTGCACCCCTACACCCAGGGGCTCCTCCGCTCCATCCCGCGCATCGACCTGGCCGCCACCCAGCGCCAGCGCCTGGAGGCCATCGGCGGCACCGTCCCCACCCTCAAGGGCGACATCCCGCCCGGCTGCCGCTTCGCCCCGCGCTGCTCCTTCGTGAAGGCCGCGTGCACCGAGAAGGACCCGCCGCTCAAGGAAGTCAAGCCCGGCCACAAGGTGGCCTGCTGGCTCTACTGAGAGGACCGAGACCATGGCGGAACAGGCGCTGCTCAGGATCAAGAACCTCAAGAAGTACTTCCCGATCCGCGGGGGTCTCTTCTCCCGGGAGGTGGCCCGCGTGCACGCCGTGGACGACGTCTCCTTCGAGATCCTGAAGGGGGAGACGCTCGGGCTCGTGGGCGAGTCCGGCTGCGGGAAGTCCACCACGGGGCGCTGCATCCTGCGGCTCATCGAGCCCACCTCCGGCGAGGTGTGGTTCGGCGACCGGAACGTGACCACGCTGGACAAGCGGGCCCTGCGCCACCTGCGCCGCGACATGCAGATCATCTTCCAGGACCCGTACGCGTCGCTCAACCCGCGCATGACGGTGGGCTCGATCATCGGCGAGGCGCTGGTGATCCACAAGCTCGCCAAGACGAAGCGCGAGCGCGAGGACCGGGTCGTCCACCTGCTCGAGACGGTGGGGCTGGCGGCCGACCACCTGCGGCGCTACCCGCACGAGTTCTCCGGCGGGCAGCGGCAGCGCATCGGCATTGCCCGGGCCCTGGCCGTGAGCCCCAAGCTCATCGTCTGCGACGAGCCCGTGTCCGCCCTGGACGTCTCCATCCAGGCCCAGGTGATCAACCTCCTCGAGGACCTCCAGAAGCAGTTCGACCTGACCTATCTCTTCATCGCCCACGACCTCTCCGTGGTGGAGCACATCTCCACGCGCGTGGCGGTCATGTACCTCGGCAAGATCGTGGAGATCGCGGGGGGCAAGGAGCTGTACACCAACCCCAAGCACCCCTACACCGAGGCGCTGCTCTCGGCGGTGCCGATTCCCGACCCCGCGGTGAAGCG
>MGBV01000062.1:0-351 GCA_001788415.1 Candidatus Rokubacteria bacterium GWC2_70_16 | reverse complement strand
TCCTGCTCGAGGGCGACGTGCCGAGCCCCATCAAGCCGCCCTCCGGCTGCCGCTTCCACACGCGCTGCCCCGTCCGCATCCCGTCCTGCGCCGAGAACGAGCAGGTCCTCAAGGAGATCTCGCCGGGGCACTGGGTGGCCTGCCAGGTCCGCGCTTAGCCGGGCGCCGATAAGGGCCCATCTGCTTCGTTGGCACCCTCGGCAGCACGCTCGACGTACAGGCAGTACGCCTCGCGTGCGGCCTTCGGGCGCCGCCTCGCATCTGGACCCTTCTCGGCGCCCGGCTGCGTGGCCTCCCGACGCCCGCCCAGCGGCGGCGTTGGCACCCTCGGCAGCACGCTCGACGTACAGG